>NZ_JBSPKW010000002.1:0-514665 GCF_053848065.1 Mesorhizobium sp. BHscii | reverse complement strand
TTCCGCCATCCAGCCGGTGCCGAGTATCAGGAGGCGCATGATTCTTATCCTTAGGATGAGGCTTTACCTTCTGGTTCGACCATGGATTTTCCGAACCGAGGTTCGGGCTAGCGATAGCCGGCTTCGCCCGCATCATGGAGTTTTCCGCCGCGCTCGGCGATCGGCTCGAGCGCCTTTTCCACCGGCACGTTCGGCGCGTCGAGGATGGTCGGATTTGCGCCCTGCGGGTTGTGCGCCCATTTCACGGCGTTGCGCAGCACCTTCTGGACGGTGGCGTCGTGATAGGTCGGATAGGTCTCGTGGCCGGGCCTGAAATAGAAGATATTGCCGGCGCCACGGCGATAGGTCAGCCCCGACCGGAACACTTCGCCGCCCTGGAACCAGGAGATGAAAACCGTTTCCAGCGGCTCCGGCACGGCGAACTGCTCGCCATACATCTCCTCGTTCTCGAGCTCGAAATACTCGCCGATCCCGGCGGCGATCGGATGGTTGGGGCTCGTCACCCAGAGCCGCTCGCGCTCGCCAGCCTCGCGCCATTTCAGCGTGCAGGGCGTGCCCATCAGTTTCTTGAATATCTTCGAGAAATGGCCGGAATGAAGGATGATCAGCCCCATGCCTCCCCAGACGCGGCGCGCCACGCGCTCGACGACTTCGTCGTCGACGGCGCCATGATCCTTGTGTCCCCACCACAGCAGCACATCGGTTTGCGCCAAACGGTCGGCGGGCAGGCCATGCTCCGGTTGCTCGAGCGTCGCCCACGACACGGAAATGCCGGGGTCGAGCTTCAGCGCGTTGGCGATCGTTGCGTGCATGCCCTCAGGGTAGATCCCCGCGACCACCTCATTGGTCCGCTCATGGATATTCTCGCCCCAAACGACAGCGCGTATAGTCATGACATCCTCTTGATTGGTTGAAGCCGCCGCCCCGGTACATCCAGTCATAGTATCCCTGGCCGGGATTGAAAACGCTTTCGAGGTCGGTTGCTGACAATTGGGTGGAAATCAGGCGGGGAAAGTCCACACGGCAAAGCAGCGGTCCTGGCGGGACAGCGCCCCCTCTGACCTGCCGGACATCTCCCCACCTGGGGGAGATTGGATGTCACACCGGCTTTCGCAGATAGCCAACGTTGCAGGAACGAGCGGAGCGTCGAAACTGCCGATCTCCCCACTTGTGGGGGAGATGTCCGGCAGGACAGAGGGGGCGCGAAGGATCGCTACAGAGCGGCTTTCATTCTGCGCCGCTGCTGGTCTACGCGCCGTGCCCTTCCGACTGCATCAGCGACCTGGTTAGCCGCGCACCACGAGGCGTTTGATCTTGCCTTTCTTGAAGGCGTCGAGGAAACGGGCATAGTCCTTGAAAGCGACGCAGCCGCTCGATTCCGCGCGGCCGCCGCGCAGCAGGTAGGTATGGGCAAGAAAGCCGTCGCGGCCGTACTTGTTCTTGCCATCGACGGGAATGAGACGCAGCGCCTCCACCCCATGGAAGCGCGATTCGCGCAGCCTCAAATCGTAGGTGTGGGGCGGTGTCGGGCCGACATTCTTCAGGTTGGCGTAGCGCGGCTGGTCGGCCATCGAGCCCCGTCCCGAATGCGCCTCGAGCCGCGAACCGTCCGGCATATAGACGGTTTTCGCCGAGATGTCGTAGACGGCGACGCCGCTGCCCATGCTGGGCTTGATGAACAGGTTGCGGAAGACCCCACCGCCGCCGCCGGCCGGGCTGTCGGGCTTGGCATAGGCCAACATGTCTGCGGCCTGGGCCTTCGACCGCTTGGCCGGCTTGCCCGGGCTGCTTTGCATGCCCGGGCTGCGTCGCATGCCCGGGCTGCCTTGCACGCCCCGGCTGGCTTGCATGCTTGGCATCGCCGCCGGTGACGAACTCCTCGGTGACAAGACTGGCGCCCGGGGTATCTCGACCTGTGGAGCGTCGGCGGTCTGCACCTTGTTGGCTTTGGATGGCTGAGACTGGACCTTGGCGGCCCTCGATGCCTGGACCTTGGGCGCTTTGGCCTTGGGTGCCTCGACCTTGGGCGACTCGGCTGGCTGGTCGATTTCCGCTTGCGGGCGCCAGGTCGGCAAGGGAATGCTGTCAGGCATCTCGTCCTGCGGCGGCAGCGAGGCCATCTGCACCTCGCCCTCCGGCGCAGCAGGGTCGGCCGTCGCCTCCTCTGGCAAAACGTCGATCATCTCTTCCGGCAATGCGTTTGCAAGCGCCAGAGCCAGACGGGAGGATCGTTCGATTTCCGCAACCTCGGATCCGAAGCGCACGGATGCGGGACCATTCTGATCGGGCAGGCGCACCGGCTCAGCAAAGCGCGCGCCCGTTGGCAGGCTGGTGACCGCAAAAGGGGCCGCCGCGCCAGATACATGGGAAGCGGCTCGGCCAAAGGCAGCAGCAAGCTTCTGCGGCGACAGTGCGGCTTTCGCCACCACGCTGTCGAAGCGCGCTTCGGGCGAGATTTTTGCGACAACAGGCACGGTATTCGGCTTCGCTAACGGCTTTAGACGCGCCAACTTGCCTTCATGCACGAAGCTCGCGGCAGCCTGCGCGCAACCGGCATCGCATCGGCTGAGCAGAGACGCCTGACGCTGTCGGCTTGCCAGTGACGGCGCCCACGAACTGGCCCATGAATTGGGAAGCGAGCGATCGGCGAGCGCGATGGTTCGCGGCGCGAGCAGGCTTTGCGGAAGACTGTTGGAGGCAGCGGTGAGCGAGGTTCCCATCGAATGGAGGCCGGCCATGGTCGCCACCGACCACAGAGCGATCGCAACGCCAACAACGGGAATCGCGACCCAGCGCAGGCCGGGCCTCATCGAAGTCAATCCAGTATCAGGATTAACACCCCGGCTTTTCAAACGCACAAACGCCATACAACCAACCTCAATCGGCCTTGCGGCATGCGGGGCTCGCAGCCGTCACAATCACAGTCGCCTAGTGCCCCCTGCACGCTTCGCGTCTGTTGCCGATTGATTCAAAAGATGGACAAACTTGGTTAACCAATCCCTCTACCGATCGCCGATTGGGCGAAGGTCGATATCAAAAACGCTCCCTCCACGACTTTGAAAATGGTGGAAATGTCCTCCGTATAAGGCTTTGCTGCCCGTTTTTGCCAACCGAGTCAAGAAACCGAAAGGACTAGACCTTGCCTGGGCGGGCGTCAGCTGAGCGTCGCATCACCCGTGATCGTCTGCGCGCAACGAGGCCCGCGTTCTCCGTCGGAGACGCGGGCCTTGTCATTGCATACGCTATGCGGCGCGCAGGTCTTCCGCCGGGCGCAAATTCTGGTTCATGCGGAACAGGTTCAGCGGGTCATAACGCTGCTTGATCTCTAGAAGTCGCCGATAGTTGCCGCCATAGGCTGCTTCGACCCGGTCGACCTCGTCCTCGGGCATGAAGTTCACGTAGGCCGTGCCGGCGGCATAGGGCCTGGCCGCGTCGTAAACACTGCGCGCCCAGTCGATGCAGGCGCGGTCCATTTGCGGTTCGCGCCAGCGGGCGTGGACATTCATGACGAAATGCGCGCTGCGTTGCGGAAACGCCGTTGCATCCGCTGTCACGCGGCCCGCGGCACCGCCGACATGGGCGAAGAATATCTCGCATTCAGGCCCCGGAAGTCCCGGTATCCCGGCCGTGATAACCTCGATCGCGCTGTCGGAGAGCTCGGTGAAGTCGTGGCTCTTCCAGTAGTTTCGGGCGCCGGGCGCCAGCAATGGATCGAATGCCTGCTCCCAGCCGGTGAACGGGTTAGGGCCGACAACATCGACAATCGGTGTGCCGATGGCGCGAAGCCTTTGCGTCGCTTTCTCGCCCTCCTGAAGGTCGCCGCAATAGCACATGGCCAGGACCAGCACCTCCTTGCCATGCCATTCGGCCGGCAGGAACGGCAGCGGCGGCGCCTGCCGCATGACCACCCAGCAGGTCAGCTCATTGGGCGCTGCTTCGAGCGCCGCTCGGTACTCCCGCAACACGTTTTCGGCATCGGCAAAGGGGTGAACGACAAGCCCCGACAGCACCTGCGGACCGACTTGATGGAGCTTGAACTCGAAAGCCGTGACGACCCCGAAATTACCGCCGCCGCCGCGCAGCGCCCAGAACAGGTCCGGATTTTCGGTCTCGCTGGCGCGCAGCAGCTTGCCGTCGGCGGTAACCACATCGGCGCAGAGAAGATTGTCGATGGTCAGGCCGAATTTCCGCGTGATCCAGCCGAAGCCGCCGCCCAGGGTCAGGCCTGAAATGCCCGTGGTCGAGTTGATCCCGGTCGGCACCGCCAGTTCAAAGGCCTGTGTTTCCGCGTCGACGTCGGCGAGCGTCGCGCCAGGTTCCACCCATGCCCGCCGCGTCGCCGGATCGACCCGCACCGACTTCATCGGCGACAGATCGATCATTAGGCCGCCCTCGCAGACGGCGCTGCCGGCGATGTTGTGGCCGCCGCCGCGAACCGCGACGAGCAGCCTGTTTTCCCTGGCAAAATTCACGGCGGCGATAACGTCGGCGGCACCGGCGCAGCGCACGATCATCCCTGGCCGCCGGTCGATCATGGCATTCCAGATGCTGCGTGCCTCGTCATAGGCGGCGTCGCCTTCCCTCAGCACGGTGCCGCGCAATTGCGCCGAAAGCGCGTCCAGGGCCGCGGCATCGACTGTCGTCTTGCCGCGTTCAAGCGTGGTGAGGCTCATGCTGTTCATGGCTTTCCTCCCGATTGTTTTTGAGCCGTTTTCCCTCCACCCCGTTTCCAAGTTTGCCCTTATATTAGAGGTCAAGCAAGTTCCTAGTGGCTTGCGGGCGGTATTGCGCAACCCGCCTAACGCCGTAAAGCGGTCCGCCGGTTCGGTCGAGGAACTACGCAGCGGTCCGCGGAGTTAGGCATATCAGCAACCAATGCATAGGAGAGCTGTGATGGCACCGCGCAGAAAACCCGACGATCCATCCGAAGGCCCGACAATCGAACAGCAGGACTGGGACGCGATTAAGGGCGGCGAAATTATGCCAGACAGCGTGCCAGGAAACGGCGACATCCGGTACGACCTCGAGAAGGAGACTGAACTGCCCGAGGAAGACGACGACAATCCGTACCAGGAAAGTGACGAGGCGTTGCCGGACGACGAAGAGGAACGCGCCATCTCGCGCAACCCCTCGAAGCAAGATATCGACGAGCCGTGAACGACAGCATTCAATGGCGCAGCTAGCCGGCCCGTTCCGGGTGTGGTCCAGGCTCCATGAAAGTTCGTGCAGCAACAGAAAAGGCCCCGCGGGGAGGAAGCGCAGGGCCTTGTCCGAATGCCGTGCGAACGGCTTTCCAGTCGCTGTAGAACGACTGTGCTTCCAACCGTGGCTGGCGGATCTTGTTCCATCGAAACCGAAAAAAGATGGCGCTCGTCGCTGCTTCGCCAGCATTGCTGCTTGGATTGTCATCGGCTCAATCACAATTTCTGTCTGATGGAACAACTCCAAAAAACGCTCGTTGGATAATCATCGCAATCAGCGAGGCAACTCGAATGGAGACCGATCATGAAGAAAATTCTTTCTGCAACCGTACTCAGCATCGCCCTTGCCACTTCGGCGATGGCGCAATCAACCGGCACAGGATCCGGCACCAGCGATCCGGGAGCGGGCACCGGGACAGGCACTGGCACTATGGCTCCCGGCGCCGATAACGCAACTCCTGCCGATCCAAACGTAACCGGTTCAACAACCACAGGCACCGACGGCATGGGTGACCGGTGTAAGGATATGGCAGGCGCCGATGCGAATACAAACGCCAGTGGCACTGGAACTTCGGACATGGAGAATTGCCCCAAGTGACGGAGCTAGCGCTCGTTGAGCACGCTGTAGTGCCTTCATTTGCGCATGATGCGCCGCACCACCTGTTAGACAAAGCCGGGAACCGGCTTTGTCTTGCCGCTTAATTGCGCGCCCAATGTCAGTGCCTGCGGAAAATTCCGGATAATTGCCGCCATCAAGGTGGCGTTACCGGGGCGAAGGGCAATTCCTGCAATCGCTGCAGCGGCGTAGACCCGCGTCGAAAATAGTTTTTTCCAGGCCGCCTCATAGCGTCTGCCGGCAGCCTCACGCCCTGCCGCGCGGTCTGGCGCGCATGCGAGTTCGCAGGCCAGCAGCCAGCCGGACTGAAGCGCCATCGAGATGCCCTCGGCGACAACGGGATGAGACTCTCCGGCTGCATTGCCGACGCGGAAGATGTCCCGTTCGTAGCAGGAGCGAATTCCCGGCCGGATCGGACCTGCGGCAAGCCACGAACCGTCGGGGTGAGCTGACTCCAGGGCATCCCTGACACCCCGGCACGATTCCATCAGATGCCGGGAGACCGCATCGGCCGCCGACAAATGGCTCCGGTGTTTAGGGTGTTTGCGCAACCGTGCGAGCATATCGCGGCGAATGCAGCACGAAATCGACAGCCGGCCTTGATCCGCCGAAACCATGCCGCCATAACCGCCCGGAAACACCAGCAGAGGCATCAAATCAGGCGCCAGGGACGACCCGGTGAAATGCGCCTTGAAGCCGAGCAGGTCCGAAGGGCGGTTGGTCTTCCCGAGCTGGCTGGGCAGCGGTCCTGGTTCCCAGGAGCCGTGTGCGGCGACAATCACCGGCGCACGCAGCATCGTCGTTTCGTTCCCGGCTTGAATTCGCACCATTTGCATCTCGCCATCCCGATCGATGGCGACGGCGCGGCAAGGCTGAAAGATTTCGACGCCCGCCGATCGCGCCGCCTGCAAAAGCAGACAGTCGAGAATATCCCGGCCGAGCGCCCGGCCGAAGCCAGGGTTGGCAGAAGGCCCATCTTTTGCACGAGGCATGGGTGCCTCGACACTCGCATCGCCGGAAAAGAAGCCGACGCGGCGGATTTCGGGGCCGGCATTGGCACGCCAGGCATCGCCGATTTCCAGCTGGTCCAGAAGCGCAAGATTGCTTGCCGATATGTATTCGCCGCAGACCTTGCGGCGCGGGAACACGCTCTTTTCCACAATAGCCACGGCCCATCCGCGCCGGGCCAGCGTCAGCGCGGCGGACGTGCCCGCCGGGCCGGCGCCTATGATGATCGCGTCATGGGTCGACAATCGCGTCATAGGTCATCACCGGCGCTGGCGCCGACAAAAATGTGGGAAAAAAGGCCGGCGCGCCGTTCCTCGACCGGTTTGCCGTTTGCTGCGAGCCAGAGACCGGAAAGCTCGCTGCCGCGAAAGCCGGCACGCACGCTTTGAGCCGCGTCGTTTCGGGTCACGTCATTGGCGCCGATTGCCGGCAGAAGACGCGTCGCGGCCAACGCCAGTTTCGCTCGCAACGGCTCTGTCGCCAGCAGCAGCGGGGCCTTCGGCGCCATCAGCGAAAACAGACGCACGAGCTCGGCATCGTCGAAATGATGCAGAAACAGATTGACGGTGATCGCGTCGAACCGCGTGCCCTCATTCTTTCTCGCCCAGTCGAAGACATCGGCGGTGACGCCTTCGACCGTCCATCCCAGCCTGTCAAAATCACCTTGCAATTGCGCGGTGATGAGGTCGACGCGGTCGAGCATTACCAGTTGGACCCCAGGCCAATGCCCGGCCATGCGCCGCGCTATCGCCAGCATGAAGGAGCCATCGCCGGCGCCGATCTCCAGAATCCGGCGTGGCGGCCTTGGCACAAATTTCCGGAGCAGCGACGCCATGATCCTCGCCTGAAACATCAGCGCGTTGATCCGACGGAGGTCGCGGCGCGCGGCAAGCGCTCGCCGATCGTCGCCCGCAAGTCCGTCGAGGATTTCCGGCTCAAGCTGGCGCTGCTCCAGGCCGCTCATGACACCGTTCGGAAAAGCATGGTTTCGGCCGTCAGCCCGGGTCCGAACGACATGCCGCAGCCGAGTTGGCCTGGTGGCGCCTTCAACATCTCTTTCATCACGAACATGACGGTCGCGGACGACATGTTTCCGTACTGGCGCAACACCTCGCGCGATGGCTCCAGCGCGGTGGGTGCAAGCTTCAGGGCCCTTTCGACGGCGTCGAGAACCGAACGTCCACCCGGGTGCACGGCCCAGAGGTCGATCGCCTCGGTCGGCCGATCGCCGAGGATGGCATCTTGGTTGCTCCGCAACGCCTCATGGATCGCTGCTGGAACCTGGCCGGAAAGGACCATTTCGAAGCCGTGGTCGCGAATGCTCCAGCTCATCAGATCCCGCCGCTCGTTCGCCACGATACAGTAAAAGCTTTCGAGCTCGATGCCGTGCGGCTCGGCGGTGACGAGCGCAGCCGCGCAGCCGTCGCCCCAGAGGCAGAACGACAGCAGCTTTTCCAGCCCGCTGGATTCCCGCAGATGCATCGTGCAAAGTTCAATATTGACCAGCAGGACCCTCGCCTGCGGGTCGGAGCGGACGATGTGGCGGGCAAGCTTGAGGCCATTGATCCCGGCGTAGCAGCCCATGAACCCGATCATCGTGCGTTCAACCCTTTCCGGCAGGCCGCATCGCGCAACCAGCTCCAGGTCGATGCCCGGCGCTGAAAAACCGGTGCAGGTGGTAACGATAAGATGGGTGATGCGGGAAACGCCGCCACCAAGCTCTAATCCCTCGACGCCTTTTTTCGCCAGAACAGGTGCGGCATCTCCGAACATTGCCATTCTCTCGGCCGTTCCAGGAAAGGCGCCCCGGATGAACCTCCCGGCCAGGTCTGCTGACGGTCCTTCGGGGTCGCTGGCAGGTGCAAAGCAGGAATAGCGGTGCTCGATGCCGGCAAGGTCAGCCATGCGTTTAAAAATTCTTCGGCGATCGGCCGCAAGCATGGAGGCCGCGAAACGCAGATAGAATTGATGAACCTCGTGCTCCGGCACCGCTGTCGCGATCCGGTTGATATACGCTTTGGCCGGCATATTCTGTCTCCTCGGCGTGTGCACGGTATAAATTTGGGGCCACCGCCGGAGGTTGTTTGATCATCGGCACCAGATGTCGGACATCAGGTTTTGAGTGTTGTTCGATGAACGTTTCTGAGACTTGATTTCATCCCGAGGTTCAGCATGTGCTGTTGCCGGGCGATGCTGCGGTTCGCCGGTACTAGGAACATAGGCTCCATTACCGAGGCGTCCACCGGGAGCCCGCGCTTCGGGCCGAGGCGCCATTGCGTCCGGCCCTCACCGGGCACGGCCTTTTTGCTGATCGATGGAACACTAGGGCACACTAACAGTTGTAGGATGACAGCGAATATCTCTTGGATATTGGCTGCTGGATCGGGGCCAGACCCCGGTTGGCCCGCGCTCTTCCAGAGGCGCGGGCTCCCGATCCCTGCCGGCTTGAAGCCCAATTTTGGGAACAATGGCCAGCTGCCATAAGGGTCGCGGTAAAGACAAGGAGAGCTGTCATGAACAACATCATCTGGCTGGTCGGGGCCATCGTTATCGTAATAGCGATACTTAGCTTCCTTGGCCTACGTTAGGATTCGCCTTTAGCGAAATCCGACGCGTGAGTAGGCAGTTACTTGGGACGGCTCTGGAACCCACATGGGGTCCGCAGGCCTAGCAGCTATCCGCGCTAACGACCCCGCTCCTTCACCGGGCGAAGTTCCCTGCCCAATCGATACCATCCAAGACCCAGTGCTCTCATTTGACGCCGCGTCTCCTGCCCTTGAGCGGGTGACGTCTCCGTCCGCTCGAGTTTGCGGCTGCGGCGCGTGAAAATCACCCTCGGGCGGTTGACCTTCCAGCTGCTGGAAGGTCTATTTTCCTTGCGAACGGAGATTTTCATCATGAACATTGGCATCGCATCCGAGAAATCCGGGCTGCCGTCCAAGACGATACGCTACTACGAGGACATCGGGCTTTTGCGCCCGGCCCGGACAGACAACGGCTATCGCGACTATTCGGTAGCCGACATCCACCGCCTCCGGTTTCTGCAGCGCTCGCGCAGCCTGGGTTTTTCGGTCGACGAATGCCGCCAGTTGCTGTCGCTCTATCAAGACAAGGACCGCGAGAGCGCCGACGTCAAATCTATCGCCGAAGCCAAGCTGGTGGAGATCGACAGGAAGATCGCCGAACTCGTGGGATTGCGCGGCCTGCTGCATCATCTGGTCGAGCACTGTCACGGCGACGAGAGGCCGGACTGCCCGATCATCGACGAATTGGCGGGAGAGGGCGTGGTTCAGTGAAATGGACCGCCGCCGCGGTGATGCTGTCGCTTGCCTGCGCCTCCGCGGCGGTGGCCGCGGCCGGACCTGACCCAATCGTCGCGACGCGCCAGTCCTCGATGAAGGAGATGGCCGCTGCCGCAAAGACGATCGCCGGGATGTTCGATGGCAAGCTGGCCTATGACGCTGTGGCGTTCAAGGCGGCGGCCGGGACGTTACGTACCCGCACCGGCCCTGCCCTCATTGAGGAATTTCCCAGCGCGACATTGGGTCCGCCTTCGGGCGCCAGGTTGGAAATCGACCAGGCCCGTTCGGAATTCGAGGCGCTGGCCCGTAACATCGGGACGCTGGCGAGCACACTGGCCGCCAAGGCCGAGCGGGCGCCCGCCAGTATCACCGACGACATGAGGATGGGTTCCGGCCCGGCGATGGGCGGCGGCAGCCTGCTTGGCAAGCGGCCGGCAGCGGCAGAAGCCGATCCTGCCAAGGCTCCCGCCGAGCACCTCCTACATCTTATCCTGCAGGATTGCTCAAGCTGTCATTCGAAGTTCCGGCAGAAGGTCCTGTGATCGCCGAGCGATCCGCGAGATCATCGGATGGCTGATTGGCCGGGTGCGGCGCTGATTGACGTTGCGGTGCCTTTTCTTCATTGTCCTGTTGCTGCCTCCGAGGTTCAGCAATGAAGCGCAGTCTCGCTTTCGGTGTGATTGTGATCGCCGTCGTCGGCCTGCTGGGCGGCAGCGCACTTTTGATTGCTGGCCAGTCCAGAGTCTCGCAAGATGCAATCCAGTCATCGGTTATCCGCACCCCTGAATTGATTGACAGCGCCTGGAAGCTCCCCGTGGCTGCCACTTTCAATGCCGACGTCACATGGCAATCAAACGGATCAAGGTGCGGCCCGGCAAGTGTCGCAAATACATTCCGCTCCATCGGCGAGGAGGAGACAACCGAAGCCGAAGTCCTCGCCGGAACCGGAAAGTGCTGGACAGGCTTTTGCGTCATCGGGCTCACGCTGGACGAGCTTGCCGAGGTCGCTCGAACGAACACCAGGCGGAAGGTTTCCGTGCTTCGGAATCTGAGCGCTGATGCGTTTCGCGAGCACATGAAGCGGGCCAACGATGCCGGCCGCCGTTACATCGTCAACTTCACCCGTGAGAAGATTTTCGGCGCCGGCGCTGGCCATTTTTCCCCAGTCGGAGGATATCTGGAGGCCGAGGACATGGTCTTCGTCCTCGACGTAAACGAGGACTACAAGCCCTGGCTGATCGAGCGTGAGCGCCTGTTTTCAGCCATAAACACAATCGACAGCGATGGCGACAAAAAGCGCGGCTTGCTGCTTATCGAGTAGCACGGTCGCAAGCAGTTTCGCAGACCGCCAACGATCGTAGTGCCCCCGGCTCGCGCGCCGGGGCTGGGGCAATCTCGTCGTGCTGCAAAAGGCGGTCAGGGATGCGCGGGTCGAGGCGCTGTTGGGCTTCCTCAAGGAAGTCGCCGGCGGTAGCTATCTCAGCGACGCCGAAGTCGCCGGCATTGCCAAAGCGGAGCTCGAGGAATTTCCGCGCGCCCCTCGACGCCGCGCTATTAAATTAAGCTGCCTTAATCCAAGAGCCGAGCCCCTGCGGCTGCTTTCAATCGACCAGCACGGCGACCACTGCGGTGCAGTCGCCCGCCTTGACCAGTCCGGGGAAATGCCGCGCGGCCAGCATGCCGCCCATTCTTGCCCTGATCTCTTGAGGTGCGGCACCGGTGCGGCCGATGGAGTGGATGCGCGCCAGGACCTGGCCCTCTTCGACAGGCTCGCTCAGATCGATCAACGTTTCGATCATCCCATCGTCCTCGGCGAACGAGAAGCAATCGCCCGACGGCATGTCTAGCCAGCGGGTCGGCTGCATCTCGACCGCACCGGCGACAATGCCGCCATGGCGCAGCACATTGAGCACGCCGCGACGAGCGATCCGCACCGTTTCCGCGCGGGAGGTGCCACCGCCGCCAAGCTCCGTGGTGATGAACAGCTTGCCCATCTCTTCGGCGGCAGTGTCGAACATGCCGACCGCATCGATCTCCAGCATCTTCATCGACCACGGCGCCGAGAACGCTTCGACCGCCGCGAACCCTTTCGCCTCCAGCACTTTGTCGGGCCGGATATGGGCGGCACAGAACGGCACGAAGTCGAGCGTCTTGCCGCCGGAATGGAAGTCGAGCGCGATATCGGTGCGCGGCAAAAGTTCGCGCTGGAAGTAATCGGCGATTTTCTCGGTCACCGTGCCGTCGGGCCGGCCGGGAAAGCTGCGGTTCAGATTGCCCTTATCGATCGGCGAGGTGCGGGTGCCGGCACGGAACGCCGGATAGTTCATCGCCGGCACGATGATCACCGTGCCGCTGACGTGCTTCGGATCGAGCGTACGGGCGAGATCGTAGAGCGCCAGCGGCCCCTCATATTCGTCGCCATGATTGCCGCCGGTGAGCAATGCGCTCGGCCCGCTGCCGTTGCGGATCACGCAGATCGGGATCATCACCGATCCCCAGGCCGAATCGTCACGGCTGTAAGGCAGCCGCAGGAATCCGTGCTGCACGCCGTCGCGGTCGAAATCGACGGTCGGCGTGATCGGTGAGGGGCGAAGGCTGGACATCGGGCTCAATTCTTCACCACCAGCTTGCGCGGCACATTGGCCAGGCACTCGACCCCTGTCTCGGTGATCAGGATGGATTCGGTGATCTCGAGCCCCATCGTCTCCAGCCACAGGCCGGTCATGAAATGGAAGGTCATGCCCGGCTTCAGCTCGGTGCGGTCGCCGGGGCGCAGGCTCATGGTGCGTTCGCCCCAGTCCGGCGGATAGGAAAGCCCGATCGGATAGCCGGTGCGGTTGTCCTTGACGATGCCGTATTTCTTCAACACCGCGAAGAAGGCGCTGGCGATGTCCTCGCAGCTGTTGCCAGGCTTTGCCGCGGCAAGCCCGGCCTCCATGCCTTCCAGCGTCGCCTTTTCGGCATCGAGGAATTCCTGCGTGGGTTCACCAAGGAACACAGTCCGGGAAAGCGGACAGTGATAGCGGTTATAGCAGCCGGCAATCTCGAAGAAGGTACCCTCGCCCGACTTCATCGGCCGGTCGTCCCAGGTCAGATGTGGCGCCGACGCATCGGGGCCCGATGGCAGCAGCGGTACGATCGCTGGATAGTCGCCACCGATCCCGTCGACGCCGCGCGTGCCGGCATCATAGATCTCGGCGACCAGATCGCATTTGCGCATGCCGACTTCGATCTTGTCGACGATACGCTGGTGCATCGCTTCGACGATCCGGGCGGCCTTGCGCATATAGTCGATTTCGGTCGGGCTCTTCACCGCACGCTGCCAATTGACGAGTGCCGTGGCATCGACGAAGCGGGCGTTGGGCAGATGCTTTTGCAGCGAAGCAAAGGCGGCGGCCGAGAACCAGTAATTGTCCATCTCGACGCCGATGCTGAGCTTGCCCCAGCCGCGATCGGCCAGCACCTGCGAGAGAAAATCCATCGGGTGGCGTTCGGTCGACTGCACATAGTGGTCGGCATAGCCGACGATATTGTCGTGCGCGAGATACGCGGTGCGCTTGGCGCCGTTGGCGTCCTGACCGCGCCCGTACCACACCGGTTCGCCCGACGGCGGCACGATGACGGCCTGATGCACGTAGAACGACCAGCCGTCATAGCCGGTCAGCCAGGCCATATTGGACGGATCGCTGACAATAAGGAGATCGACACCCTTGGCCTCCATGGCCTTCCGTGTCTTGGCGAGGCGATCCCCATATTCGCCGCGCGAGAATTTGAGATTGGGCTGCATTGTTCTTGGTCCTCGTTTGTTGGGCCTTGCGGCCAGCATCAGCTTTCGAAAATAGTCCCGGCATTCCGCGCCCGCGCACGGTCACGGGCGAGCGTGGCGATCGCCGTGTCCTGGACGCCGGTGCCAGTCAGGTCGGCGATGGTGATGTCGCTGGCTGAGCGCCGGCCGTGCTTTTCGCCGGCGATGATCTGGCCGAGTTCGGTCACTTCGGCATCGGCCGCCATCACGCCCGCCGCGATGGCATGGTGCAGTTCGCCCAGCAGCCGCGTCTGTTTCGCGCTGTCGGCGACGTAGAGATCGGCCATGCGCAGGATCGCCGGAGCGATCTCGTTCTTGTGCTCGGCGTCCGAGCCCATAGCGGTGATGTGCTGGCCGGCCAAGACGAAGCCGGCTTTGATCAGCGGCTCGGTCGACGGCGTCGTGGTGACGATGATGTCGGCATCGGCGGCCGCATTTGCCGCGTCGGGGTCGGCGCGCACGGCGATGCCTAGTCTTTCGCGCAATGCATCCGCCGCAGCCTCGGCCTTGGCGGCGTCCCTGGCCCAGATGCGGGCCTCGGCGATCGGCCGCACCAGCATAAGCGCCTCGAGCTGCAGTCCAGCCTGGACGCCGGCGCCGAAGATCGCGGCGATCGAGGAGTCCGGCCGCGAAAGGTGTTTAGCCGCGACCGCTCCGGCCGCCGCTGTGCGGATGTCGGTGAGATAACCATTGTCGAGCAGCAGTGCATCGACCAGCCCGGTTTTTGACGACAGCAGCACCATCATGCCGTTGACGCTGGGCAGGCCGAGCTTCGGATTGTCGAAGAAGCCGGGACTGATCTTGATGGCAAAACCGTCGATCCCAGGCACATAGGCGGTCTTCACGTCGACCTCGCCGCGATGCTCGGGAATGTCGAGCCGCAGGATCGGCGGCATCGCCACCGGCAAGGTGGCAAGCGCGCGGAACGCATTCTCGACGCAGGCGACGGCATCGAGATCGAGCTTCACGATCGCGCGCAATTCGGCTTCGGTGAGTATCGTCATTCGGCTCATGCGGCGTTCTCCTCAATTGCTGCGCCGCAAACGACTTTCCTGTGCAGCGTCATGTCGATGTTGCGGCCCGACAGAATGAGCACCGTGGGGCCGCTCGCCCTGACTTTGCCGGACAGCACGGCGGCGATGCCAACCGCGCCGGCGCCTTCGACGATCTCGCGCTCCTGTTCATAGGCATGGCGGATGCCGGCGGCGATCTCGCCCTCGTCGAGCAGGATCACGTCGTCGAGCAGGTCGCGGCACATCGAGAAGGTCAGCCGGTTATCGAGGCCGATGCCACCGCCAAGCGAATCCGCCAGCGTCGGCAGTTCCTCGACCAAAACTGGATGTCCGGCATTGAGGCTCGCCTTCATCGCGGCACCCCGCGCCATCGAAACGCCGATGACCTTCGTGCTCGGACTGACGCCCTTCACGGCCGCGGCGACACCCGCTGCCAGTCCGCCGCCGGACAGCGGCACCAGCACCAAAGCGGCGTCCGCAACCTGCTCGATGATCTCCAGCCCGAGCGTGCCTTGCCCGGCGATGATACCAGGATGGTCGAAGGGCGGCAGCATGACCAGCCCCCCTTCCGCGACCAGCCGGTCGACCTCCTGCTGCGCATCGTCCTGGCTGTTGCCGACGATGCGGATCTCGGCGCCAAGCCGACGGATTTCATCGAGCTTATTCTGCGGCACCCGTCGCGACATGCAGATCGTCGCGCGCATGCCTTCGAGCTTCGCCGCATGAGCCAGCGCCCGCCCGTGATTGCCGGTCGAGGCGGCGACCACGCCTCGCGCCTTCTCCTCGGCGTTCAGCGACGCGATGGCATTCGAGGCGCCGCGCAGCTTGAAGCTGCCGGTGGTCTGCCGATGTTCGAGCTTGAGATAAACAGGCGCACCCAAGAGCCCGGAAAGACTCGGAGAAAGCGCGGTCGGCGTGCGTTCGACCTTAGCTGCGATGCACTCGCGCGCCGCGCGGATATCGGAGAGGGTGACGTCGTTCGCGGTCATGACCTTTGCTTTGCAATCAATTCAAAGGCAGCGTCATCAGACGGCCGAATTCGGCACGCGGCTCGTCGTCCCCGCAAAGCCGCAGACAGTTCCAGGCCGTCGCCTGGTTGCTGGTGACGACCGGACGGCCGATCGCCTCTTCCATGCCGACCACGGCAAGTGCTGCCCGCAGCGCAGTGCAGGAGACGAACAGCGCGTCGGCTTTTTCGTCCATCGCATCGAGCGACAGATCGACCAGCGACGCAGGCGCAATCCGCGCCATCTCGCGGTCGTCCTCGAAGCCGAGACAGGTGAAGCCGGCGATCTCGAAATCATGCGCCGCGAAATAGGCCGCCATCGGCCGGCTGGTTTCGACCGTATAGGGAGTAAGGATGCTGATCGTCCTGGCGCCCAGCGCCTTCAAGCCACGCACGCCTGCCATCGGCGGCGTAACCACCGGCACGCCGGGCTTGGCCGCCTGCACCGCCGCCTCGATCTCGGCATCGCCGATGACCACGGAGGCCGAGGTGCAGGAATAGCAGATCGCGTCGAGCGGCTCATCGGGCAGGATGAGCGCCGCGCCCGCCGTAAGCGACGGCTGCATCTTGCGCAAATTGTCCGGCGTCGTCGGATTGGCGTAGGGAATGCGCGCGACATAAACGCCGATCCGGTCGCTCGCCACCATGCGGCGAAAATCCGGTTCGGTCGTATGGTCGGTCGCAAGGATGATCAACCCGACGCGCTTTTCCAGGGGACGCGCGTCGAGCCCCGGCCGTGTCGGCGTCAGTCTGATCTCGGGCGAGTTTTTCATGAAGACTACCTCTCGATCTTGCCGTAACGGCGTTCCAGCCAGCGTAGCAGCACGACCGAGAAAAGACTGATGACGAGGAAGAAGGCGCCGACCAAGGTCATCGGCTCGACATAGCGGTAATAGGTGTTGGCGACGCTCTTCGCCTGGTTCATCAGTTCCAGCACGGTGATCGCCGACAGCAGCGGCGTCTCCTTGAACATCGCGATGAAGTAGTTGGCAAGCGCCGGGATCATCGGCGGAATCGCCTGCGGCATGATAATGTGGGTCCAGGTCTGCCTGGCGTTCAGATTGCAGGCCTTGGCGGCTTCCCATTGGCCGCGCGGCACATTCTCGATACCGGCGCGATAGACTTCGGCCGTGTAGGTGCCGTAATGCAGGCCGAGGCCGATGACGCCGGCCACCAGCGGCGGCAGCAGGATACCGACATCGGGCAGCACGTAGAAGATGAAATAGAGCTGCACCAAAAGCGGCGTGCCGCGAATGAATTCGGCGAGGAAGCCGACGGTGCGCGACAAGCCCTTGTTCGGCGAGCGCCGCGCCAGCGCGATGGCCAGCCCCACGATCGCGGCCAGAACCGAGCCGAGCAGCGTCGCCAGGATGGTGATCTTCACGCCCTGGATCAGCGTCGGCATGATCTCCCAGACGAAATTCCAATCCCACTCCATTATGAGGCCCGATCCATCATACGCGCACCCCGTCGAGACCGCGCGCCATGCGGCGTTCCAGCGATCTCACGCCCCAGGAAATGATCAGCGCGAGGACGAAATAGATGATGAGAATGGTGGTGAACGGCACCAGCGTGTTGCCGGTCTGCGAGCGCACCACCTGCGCCTGGAAGGTCAGATCGGCGAGCGAGATCAGCGAAACGACGGCGGTGGCCTTGAGCAATTCGATGGCGTTGTTGCCGAAGGTCGGCAGCATGACCAGCAGCGCCTGCGGCAGGATGACATGGCGCATGCCTTGCCAGCGGCCGAGATTAAGCGCGGTGCAGGCCTCGTACTGTTCGCGGCCGATCGACTGGATGGCGCCGCGCACCACCTCCGCCGCATAGGCGCCGACATTGAGGCCGAGCGCCAGCACGCCCGCCTGCAGCGGCGTCAGCGAAATGCCGATGAAGGGCAGCACGAAATAGGCCCAGAACAGCTGCACGAAGATCGAGGTGCCGCGGAAGAATTCGATATAGGCGGTGGCCAGCGCCCGAATGGCGAAAAAACGCGACAGCCGCCCCAGCCCGGCGAGAAACGCCATGACCAGGGCAAGCACCGACCCCATCAGCGTCAGCTCGATGGTAACAAGCGCTCCCTGCATTATCAGGCCGAAATAGCCGGACCATTGGGTCATTGGGTCGAGAGTTCCCGCGTTGAATGTCTAGCGAGACGTTGTTTCCAGCGTCCTGCTCCCCGTTCACGGGGAGATGATGCCGGCAGGCAGATGAGGGGCGGCGCGAACCAACCAAACTATGGCGCTGCCCCCATCCGACCCTTCGAGCCACCTTCTCCCCGTGAACGGGGAGAAGGAAAAGGACGCCTACTTTGCCGAGCAGAGCTTGTCGCGGCTTGTCGACATCGCTGCCGCTGCCGAGAAGCCGTAAGGCTCGATGATCTTGGCGAATTCACCGGACTCCTTCAGCTTGGCCAACTCGACGTCGTAGGCGTCGCGCAGCGCTTCGTCGCCCTTCTTGAAGGCTGCGCCGTCGCAATAGACCGGCGCGCCGACCACCGGAGCGACAACTTCGAGGTTCGGGTCGTTGGCCTTCTTGACCAGATCATTGATCGACAGCACTGGCAGCGAATAGGCGTCGATGCGGCCGTCCTGCAGCATCTTCAGGCCGCTCTGGCCGTCCGGCACGACGATGACGCGGTCACGTGGCACACCAGCGGTGAGCGCCAGCTTCTCCTCGGTGCCGCCGCCCGGCGCCCCGATCGTCGCGGTGGCATCCTTGGCGACATCCTCGTAGCTCTTGAAGCCCTTGGGGTTGCCCTTCTTTACCAGCATCGCCTCGGCGTCGCACAGCACCGGCTCCGAATAGACAACGGCTGCGCAACGCTCCGGCTTCATAAACAGGCCGGCGGTGACGACGTCGAAACGGCCGGCCTGCAGGCCGGGAATCATGGCGCCATATTCCGAGATCGACGCGACGATGTCGTTGACGCCGAGGCGCTTGAAGATTTCACGCGCCACATCGGGCGCCGCGCCGGAAACCTTGCCGTCGGCCGCAACCGCCGTGTAGGGCGGCTCATTGGCAATGGCGACGCGGGCGAAGCCCTGTGCCCTGAGCTCTTCGAGCTTGCTGTCGTCGGCCGATCCCGCGGTCGAGGCGGCCAGAATTGCGGTTAGTGCAACACCGGCCACGCCGGCCAGAATGCCAAGTTTCTTCATTGTTCCCAACTCCTTGCTTCTCTTCTTGGTTTGGTCGTTCTACGGGACGGCTTCGCCGCCCCTTGAGGACGGCTTCGCCGCCTTGGCATGGCGGTCAGACGCGATGTCCGGCCGCGATGATCTTCTTCAGGAAGCCTTGCGTGCGCTCCTGCTTGGGGTTGCGGAAAATCTCGTCGGGCTTGCCTTCTTCGACTATCTTCCCGCGGTCGAAAAACAGCACCCGGTCGGCGAAATCATGGGCAAAACCCATTTCATGGGTGACGAGCAGCATGGTCATGTCTGTCTCGGAGCAGAGCCGCCACAACACGTTCAGCACCTCCTCGACCAGTTCCGGATCGAGCGCCGATGTCACCTCGTCAAACAGCATGATCCTGGGCTGCAGCGCCAGCGCCCGGGCGATCGCCACGCGCTGCTTCTGCCCTCCGGAGAGCTGCGCCGGCATCGCTTTCGCCTTGTCGGCCATGCCGACCATGTCGAGCAGTTCCATCGCCCGTTTTTCGGCGGCGGCGCGCGGCATGCCCTTGGTCAAGATCGGCGCCAGCGTGACGTTGTCGATGACACTCTTGTGCGGAAACAGGTTGAACAGCTGGAAGACCATGCCGATCTTCTGGCGCATTCTTGCCAGATGCCGTTCGTCGGCGGGCAGCAACTGGCCGTTGCGCTCCATGTGGTAGAGCTGCTCGCCGTCGATCTGGATGTGGCCGCTGTCGATCCTCTCCAGCGTCATCAGGATGCGCAGGATCGTCGTCTTGCCCGAGCCGGATGGGCCGATCAGCGCCAGCTTCTCGCGCGGCATGACCTGCATCGACAGGCCGTCCAACACCTTGAAGGTGCCGAAGCTTTTCGAAATGCCGTCGATCTTGATGATGGGCGCGGACAATGAATTCCCCGTTGCTGGAGAAGCTTGGTGCCTTCAACGATGCGGAACGCGCCAAATCATGTCAATCAGGAAAATAAACTCATGACAATGTTTCTGGTTCCGCACAATTCCGCGGCGATCTTTGCCTAGATCGCCAGCAGGAGATGCTCCGGATCGCCGAGCAGAAGTTTGGTGACAACGCTCAGGCCGGCGCGCAGTTCCTCCTCGGTAGTCGAGCCCAGCGAGATGCGCACTGCCGGCTGCCAGGGCTCCTGGGAAATACGGAAGGATGTGCCTGGCGCGATCGCCACGCCCTGCAAACGGGCCTGCGAGACGAAACTCTCCTCGGCGCGGTCGCCGGGTAGCCGCAGCCACAGATGCAATCCGTCGCGATGGACACGATAGTCGACCCCGGCAAGCACCTGAGCGGCAATCTCCTGCCGCCGCCGCAGTGCCGAACGTTGCCAGCCGACAAGCTCCATCGCCGTGCCGTCGGTCACCCATTTTGTCGCGATCTCCGCCACCAGCGGCGTCGCCATCCAGTTGGAGACGAGATGCCGGTTGGCGACGGCGGCGACATAGCGGTCGGGCGCCGCGAGATAACCAATGCGCAGGCCTGGCACCACGATCTTGGTGAAGGAGGTGACGTAGAGCGTGCGCTCGGGCGCGAAGGCGGCGACCGGCGGCGGACGACCCTCGACCAGCGGGCCGAGCACGTCGTTCTCGATGATGGCGATGTCGTGCCTGCGCGCCACCGCGGCGATTTGCTCGCGCCGCGCGGCGCCCATAAGCGTTGCGGTCGGATTGATCACCGAGGGCTGCACGAATACGGCGCGGATGTCGGAAAGCTGGCACGCCTCGTCGAGCGCCTCCGGGATCAGGCCATTATCGTCGATCGGCAGGCCCTCGAGGTTGAAGCCGAGATAGCGCGCCAGCGGGATCAGCGTATGGTGGCCGATCGCCTCGGTGGCGACGGTCGAACCGGGCGGCGCCACGCTCATCAGTGCCACCGTCATGCCGGCCGTGGCGCCGTTGGTCAGGCTGACATTCTGCGCGGATACATCGAGACCGCACAGCCGCAGCCATTCGACCGCCACCGCGCGGTGGCGCGGGAACACCATGTTCGGCCGGAACGACAGCGCCGAACTCGACGGCAGGTTCTCGGCAAGCCAGCCCAGCGCCTGTTTCAGCCGCTCCAGATGCATCGGCTCGCAAACCGGCTTCAGGATGGAGAGGTCGATGACCTCGCCAAGACGCTCCGGCAGGTATGGCGGCTCGGGCTCGCGGCGCTGCGTCTGCACGAAGCTGCCGCGGCCGATCTCGCCGGAGACCAGGCCCCGGCGGATCAGTTCCTCATAGGCGCGACTGACCGTCTGCACCGAAAGCTTCAATTCGTCGGCCAGCCGGCGATGCGTCGGCAGCCGCGCGCCGTTGGCCAGCCGCCCATCATGGATCGCGCGCGCGAACTGGTCGGCGAGCGATTGATAGGCCGGCCGCCGGATGAGCGCGGGATCTGGACGCCATAATGTCATGACTTATTAGAGATCGAAATCAGTGCAATTGACAATCGAAATAATGCGCCGTCATGGTGTCGGGCAAGAAAAAAGCAGACGCTCATGGCCGCATTGAAACTCGATCAGATCGACCTCAAAATCCTCGACGTGGTCCAGCGCGACGGGCGCATCACCAAGCTGGCGCTCGCCGACAAGGTGGGCCTGTCGCCGACGCCGTGCTGGATGCGGCTGCGCAAGCTCGAAAAGGCCGGCATCGTCTCCGGCTATCACGCCAAAGTTGCGATGCGCGCCGTCGCGCCGGTCGCCACCGTACTGATGGAGGTGACGCTGGCCAGCCACCGCCAGGCCGATTTCGACCGCTTCGAGCGCGTCATCCGCGACGTCCCCGAAATCGTCGCCTGCTGGTCGGTGGGCGGCGGCGTCGACTATCTGCTGAAAGTGATGGCGCGCGACATCGACGCCTACCAGCGGCTGGTCGACGTCCTGCTCGAACGCGAGATCGGCATCGACCGCTATTTTACCTACATCGTCACCAAGACGGTGAAGGAGGAGATGGCCTTGCCGGTGGCGGATTTGTTGCCGGCGTCCTGACCCTAGAGAGATCGTCTGCCCGAGCGATGCAATAGAGACAATCTCTCTACGGGCGGGTGCCCAGACAGCCTCTCTGTCTGCTGCACGCGGATAGTCTTCCCATATCACTCCGAACCGGGAGACCTCGAACATGTCCGCGCATTTTACCCGCCCACAGCGCCATGAAGCGCTTGACCGCCTCGCCGACCGCCGGCTGCTGCGCGAACTCGCCTATGTCGACGGCCACTGGACTGCGAGTGAAGCCGCCGAGAGCTTCGAGGTGATCGATCCTGCCACAGGCACCACCGTTGCCTGGGTTGCCGCGCTCGATAGCAGGCAGACGAGCAAGGCGATCGACGCGGCCTCCCGCGCCTTTCCCGCCTGGCGCGCGGCTCTCCCACAGGAACGCGCGAGAATTCTGCGAAAATGGTTCGATCTGATCATCGCTGCCAAGGATGATCTGGCGCTGTTGATGACGCTCGAACAGGGCAAGCCGCTTAGGGAAGCGCTTGGCGAGATCGACTACGCCGCCTCCTTCGTCGAGTGGTATGCCGAGGAGGCAAAACGCCTCAACGCCGAAAGCGTCACCAGCCACTTGCCAAACGCCGAGATGATGGTGCGGCGCGAGCCGCTCGGCGTCGTCGGCGTTGTCACCCCGTGGAATTTTCCCGCGGCCATGCTGACCCGCAAGGCGGCGGCCGCCCTTGCCGCCGGCTGCACCATCGTCGCGCACCCTTCGTCGGAAACGCCGCTGTCGGCACTGGCGCTGGCCGAGCTCGGCGAACGCGCCGGCCTGCCGGCAGGCGTCTTCAACATTCTCACCGGCAAGGCTTCGACCATCGTTGGGCGGATGTGCGAAGACGCTCGCGTCCGGGCCATGAGCTTCACCGGCTCGACCGAGATCGGCAGGCTGATCGCCGCGCAAAGTGCGCCGACGATGAAGCGGCTGGTGATGGAGCTTGGCGGCCACGCGCCGCTGATCGTCTTCGCCGACGCCGATCTCGACAAGGCTGTGACCATAGCCGTCGATGCCAAATTCGCCACTTCCGGCCAGGATTGCCTCGCCGCCAACCGCATCTATGTCCAGCGCCCGATCTACGATCGTTTCTGCGCCGCCTTCGCCAGCCGCATCGAGACGCTGCGGACCGGCAATGGCCTGGCTGATGACACCGACATCGGGCCCTTGATGCATGAGCGCGGGGTCAAGAAGGTCGAGGAGCAGGTCGCCGATGCGCTCGCCCATGGCGCACGCTGCCTCACCGGCGGCAAACGCGATTCTGCAGGACCGCTGTTCTACCGCCCGACCCTGCTCGCCGATGTCACCGACCACGCGCTGATCATGCGCGAGGAAACTTTTGGTCCGGTCGCCGCCGTGACGCCTTTCGATAGCGAAGACGAAGCCGTCGCCCGCGCCAACGCCACCGAATACGGGCTTGTCGCCTATGTCGTCACCGAGAACGGCGGCCGCCAATTGCGCATGGGCCGCGCGCTCGACTACGGTATGGTTGCCATCAACCGCGTGAAGATCACCGGCGCGCCGATCCCCTTCGGCGGCGTCAAACAGTCCGGCATCGGCCGCGAGGGCTCGCGCCACGGGCTCGAAGCCTTTACCGATCTCAAATATCTCTGCCTGGACGTGGCCTAGAACCGCGCCCGACACTTTTCTCAGGAGTAAAAAAGATGCTCGACCAGTCCAACGAACTCGCCGCCTGGGACCGCGACCACTTCTTCCATCCCTCGACCCATATGGGCACGCACGCGCGCGGCGAGAGCCCGACCCGCGTGATCGCCGGCGGCGAAGGCGTCACCATCTGGGACAACAATGGCCGCAAGAGCATCGATGCCTTCGCCGGACTCTATTGCGTCAATGTCGGCTATGGCCGCCAGAAGATTGCCGACGCCATCGCCGCGCAAGCCAAGAACCTCGCCTATTACCACGCCTATGTCGGCCACGGCACCGAGGCGTCGATCACGCTGTCCAAGATGATCATCGACCGCGCCCCGCAAGGCATGTCGAGGGTCTATTTCGGCCTTTCCGGTTCCGACGCCAACGAAACCAACATCAAGCTGATCTGGTACTACAACAACGTGCTCGGCCGGCCGGAGAAGAAGAAGATCATCTCGCGCTGGCGCGGCTATCACGGTTCCGGCGTCATGACGGGGTCGCTGACCGGGCTCGACCTGTTCCACAACGCTTTCGACCTGCCGCGTGCGCCGATCCTGCACACCGAGGCGCCCTACTATTTCCGCCGTGCCGACCGCTCGCTGAGCGAGGAGCAGTTTTCCCAACACTGCGCCGACAAGCTCGAAGAGATGATCCTGGCTGAAGGCCCGGACACGGTTGCCGCCTTCATCGGCGAGCCGATCCTCGGCACCGGCGGCATCGTGCCGCCGCCCGCCCTCTATTGGGAAAAGATCCAGGCGGTTCTGAAGAAGTACGATGTGCTGCTGGTCGCCGACGAAGTGGTCACCGGCTTCGGCCGGTTGGGCACCATGTTCGGCTCCGACCATTACGGCATCAGGCCCGACCTGATCACCATCGCCAAGGGCCTGACCTCGGCCTATGCGCCGCTGTCGGGCGTCATCGTCTCGGACAAGGTCTGGCAGGTGCTGGTGCAGGGTTCCGACCAGCTCGGCTCGCTCGGCCATGGCTGGACCTATTCAGCGCATCCGATCTGCGTTGCCGCCGGTGTCGCCAACCTCGAACTGATCGACGAGATGGACCTGGTGACCAACGCCGCCGAGACAGGCGCCTATTTCCGTGCCGAACTGGCGAAAGCCGTCGGCGGCCACAAAAACGTCGGCGAGGTGCGCGGCGACGGCATGCTGGCGGCAATCGAGTTCGTCGCCGACAGAAATGATCGCGTGTTCTTCGATGCATCGCAAAAGATCGGGCCGCAGGTCGCAACCGCCCTCGCCGCAAGCGGTGTCATCGGCCGCGCCATGCCGCAGGGCGACATTCTCGGCTTTGCGCCGCCGCTCTGCCTCACCCGCGAAGAGGCCGACATCATCGTCTCGAAGACGGCCGATGCGGTGAAAAGCGTGTTTGCAAACATCTGAAGATCGACATGAACGCCATGACCAAAACCCTCCCCGCCACCATGGCCGCCGTGCAGCTGACCGGTCACGGCGGGCCGGAAAAGCTCGTCTACCGCACCGACGTGAAAGTGCCCTCGCCCGCCCTAGGTGAAGTCCTGGTCAAGGTCACCGCTTGCGGCATGAACAACACGGATGTCTGGGTGCGTCAGGGCGCCTATGGCACGGAGGAAGATGCTGCCGCGGTATCGACTTGGCGCCGCCAAGGCAACACGCTGACTTTCCCGCGCATCCAGGGCACAGACACGGTCGGCCACATCGTCGCCGTCGGCGATGGCGTCTCGCCGGACCGTATCGGCGAGCGGGTGATGGTCGATTTCTCCATCTACAACCGCGACGATGATTCACTCGCCGACATCGACTATATGGGCCACGGCCGCGACGGCGGTTATGCCGAGTACCAGGCCGTGCCGGCGGAAAATGCCCATGTCGTCGCTACCGACCTGACCGATGTCGAACTTGCCACCTTCTGCTGCGCCTATCTCACAGGCGAACAGATGCTGGAACGTGCCGCACTAAGAGCTGGCGAGCGTGTGCTGGTCACTGGCGCTTCTGGCGGCGTCGGCTCGGGCATCGTGCAGCTGGCGCGGGCGCGCGGCGCCATCCCCTATGCCGTCGTCGGCAAGGGCAAGGAACAGGCGGTGCTCGACATCGGGGCCGAAGCGGTGATCACTCGTGGCATCGCCGACCTGCCCGCCGCCGTGAACGCAGCGACCGAGGGCCGGCCGATCGACGTGGTTGCTGACCTGGTCGGCGGCGCCATGTTCAACGACCTCTTGCGCATCCTCAGGCCCGAAGGTCGCTACACGACGGCCGGCGCGATTGCCGGCCCGGTCGTGCAGCTCGATCTGCGCACTATGTATCTCAAGCAGTTGCAGCTGCACGGGTCCAGTCAGGGCACGCGACACGATTTCCGCCGTATCGTCCGCTACATCGAGGACAAGAAGATCCGACCGCTGGTCGGCGGCGTCTACAAGCTCTCCGATTTCCACCGCGCCCAGGCGGATTTCATTGCCAAGGATTTCGTCGGCAAGCTGGTGGTCGTTCCGGATGCCGTCTCGGATCTCGCTGCAACCCGTTGACAGCCAAGGCTAACGAGGGCTCGGGCTGTTCGCCGACACGGTAAGGTCGAGCGCGACATGGCCTTGCGGCGCGCCGAAGCGAAGGAAAGCTTCCGACAGCGTCGCGAACACCGGTCCAGCGTCGCCCCTCAGCTTCGTGCAGAAATTCTTCGACCTGTCGAAGACCCCCGAGGCCTTGAGGAAGTCGATGCAGCCGTAGATCTCGTCCATGTGGTGGCCCTCGCCGAGCGGATAGAGCGAGAACTGCGCGGCGACCTCTTGTCCGAGATTTTTCGCACCGTCGACATGCGCCCGCGCCGCGCCGATGCGCTCGGCCAGGGACAGCTCGTGGCTGGTGCCGGAAATCGGTGTGCAGATCGGATCGTCAGGCTCGCCAGGGCAGCCACGCGACACCGTCGCCGACAACACGCAATGCACACCACTTGCCGCCGCCGAGGCGAACAGATCGCGTATGGCCGGAAAAAGCTGTTCCGGCGGGCCGACGATCAGCGTCGAGATGTCGTCGGTCTCAATGCGGAAATTTGGCCGATAGAAATCCATCGCCGAAATTGCCTTGAGGATGACGCCGACGAAATCATCGCACATCGGATACAGGGAAATCTGTGCACCTGAAAACATAGTCGCCTCGCTCCGCTGGCATTACCCAGATCAGCTTGAGGGACCGAAGGCTTGCACCTTCCATCTCAGCCCCGGCAATACGGAGCGCCCCTGTCGATATGGGCGACGTAGCAGCTGCGCGAACGATGTTCAAGCAATGGCCAGCTCTAATTTAGTCTGGCATCGTGCTGCAGGAGCCGAACTTTCTCCTCAAACCCGTTTTCCATACGGAGAACAATGCTGCACCCTTCAGCGCGATGGACGACTTGCTCTCGAGCACCGCACTAGGATTTGCTCCGGGCCACCTAAAGCATCGCAGCATCGCAACGCCGCAGGCATGGTCTTCCGGAAGCCAGCCTTCCCCTGTTTTGTCCGAAATCGCTTGCAGGGTGGGATCGTTCCGACGCTCCTTCGCGTTGGGTGAAAACCTACAAGGAGGAACGACCATGTCAGACGACAAACACGAACGCATTCGGCGCCGCGCATATGAGATCTGGGAACGAGAAGGCCAGACGCACGGTCTGCAGGAGCGCCATTGGAATCAGGCGACTGTCGAAATCGAGAACGAAGTCCGCTCGCTTGGTGCTCGCCCACTGGCAATATCTGGTGCCGATGTGCCAGCTCCCACGCAGACCCGAAGCCGAGTGAAGACAGGCAACCGCGCCGCTGGTCAATCGGATGTTGAGGCAGCGGAAGCGCTGGCGATGAGAACAGGCATCACCGGCGACCAAGCTCAAGACCTCATCGACCGCCTCGGTGACGATCCGCTGGCACTCGATGAGGCGGCGCGGAGCCTTAGAGCATCCGAAAGGTAGGCGCCGGCTGTCCAGGCAGCCCATCGCTGTACTCGACACACCGCCGCAGATTTTCAATCTCCGCCCCCAAGCGGACCGCCGCACCGGCCGAACAAATGAACACCCGCGCCTCTGGCGGAGAGAGCGGGCCGATCGGGTCGCGGTCCTGTTTCATGACGTTGGACTAAGATCGCGGTTTCGCCTTCGACGCTCGATGATGCGTCCGTTTCGACGAACAGCGTCGGCTGCCATCAGCGCCGGGAATGTTCCAGCCTCACGGCGAGCGGGCCCTGTCCTGATGAGTTCCGTCAGCGTCGCCGAGCGCTACGTTCCCCACACGAAGTCGAGGTCTGCCCGCATCGCGTGTGGGTAGAAAGCAGTGCATCAGCCCGGTTCGATTATCGCTCCCTCCACAAAACCAGTGAGGAAGGTTTTGACCCGTCGATCAGCATGGCCAGCCATCCACGTCATCGCCGCTGGTCCAACCCACAGCGACCGGTCGGGCGCACTTGGGTTTGCTGACCTGGATGGTCCGGCCGGTGCGTCCGGCCGTCGCGGATTGCGCCACTGAACGACCGAGTTCCGGTAGGTTCTCTTGATTGCACGGCACAGGAACTTGTACCTGCGTTCGACGTTGGCCGCGGCGTTAGCTTCCGCAGGGCCCGTCGAGATCGCGAAACTGCCCTCCACTATGACTGTTTCGGTCATCTTGCATCGCAGGAATTGAATCGTGGAATTCTCATCACGGCAATACCAATCGTTCTGTGCCTGAATGAACTCCGCTGAAAGCCGTGGCAGGTCCTCGGGAGACCAGATCATGCAGTAGCTGCCGATAGCAGAAATGTCTCGAGTGGTTGGGGGCGTGACCGTCTTCCACCGCGGGCCATCGACGAACAGGATAGCCGGATCGCGCAAAAGTTCGGTTACCAGAGCAGCCTCGTCATCCGTATGCATAATGAAACGAAGTTGGCTTCTCATTGTTCGACCCAATCGAGCAAGATGTCCGGTCGCGAAGACTTTGACGACCACACCCGTTTTGGAACACGGAAACAGGTCTTTAGCACTAGTTCCTAAAGTTCGTCCTTAACCCGACCTGCAACCTTAGCCGAACGCGCTGTCAGCGGCCCGAGCAGGCATAGCAGTCCGCCGAGGCAGTTTTTTGTTTCAGGTTTCAGGTCCGACCTGCTTGACCGCGGCTTCGAGCGATCTTTCAAACGCGTCGATCATCCGATCGACCTGAGGCTCGGTGATGATCAGCGGCGGGCAGAAGGCCAGCGCGTCGCCCATGTTGCGCGAGATGACGCCGTTCTGCTGCATGAAACCGTTGACGAGCCCGCCCAGCGCGCCGGCCGTCTCCCACGGCGTCTTGTCCGCCTTGTCGCCGACCAGTTCGACCGCCGCGATCAGGCCGACGCCGCGCACTTCGCCGACAAGCGGGTGCGAAGCGAACTTGCGCAGGCGCTTCTGCATATGCGCGCCGACCGTGCGCGCATTGCCGACGAGATCGCGCTCCTCGATCAGCTTCAGGTTCTCCAACGCGACCGCGGCCGCAACGGGATGGCCGCCGCCGGTGAAGCCGTGGCCGAAGGTGCCGATGCGATTGCTTTCGTCGGCAATCGGCTCGAAAACTTTTTCGTTGATCAGCAGGGCCGAGATCGGCAGGTAGGAGGAAGAGATCTGTTTCGACAGCACCATGATGTCGGGCCGGATACCGAAGGTCTGCGAGCCGAACATTTCGCCGGTTCGGCCAAAGCCGCAGATGACTTCGTCGGCAACGAGCAGGATGTCGTATTTCGACAGCACCGCCTGGATCTTCTCCCAGTAGCCGGCCGGCGGAACGATGACGCCGCCGGCGCCCATGATCGGTTCGCCGAAGAAGGCGGCGATGGTTTCCGGGCCCTCGGCCAGGATCAGCTTTTCCAAGTCGTCGGCAAGCCGGCTCGAAAACTGCTCTTCGCTCTCGCCAGGCAGCGCCTCGCGCCAGTGGTGCGGCGTCGACGTGTGCAGCACATTGGAGATCGGCAGGTCGAAGGAAATGTGGTTGTTGGGCAGGCCGGTCAGGCTTGCCGCGGCAATGGTGACGCCGTGATAGCCGCGATTGCGGCTGATGATCTTCTTGCGTGCCGGCTGGCCGAGCGCATTGGACCGGTACCAGATCATCTTCATGGCCGTATCGTTGGCCTCGGAGCCGGAATTGGTGAAATACGCCTTGCTCATCGACACTGGCGCCATCTGCACAAGCTTCTCGGCGAGATCGATCAGCGGCGAATGCGATTTGGAACCGAAGTCGTGATAGTAAGGCAGCTTGGACATCTGGCGCACCGCCGCGTCCACCAGCCGCTTCTCGGAGAAGCCGACCGCGACGCTCCAAAGCCCGGCCATCGCCTCGATGTAGCGGTTGCCGGCCAGATCCTCGACATAGATGCCGTCGCCCTTCTCGATGACGAGCGGCCCTGCCTCCTCATGCTTGCGGGCATTGGTGTAGGCGTGCAAGTGGTAGCTGATGTCGCGAGCTTCGGGAGAATTCGGTCGAGCGTCCATGATGGTTCCTGTCCTGCATGCCGGGACGTGGGTCCTGCCGCCGTTCGGCGCGCATCGCCTCTTGCATTATGCTGTTTGATGCATCTGTTTCTCGTAAGGGTGTCAAGCCCTTTCGGGAAGGGCTGGCGGATGGACATAGACATGCAGAATTTCAGCTTCGAGGCCGCAGAACGCGAGGACCTGCGCGAAGCCGTCTGTGCGCATCGCCGGGTCGTTATCGTTGAAATGCTCACCAGCAGGCACAACAACAAGGCTGAGGTGGCCTGATCATGGACCGCGTCGACTGCATCGTTGCCGGCGCCGGGGTCGTCGGCCTCGCGATCGCGCGCGAGATGGCGCAGCGCGGCATGGACACCCTGATCCTCGAAGCCGAGAACGCCATCGGCACCGGGATTAGCTCGCGCAATTCCGAGGTCATCCATGCCGGCATCTACTATCCGGCCGGATCGCTGAAGGCCCGGCTCTGCGTGGCAGGCCGGGAAAAGCTCTACCGTTATTGCCAGGAGCGGGCGGTGCCGCATGCGCGCTGCGGCAAGCTCATCGTCGCCACGAATGCCGGACAGGAGCCGGTGCTCGCTTTCATCCTGGCCAACGCCTCTGCTTGCGGCGCGGGCAACCTGACGCCCTTAACCGCCGCCGAGGCGCGCAGGCTGGAGCCGAAACTGCGATGCACGGCGGCCCTTTTGTCTCCCGCAACCGGCATCATCGACAGCCACGCCCTGATGCTGGCGCTGCTGGGCGACGCCGAGAAGCACGGGGCGACACTCAGCCTCAACACCCGCATCGTCGCCGGCCGCATCGAGAGTGGGCGCATCGTGCTCGACACGGTCGACAGCACCAGCGGCGGCTTTGAAATCGCCACCGCGCGCTTCATCAACGCCGCCGGGCTTGGCGCCACGGCACTTGCCGGCTCGCTTGACGGGCTCGACCGGCAATTCGTGCCAGAACTACGCTACGCCAAGGGCAATTATTTTTCGGTCGCCGGCCGGGCGCCGTTCTCGCGACTGGTCTATCCCATACCCGAACCCGGCGGGCTCGGCGTGCATCTGACGCTCGACCTCGACGGCGTCGCCCGCTTCGGGCCTGACGTCGAATGGACGGATCAACTCGACTATCGCGTCGATCCAGCGCGTGGCGAGCGCTTTTACGACGAGGTCCGCAAATACTGGCCGGACCTCGCCGATGGCAGCCTGCAGCCGGCCTATAGCGGCATCCGGCCGAAGCTCTCCGGTCCCGGCGAAGCCAATGCCGACTTCGTCATCCAGGACGCGGCGGTGCACGGCGTGGAGAGCCTCGTCAATTTGTTCGGCATCGAGAGGCCCGGCCTGACCTCAAGCCTGGCGATCGCCGACCATGTCGCGCAGCGCCTCGCGCCGAAGGCGACATCGAGCGAGCGTGCCCGCTGCTAAAAGCATAGCCAAAAACGCACGTAAGCCATCCGTAAGTCGGGGTCGCAGAACCTGGGTCCGTCGATCACAGCCGATTACCGGAGGCCTCAAGCTCTCCGGAACCGTCGGCTCCATGACGAGGAGGATCCGATGCGGCTCGACAACGATCACGGGCCATTCCGCCGGGACGACGCGCTATCCGAATGGCGCACTGCCTCGGCGCTGGCCGATCTCTTGTCCTTCGAACCGTCGAGTTTTGACGCGAAACCGAAGGCTGCGGCTTCTGGCCGGACCGCGGAGGCGCTTTCACGATTTGTGGCGGCGATCCGGGCGCGTATGACCGGTCCTGGCGGCTACTATAATCTTGGCAACGCGCTCGGGCTGGTGATGGGCCTCACGATCCAGCTCACCGCCCCCCAAGGGTCCGGCATGGGCGGCACCGGCCTGTTCGACTATTTCGCTGGCAGCAGCGGTGCGGTGGCGCTGACGCTGGCGACGCTGGTCTTCTTCTGCAGCGGCGAAGTCTATCACCGCGCCTGGGCCAGGCGGGACGTCCCCGATCCGGCTTTTAACCGCCTCGCCGATCTCCTATCGGGGATCGGCGCCATCGGGCTTGGCATAGCGCTGTTCCTGTTCGGCCAGCCGGTGCTGGCCGCGACCGCCGGACTGTTGCACGCGCTCGGCAAATTCGGCAGCGCTGCCTACAGGCCCGGCGCCTGCGCGCCCGGGTGGCCGGCTGGCCCGATCCTTTCCGCAGCGCGGTGCTGGCCAGCCGCCTGCCCGCGATGCTCGCGGCGGCGCTGTCGATGGGCGCCGCCTTTCCTGAGGTGTGGGTGGGCGGTTCCCCTGCCCTTGTTGCCGCGCCGCTGACATTGCTTGCCTGTTACCTGCTGTGGGCCAGGGCCGACCTTCTGCTGTTTGCCAACAGCGCCTGCGAAAGCGCGTCCGCACGGCCCAGGCGCCGTAGACCGCCCAAGGCAACCAAACGACCGGGACCATCGATATGAAGAACCGTTTCGAAGCCATACCGAACCCAAGCTGCCGGTTCGAGATCTGGGACAATGAGACCGGCGAGCCCGTCGTCCATCACGACCGGCTGCTCACCTTCGCCTCGGCGAAGTTGGCTGCAAGGATCGCCGACTTCCTTAATGACAGCCGTAGCCACCGGCGCCACGCCGGCGCCCCCGAATGGCGCGTTGCTGACCGCGATATCTCGTCTTGCCACAAACTTTAACGAAGAATAGAACGCTTTGGTACAGAACATCGATAGATAATAACGGCGTGGCGACCATCATTCGCTGCAACGTGAAGATGAGAGACCAAAGTGAACATGACCAAGCGAACAATATTAGCAACGATTCAGATAGCACTTATGTCGGCCTCAACGATTGCCTTCGCTGCCGAGGCTCCAACGCTGCCAGCCGATCTGTCGAAGAATTCCAACGACCTGCAACGTGCCGTATGGGCCTGCGAGGGTGGAGCGCAGTTTTTCCAGGAAGGTTCGGGCCAGAAAGGCTCGGTTCGGACACGATTCTTCTTGGGCACGGTCGACGCCAGTGCCAGCAGAAGCGAACAGCCGCTCACGCTCCAAGACAACCGCTTGTCGGGTCTGGGCAGCCTTTCGGACGACAAGGGCTGGTCCAATATTCGCTTCGATTGCACGCTTTCGCCGGACCTGCGAAAGCCGACGGCGTTCAAATTCGAAGTGGTCTCGCCGATACCGGAAAGCAGCTCCCCGCCAGATGACTCCGACGCGGCGAAGGCCGCGGATGCCGGCAAGAATTGGTCTGTGGACGCCAGCGGTCCGATCGTTCTGACGCATGGGGAAACCGACGATCGGGACTTCGTCGCCAGTTGTGTCAAATCATCAGGGGAAATCCAGGTTTCCCTGACCAACACCCTGAAATGGCTGAAGGACGGCAGCTATGTCACGGTCGGCATCTCAGGCGGTCCGGCTCGGGGCTCTATGTCGGCCGGGGCGTGATCGACGACAAGCTTGGCGTCGCAATGCCGGTATTCAAGGCCAGCGCCAAGGACCCCCTCTTGAGCTGGATCGCATCCGGAAGCAGTCTTCACATCAACCTTGGCGGCGAATCCACCTACGATGTCTCCCTCAAGGGCAGTGCCCAAGCCGCCAAGGCCTTCGCGGCAGCCTGCAGTTCGTGAGAACCTGTAGCCTCTAGTTGATGAGAGCCTCTAGTTGATGAGACTGGGGACTTCGGCGGATTGTCGCCATGACCGATGAGCCAGGCCGTGAGCCGGCGCGTGAGCCCCAGGATTTGGAGCGCCTGCTGATTTCCCGGCAGTGGGTGGGAAACGTCGACGACATGGCCGCGCTTTTTGAGCCGCATGCCGTCGTCGACAGCGGTGAGGGGCGACTGACGCTGGGCCGCGAAGCGATCCGGGCACTCTTCGCGGGACATCACCGCAACGGACTGAAAATTTGTGGCCGGAAAATCAGTCCCCGCCTGTTATCAGCGGAGATTTTCGCACTCACGCCAACCCGCCTTCCCGATGGCAGCGTAACCGCCGAGGTCGCCCGCCGCCAGGGCGACTGGACATGGCCATGGGTCATCGATCGATTCGCCGTTGCGTAGCGTCGGCCTGACGCAAGTACTCACCGACGGCCTTATCCTTGACGGACCGGGAACCATAATCCGGCACAATGGTTGTGTGGTCACCAAGTGATCCTCCCCGAGCAAACCGGAAAACGGAAGGAACGATCATGCGCATGTTGACGACGATTGCCGCCCTTTCGGGATTGGCCTTGGCGCAGCCGATCCACGCGCAATCCACCGACCCGCAGCTTCCCCAAATCGCGCCCACTGCCCCGGAAGCCCTGCCCGGTCCAACCCTGCCCGACCAGACGCCGCCTGACCAGACGCCGCCTGACCAGGCCCTGCCCGACCAAGCCGTGCCGGATCAAGGTTTCACCGACCAGAACTTTACTGGCATTGCAATCGTCGCCCTCGAGGATTTGCCTCCGGAGCTCAAAACACAAGCCGAGGCCGTGATCACCCAGACCAGCGTTGAAGATCTGCTTACCCTGCAGAGCTCGATCGATGCGTCGCCGCAGGCAGCAACGGCGCTGGCGGCGAGCGGCCTGGATTCCTCGCAAGTTGTCGCCGCCAACATCGATGGCAATGGCACGCTGACGCTGATCATCCAGACAACGACCTGATCGGCGGTCCGGGCGTGGCGGCCGGAGCATTCGGCTTCGGCCGTAAGAACCCAGTACGGCGGGAACACCGTCATGGTCGAAGCAGCAGTTCGCAACTTCACCCTCAACTTCGGGCCGCAGCATCCCTCTGCTCACGGCGTTCTGCGGCTGGTGCTGGAACTGGACGGCGAGATCGTCGACCGCGCCGATCCCCATATCGGCCTGCTCCACCGCGGCACGGAAAAACTTATCGAGTACAAGACCTATCTGCAGGCCCTGCCCTATTTCGACCGGCTCGATTACGTGGCGCCGATGAACCAGGAGCATGCGTTCTGCCTCGCCGCCGAGAAGCTGCTCGAAATCTCGGTCCCGAAGCGCGGACAGCTCATCCGTGTTCTCTTTTGCGAAATCGGCCGGCTCTTGTCGCATCTCCTCAACGTTACGACACAGGCCATGGACATCGGCGCGCTCACCCCGCCGCTCTGGGGTTTCGCCGAGCGCGAGAAGCTGATGGTTTTCTACGAGCGCGCCTCCGGCGCCCGCATGCATGCTAATTATTTCAGGGTCGGCGGCGTGCATCAGGACTTGCCTGCGAAGCTTCTGGACGACATCTGGGCTTTCTGCGACCCGTTCCTCAAGGTCTGCGACAACCTCGACGAATTGCTCACCGGCAACCGCATCTTCAAGCAGCGCAATGTCGATGTCGGTGTGATCGGGCAGGACGACGCCTGGGCCTGGGGCTTCTCCGGCCCCATGGTGCGCGGGTCGGGAGCGGCATGGGATTTGCGCAAGGCACAGCCATATGAATGCTACCCCGAGATGGATTTCGACATTCCGATCGGCAAGAACGGCGACTGCTATGACCGCTATCTCGTCCGCATGGAGGAAATGCGCCAATCGGTCCGGATCATGAAGCAATGCCTGGAGAAATTGAGATCGCCCGAAGGCCGCGGGCCGGTCGCGATCCCGAACCAGAAGATCACGCCGCCGCCGCGGGCGTCGATGAAGCGCTCAATGGAAGCGACGATCCACCACTTCAAACTCTACACGGAAGGTATTCGCGTGCCCGAAGGAGAGGTCTACGCCGCGGTGGAGGCGCCGAAGGGCGAGTTCGGCGTCTATCTGGTGTCGAACGGCAGCAATACACCGTATCGATGCAAGATCCGGGCGCCGTCCTTTGCCCATTTGCAGGCGATGGATTTTCTGTCGCGGGGGCACATGATCGCCGATGTCGCTGCGATCATCGGGTCGCTCGATATCGTGTTCGGCGAGATCGACCGCTGACCACCCACAGGGCGTTTCAGATTTCGAGCAAGGCGTAAGGACGGCCGGTCGGCTTCGCCACGTGCATGGCGACGTTATATACCGGGGCACCGCCGGGCGTGCGACCTTCATAGACGCCGCGATGCGCGTGGCCATGCACCACGGCGCTGACCTTGAACCGATCGATCGTCTCCGCCAGGCGCGACGAGCCTAGGAACGGAAAAATCTCCAATGGCTCGCCAGCGACTGTCTCGACGACCGGAGCGTAGTGCAGGACGACGAGCGTACGATTGGTGCGAACCTGCCGCATTGCGTTTTCGAGCCGCATCGACTCGCTGACGCTTTCAGCGACCATCGCCTTGATCGCCGGCTCGCCGAACGAGCCGAGCATGCGTGATCCAAAACCGCCAATGAAACCCTTCACGCCGACAAAGCCGACCTCCTTGATTTCCGCCGTCTGACCGTCAAGAAGATGGACGCCTGCCTGCCGAAGGATGTGGGCGACGTCCTCGACCGCACCGGATTCATAGTCATGGTTGCCGAGCACGGCGACGACCGGGATTGCGCAGGCGCGCAAATCCTCAGCAAGGATTTCGGCCTCTCGGGGCCTGCCGAGATTGGTGAGGTCGCCAGTGAGAACGAGGACGTCCGCTTCGCGCGAGACCTCGCCGAAGAGATCACGACAAGAGGTCTCGGCGTCTTCCTGCACGTGCAAGTCGCCAACAGCCGCAATCCTCACCGTGTCGCCGTTCCCAACCCTTGCCTTGGCGGTTATGCCCTTCTCAGCCATCACGAAATTCTCCTGTTCCACCGACGCCGGCAAAGCCCCATTCCTTGACGTCGATCTCGTAGTCAGTCGGCGAAAGCAGCCGTCCGCGGCAGATCTTCATTCGGGGAGTGGGCAGCTCCCTCTGCTTGGCGAGACGGTCAAGCAATTCGTCGAGCAGCCAGGCCGGTACATGATCGCGCTCGCTCGGATAGATCCATCGGAAATTGAGAAGCTGCATCAACAGCACCTCCCAATGAACTTCGAGGTAGGAAAGCAGCCGGTGCCAGTCGATCTGATCCTGCGCCTTGAGGATTGTATGAGCGACGTCGGCGCCGTCATGGCGGCCTCTGTCTTGGATGAAGCACTTGGACCAGATAAGCTCGGTCGGACCGACGATCCGCACCCGACTGCCCAGCAAATCGATTTGCCTTGCGTGCTCCAGCCACAGGTCGCTGACAGGCATGGTTCCGTTCGCCGAGGCGAATATGACGTCAAAGAAATGCGTGCCCTTGAAGACCTTGCCGAGCCACCGGTCATCCAATATCTCGACCGCATAACCGGCCTGCTTGAAATGAGCGAGAATGCGGGCGTAATCGCCGGCCTTGCAGAAAATGTCGAGATCCTTCGTCTGGCGCGTAACCCCTGTGTAGGCGCTCACCGCGTAGGTGCCGGCGACAAGAAAGGGAATGTCCGTCGCGGCAAGCTCGCGGATCGCCTCGGTGTAGAATACCTCGGCCTCGGCGTAGCGAAGCGTTGGCTCCGCTTTTGCGTCGATCGTCGGAACCGATGCCGGGATGGCGCGTCCCTTTGGAGAATCGTTGGTCATGAAATCGTGGCTCCGAGGCACCCGCAACTTGCAACTGTCCGTCTTTAAACAAAGCCGCCGCCCCATGGTTCCGTTGCCGACAAGGCGGAGCCTTTTTCGCCGCTAGTGAGTTGAAGGTGTGGACAAACCAGCTGCACGGAGGTGACCATGGAGGACGGGCGCAAAGCGGTACGCGTCAGGCTGAGTGGAAGGGTGCAAGGCGTCTCTTTTCGCGTGTGGACACGGACCGAAGCCGAGAAGCTCGGTCTGTCCGGATGGGTTCGCAACGAGGATGACGGATCCGTAACGGCACTGATCGTCGGAGCCGAGGGCGCGGTTTCGACGATGATGAACCGGTTGTGGGAAGGGCCGACCGGGGCGTCGGTCTCCAGCGTGAAAACCCAAGACGTCGATCCCGGCCAGGAGCCGAACGGATTCAGGATTGTCGGCTAGCAAGCGGGTACCGGTTTGGAAATGCTTAAGCAAAAGCAAGGCCTCAGCGACTCTTGCCTTCTGCCGCCGGGAACAATCGGCAGCCAGCGCCGTTTGAACCGATCAGCCAAGACAAAGTCACTGGAGCAGATGGCTTTCCGCTCAGTTCGGCGAGAAAGCTTCTCGGGTCAGCTTCGGACTACCAACGGACAGTTCAATGTATGCTCTTGCACTAGCCACTGACTACGACGGCACGCTCGCGGAAAACGGGATCGTTTCCGATGCCACCCGTGCCGCGCTCGGGCGGCTGAAGGAAACCGGCCGCAAGTTGATAATGGTCACCGGTCGCGAGCTTGCCGACCTCGAAAGCGTTTTCCCGGAGCTTGGCATTTTCGACAAGGTCGTCGCCGAAAATGGCGCGCTCGTCTACACGCCGGCTTCGAAGGAGGAGCGCATCCTGGCGCCTGCGCCTCCGGCGGAATTCGTCGACAGGCTGATGATCCGCAAGATCGCGCCCCTGTCGATAGGACGTTCCGTCGTCGCCACCAGGGAGCCCAACGAAACCATCGTGCTGGAAGTGATCAAGGACCTTGGCCTGGAGCTGGAGATCATCTTCAACAAGGGTGCCGTCATGGTGCTGCCGAGCGGAGTCAACAAGGCGACCGGTCTTGCGGCTGCCCTCGAGGATCTGGGATTGTCTGCCCACAATGTCGTCGGCATCGGCGATGCGGAGAACGACCATGCCTTTCTGCGCGCCGTCGGCTTCGGAGTTGCAGTCGCCAATGCACTGCCGAAGGTAAGGGAGACGGCGGGCCACGTGACGAATGGTGCCCGCGGCGCGGGCGTGAGGGAGTTGATTGAGGGCCTCATCTCGCATGACGCCGCCTTGCTGGACACGGCGCGGCAACGCATTGAGATTGGCGCGGACGACGGGTCGGGCGCGGTGATGCACCTTTCACCGCGCGGCGGCGGCGTGCTGCTGGCCGGCACGTCGGGGATCGGGAAATCCACCCTCGCCACCGCCCTGACCGAACGCTTCGTCGAGCAAGGCTTCCAGTTTTGCGTGCTCGACCCGGAGGGCGACTACGAGGAACTGGAGGACGTGCTGGTGGTTGGCGACGCCAAAAGCCCGCCGAGCTCGCGCGAAATCTTCGACCTCTTGTCCAAACCGTCCAACAATGTCGCCGTCAACATGCTCGGGATCAAGACCGCGGAGCGGCCAAACGCCTTCGCCAAGCTGCTGCCGGAGCTTGCCGCGCTTCGCGCCCGCACCGGACGCCCGCACTGGCTGATCATCGACGAAGCACACCACCTGTTGCCGCATGCGCGGGATGGCACATCCTTTGCGCTTCCAAAAAGCCTTTCGGCGACCATTCTGGTCACAGTTCATCCCGATCTGGTTTCGCGGGACGTGCTGGCAGGTGTCGATACGGTGCTGGCTCTTGGCCCGGAAGCCGACAAGGTCGTCGAAAGCTTCTGTGGCGCAATAGGCGAAGACGTGCCGCAGGGCGTCGTGCCGCCACCGGAAAACAAGGTCTTGTATTGGAACCGGTCGACAGGCGATCCCGCAAGACCGATCTCGATCGAGCGTCCCCGGCAGGAACGCAAGCGCCATATCCGCAAGTATGCCGAGGGTGATCTTGGCGACAATAGTTTCTATTTCCGCGGCGCGGACGGCAAGCTCAACCTGAAAGCGCAAAATCTCATGATGTTCCTCCACATCGCCGAGGGGATCGACGACCGCACCTGGGAGCATCACTTGCGCGCGGGCGACTATTCGGCCTGGTTCCGCGATCAGGTCAAGGACAAGGGACTTGCGGAGGAAGCGGCTGTCATCGAGGATGACGAGAGTCTCGATCCGCATAGAAGCCGCGCCGCCATCGCGGAAGCGGTCCATCGCCGCTACACGGCGCCCGCCGACTGAAATCAGCCCATGCCTGTCGTATCGAGGCGCATTGTATCTTCGCCGATGGCGGATCGCCGCCGAACGGCATATCCGCACATCAACGACCACTGATGCGAGGCGTGAAAATCGCTTCGCCGCCTCCATCACCCGAACATGCCGGCCCCTAGTGTGAATGCCGGCAGCGTGAATGCCCTAGCGTCAATGCATGAATGTTCCTCGCAGCCAGGCGAAGAAACCGAACCTCTCGGACATTGCCGCACGGACGCGAGAGGCAGCCCATCGCGCTCGTATCGTGGCGCCGACATGGCAGTGGCAGACAATTTCGTGCAACTGCCAGTCAGTCAGTTCGAAGAAGCGCCTGGCTTCACCGTAGGTGTCGTCTCTCAAGCCTTGCGCACGAAAGATTGGGTCCTCGAAGGCAACCGTGAGAGGCGAGTCGTTGTAACGCATTTTTTCGCGTATCTCAGGGGACTTATATTCGGTGCCCGTCAGCGCTTCGAGACGCCGATCGGGATTTTTCTCCAGCAGTTTCGCCCAACGTTCGAGACGCTGGCTTCGGGTCGCTACGAGGTCTGTTGCTTCGGCGTGAACGTCGGCAACGGTATGCAGTTGGTCAAGTGTCTGGTGCTTCACGGCCGCCTCCTATTCAGTAGGTGAGTTCGTCCCACCCTGAAATGGAAATTATGGCGCTCCACGACGCCGACAAGGCCCTTATGCGCGGACCATTCGATCACTTTTCTGACGGCACCGTCCTGCCATGAGCGCTCGATGCCTGCGGGGTCATCGGAGGCTCCCATCGGAACCATAGGCAAGCGTGGTCGTTCTGCGTGCATCGGCCCGTAGAGCGAAACCGGTCGAAACGGGTAGGCGTCAAAAATCCGGCGGACGTCGGCGACCCGCCAAGGCAGAGTGCAGCGAGCGGAAGGAAATCACACCATGGCCATTCTTCCCACTCCCGAACCAACGCCCACTCCGGCGCCCACGCCACCGCCATTTCCTGAACCGAAGCCTGTACGTGAGCCGGATCCGGACAGACTTCCCGACGAAGCTCCCGTCCCCAATCCGGATGAAAATGATGCGCCGCTGAAAATCGGTCCTAAAGCATCCAATCCCGACATTTGACGGAGCGGGTTGGCGTCAAGCGATCGGGGAGACGCTCGTTCCAGATCGCTCAGTGCCGGATGTCGGGGCATGCGCGGCCGAGTGGCCAGCATGCGCGATGCCGTCGCCGGCAGGCATCAGATCGAGCGCTGTGGCGAAGCGAACTCGGAGGCCTGCCGTAGATGCTGGCGCAGCAGCGCCTCGGCCCATTCGATCTCGCCCGCTTCGACGGCATCGAGAATGGCCAGATGTTCCCGGCAGGACTGCTCGATGCGTTCCGCCGGCAATTCCTCGAAACCCGCTGATTCCTGCAACCGGCGCAGATTGTTCTGCTGGCGCACCGCATCGGCCAGGAACCGGTTGCCGGAGCAGGCCGCGAGTCCTTCGTGAAAGGATGCATTGATCCGGAACCATTCGTCGCCGCCGATCAGTGTCTTGCCCGTCGACACGATCGCCAGGATGCGCTCGTGAGCGCGCCGGACAGGCGCCAGCTGCTGAGGACCCGCATTGAACATGGGCGACCGCAGCGCCGCGCATTCGACGGCCATCCGGAATTCATAGCTTTCCCGGTAGGCGTCCTCGCCGACAAGTGTGTCGGCGAAACGCCAGCCATGCCCCGGCAGGCGCTGCACCAGCCCTTCGGCGGCAAAGCGGAGCAGGAGCTTGCGCACGACGCCGCGCGACACCTGATAGCGCGGCATCAATTCCGCCTCGGACACCTCCTGGGGCAATTGGCCAAGCGCGCGCTCCCGCATCATCCTGCGGTAAAGCTCCTCGAGCGGAGAGCTGGGCAGGATATCCTCCGGGTCGAGGTCGGCGACATCGCGCGCCAATTGCAGCCCCCTCGTCTCGAAGGGACTTAAGATGCCCTGGGCGACCAGCAGTTCCAGCGCCGCGCTGACGGGGGAACGCGAAACGCCGAACGTGCGGGCAAGGTCCGGCACCGAGACGCGGGTTCCGACCGTCCAGCCTGAATCCCTGATCCGCTCCAGGATCCGCCGCGCCAGATCGATCTGCAGTGGACTGGCCGCCTCGCTGCGTGCCGGCCGGTCGATCATCGTTTCGGTCATATCCACTTCCTCAAGCGTTCGCATTATAGATATGCGCCACGCAGTTCGAACTGGCAATCTAGCGAATTTTCCTGCTTTTCATTCAATCAAAATGCATTATTATCCGGACTCACACCAGTTTGAGGCTTCCGCTTGATGACAACAGTCGCACCATTTCCGCTTGTCGAGATCGATGGAGCGCCGAGAGCGCGCGGCATGGCCTATGGCGAACAGGCGCGCGGGCGCATCGGCGCTTCGGTGGCGCTCTATGCCGCGCAGCTCGACCGTTTCGGCTTCAGGCGGGACGATGTCGGGCGGTTCTCCGGCATCTTCCTGCCCCGCTTGCGGCAATGGGCGCCCGATCTCGTCGAGGAAATGGAAGGAATTGCGTCAGGCGCGAATGTCGACCTGTCCTCGATCGTCCTGGTCAATGCGCGTACCGAAATCCTGCAGCTCGCCCGGCGCGAGAAAGGCATTTCCGACGACGAGCCCGACGGCTGCACGGGCGCGGCGATCCTGCCGGAGGCAACCCGGAACGGCAGGCTCATCCATGGCCAGAACTGGGACTGGAAGGCCGAATGCGCCGAGACCTCGGTGGTGTTGCGCATCCGGCGAACGGACGGGCCGGACCTCCTCACCTTCACCGAAGCCGGCGGACTGGCGCGCAGCGGCTTCAACTCGGCCGGTATCGGCATCACCGCGAACTATCTCGAATCGGACCGCGACTATCGCGGGATCGGAATTCCGCTTCCCTTCATCCGGCGCCGGGCTCTTGAAGCGCAGCATTTCGCCCATGCCATCAAGGTGGTGGCGACGACGCCGAAATCCGGTTCCAACAACATGATCCTGAGCACCGCCGAAGGGTTCACGGCCAATTTCGAATGCGCCCCGGACGAGGTCTTCACCATCTATCCGGACAACGACATGATCGTCCACGCCAATCACTGGCAGAGCCCGGTGGCGTTGTCTAAGCTGCGCGAAACCGGACTTCGCGACGTGCCGGACAGTCTCTATCGCGACCACCGCGTGCGCCGGCACCTGTCGGCGCGGCATGGAGACATAACCATCGACGACCTGAAGGAAGCGCTGTTCGACAACTTCGCTTCGCCGTTCAGCGTGTGTCGCCCGCAGATCAGGAAGGAAGGCGGCAATCTCTCGGCGACGGTGGCGATGATCGTCTTCGAACCAGCCGCCGGCGTCATGGAGATCGCGCCGTTGCCGGCCAAGAACCGTGAATTCACCCGCTACGAACTCACCATCGAAGACGAGATCCTCGAGCGGGCGGAGAAGGCAGTGCCCGCACGGGAGAGACCTTCGATATCAGCACAGGAGAAACGATGGTCCGCTTTGTCCTGACCCGCCTCGCCAGCGCCGTACCGACACTCATCCTGGTCTCGGTCGCGGTCTTCGTGATGATGCGCTTCATTCCGGGCGATCCTGCGACGCTGATGCTGGGCGAGCTCGCGCAGCCCGGACAGGTCGATGCGATGCGGCATCAGATGGGGCTCGACCAGCCGGTGGTGGTGCAATATCTGATCTGGGCCGGCAACGTCCTTTCAGGCGATTTCGGACGCTCGATCGGCAGCGGGCAAGAGGTGCTGCCGCTCATCCTCGATCGTTTCGCCGTCTCCTCGACCATCGTCTTTCTCGCCGTGATTGTCGCCTCGGCGATCGCCGTGCCTGCCGGAATGCTGGCTGCTTGGAAGCAGGACAGTCTCCGCGACGTCACGGTCGTCGCCACCTCGACCATCCTGCTCTCGATCCCCAGTTTCTGGCTGGGGCTGATGCTGATGCTGATCTTCGGCCTCTATCTCGGCTGGCTGCCGGTCGTCGGCTACGTACCCTTCAGCCGCGACTTCGCGCAAGCCGCTCTGTATGTGATCCTGCCCGTGGTCACCTTGGTGCTCGTCGAGTCCGGCCCGATTGCGCGCATGGCCAGGGCCAGCACGATCGAGGTGGCGCGCCTGGAATACATCACCCATGCGCGGGCAAAGGGGCTTTCGGAAAGCGCGGTGATGTGGCGCCACGCTTTCAAGAATGCCTTCGCGCCCACCTTGACCCTGATTGGCTTGGTGCTCGGCAGCCTGCTTTCCAGCATCGTCGTCATCGAGACCGTCTTTACCATTCCCGGCCTCGGCCGGCTGCTGGTCGACGCGATCTATGCCCGCGACTATCCCGTGATTCAGGGATCGATGCTGTTCGTCGCCTTCATCTATGTCGCGGTCAATCTTCTCGTCGACCTGATTTACCCGCTGCTCGATCCGAGGGTTACCGCATGATCGCCCGTGCGCTCGGCCGGCCCGGTCTGAAATTCAACGCGATCTTCGGGATCGCCGTCACCGGGGCATTGATCCTTTTGGCCGTGTTCGGTCCGTGGATCGCGCCCTTCGATCCGCTCAAGCTCGATCTGCCGTCGCGCCTCAGCGGGCCCTCGCCTGTGCACCTGCTCGGCGCCGACGAATTCGGCCGCGACGTGCTCAGCCGCCTCGCCAGCGGCGCGCGGACCAGCGCCTGGATCGCTTTTGCGACGGTCGCCTTCGCATTGATCACCGGCACCCTCTTCGGCGTTCTCGCCGGTTTCCTGCGGGGCTGGGTCGATCGCGCCATCATGATGGTCAACGACGCCTTCCTCGCCTTCCCTGGCCTGCTTCTGGCGCTCGGCCTGATGGCGGTGATCGGCGCCAGCCGCGAGGGCATCATCGTTGCGCTCGGCCTTGCCTACATGCCGATCGTGGTGCGCGTGGTGCGGGCCTCCGTGATGTCCATTCGCGAGCGGGAATATGTCGAGGCCTCGCGCGTGATGGGCAATAGCGAGATCATCACCATGGCGCGGCATGTGCTGCCCAATTGCGTTGCCCCGATCATCGTGCTCGCCACCACCATGTTCGGCTGGATCATCCTGTCGGAAAGCGCGCTGAGCTTTCTGGGACTGGGCGTCCCGCCTCCGGCGCCCAGCTGGGGCAACATGCTATCGACGGCGCGACCCTATATCGGCCAGGCGCCGCATCTGATTATCCTTCCGGGTCTCTGCATCTCGATCACGCTGCTCGGCATCAACATGCTGGGCGACGCGGTGCGCGACTGGCTCGACCCGAATATATAGGTGCTGGAAAGATGCTCGTGCCGGCCGGGGACAACAACACGATGCTTTCAGTGCGCAACCTGTCGATCTCGGTGGGACCATCGGGAAAGCGGATCGTCGACGAGCTGAATTTCGATCTCGCCTCTGGCGACATGCTGGCGCTGGTCGGTGAATCCGGTTCGGGCAAGACGATGGCGGCCCGCTCGATCCTGAGCTTGCTCCCTGCCCCGCTGGTCACGACCGCTGACAGCAGCATCCGCTTCGAAGGACGGGAGCTCACCGGCCTTGCCGCAAAGGCACTGCGCCAGATACGCGGTGCACAGATCGGCATGGTTTTCCAGGAGCCGATGGTCTCGCTCAATCCCGCCGTCACCATCGGCGAGCAGATGGCGGAAGGGCTTCGCCTGCATCGCGACATGTCGCGCGCCGAGATCAAGGACCGCTCGCTGGCGATGCTGGAGAGGATCCAGATCAAGGATCCCGGCAAATGCCTTGCGGCCTATCCGCACGAATTCTCGGGCGGCATGCGCCAACGCATCATGCTGGCATCGGTCATGCTGCTCAAGCCGCGCCTGCTGATCGCCGACGAGCCGACCACGGCGCTCGACACGCTGGTGCAGCGCGACGTGCTCGACCTCATGGTCGAGCTGACGCGGGAGAATGGAACCGCCGTCCTGCTGATCAGCCACGACCTCGGCATGGTGTCGCACTATGTGAACAACGTGACGGTGATGTGCGAAGGCAAGGCGGTCGAACAGGGAAGCAGCACCCAGGTCCTTCACGCACCGCAGCACGACTATACCAGGCGGTTGGTGGATGCGCTTCCCAAGCGCAGCGCCGGCGGATCGAGAAGATCCGTCAACGGCCCGCCCCTGGTCGAGATCAGCAATGTAGTCATCGACTACCCGGGCCGTCCCAGGCTGTTTGCGCGCGCGCAGCCGAAGCGCGCCGTAGACCGCGTCGACCTTACCATCCGGCGTGGCGAAACCCTGGCGTTGGTCGGCGCGTCGGGCTCCGGCAAGACGACGCTCGGTCGCGCCATTGTCGGCCTCGTCAGGCCGTCCAGCGGAACGATCTCGTTTCTTGGCAAGGCGATTGCAAGTGGACGACCGGCTGACACGCGATTGCAGCGTCGCGACATGCAGATCGTCTTCCAGGACCCCTATTCCTCGCTGGACCCTCGCCAGTCCATTGCGGAAATCGTCACCGAGCCGTTGAAGCTCGACACCGAATTGGATCGCAAGCGGCGGACCGCGCGCATGAATGAGGTCATCGAGGAAGTGGGACTGGCGCGCGACCTTCTCGGGCGTTTCCCGCATCAGCTGTCAGGCGGGCAACGCCAGCGCGTCGCGATCGCGCGGGCGATCGTCAGGCGACCGGCCTTCGTCGTTGCCGACGAGCCGGTTTCGGCGCTGGACATGACGGTGCAGAAACAGATCCTGCTCCTGATCCGGTCGTTGCAGGAACGCTACGGTTTCGCCTGTCTGTTCGTCTCGCATGATCTGGGTGCGGTGGAGCTGGTTGCCGATAGGGTCGCCGTCATGCAGGAGGGAAGGATCGTCGAGATCGGCGACCGCGACGACGTCTTCGACCGGCCGCGCCACGCCTATACGCGCGCCCTTCTCGATGCGGCGATGCTGATCGATCGCCGTTTCGCCGACGGCGCGGGCGCACGTAAGGCAGTGGCGCAATGACAGCGACACGGCTCGTCTCCGCACCATGACGCCGTTCGGCCATATCAAGGAAATCTGGCGATATCCCGTCAGTTCGATGGGCGGCGAAGGGCTGGACGGGACGGAGCTTGCGGAAGGCGGGATTCCGGGCGACCGGATCTGGGGCGTCGTCGACCGGCGCGACGGAATTGTTGCCGCGCCGGAGAAGCTAAAACATTGGCGGCCGCTGCCGAACCTTCTTGCAAGGCTGCGGGGCGACAGGCCGGAAATCGGATTGGACGATGGCTCCTGGATCGATGCCGGCTCCAGCTTCGCAGGCGAGCTGGTTTCGGCCTTACTTGATTTCCCGGCGGCGCTGCACCCACATGTCCCGTTCGGTTCGCAAGCCCACGATCATATCGCGCCACGCTATCAGCGCGCCGACATCCATATCGTCACGTCAGCCTCGATGGACAGGCTTGCCGGCCTGGTTCTGGATCCGTCGCAAGTGGATTCCAGGCGGTTCCGGCCCAATATCGTGATCGAAACCGACGCTTCGCAGGACGGTTTCGTCGAGCAGCAGATCATTGGGAAAGTGCTTTCCATCGGCGAGGCACGGATCGTGATTTCGGAGCCTTGTGCGCGCTGCACCTTCACGGCGCTGGCGCAAGGCGATCTTGCCTTCGAACCGGCAGTGCTGCAAACCATAGCGCGCCATGGCGAAGGCGGCTTCGGCGCGCTCTGCCAGGTCGTGCAGCCGGGCAAGATCAGGCTGGGCGACCAGGTCACCTTGAACGAAGCCTGACCTTCTTCCAGCTTTCGATGCCGGAGGGCGGCACGTCATGGCGCTAGCGGTCAAAACCTGACGCTTGGTACTCGAAACGGAATACCGCCTTTGCCCCAAGCATTCGTCGGCGTACAAAATCGAATCCTAAGCAGACACCCGACCGGCTGAGCCTTCTGAAAACGCGGAAAAAATTGCAACTTCGCCGAGAATAATCCTGGTTCGTCCACGTTCTCCCTCCCGCATCGCGCCCCTCGGGCGCCTATTGAGGAGACCACTATGGAAATTCTCGACTCCGCACGCATTGCCAAGGCCAAACGGGCTTTCACGACCCGCCGTGTACCCGTCGAGCGCATGCAGATGTTGCTTCCGCCTCCCGCCGAACCGAAGGCAGGCGACCTGGTGCTCGCGCGGATTGAGGCGCTCGGTCACCATAAGGCAGTCGAGCTGCTCTCGGGGCGCAAGGCGGCACTTGCCGCAACGGACGAAATCGTCCTGGCCTACGGCAACCGCTACGCCCCCGATCAGTTCGAGGCGATCGTGCCGCGAGATCTCGGGCCGTGCCATATGGTGGCGGCAGGCGGAGTGGCCTCGCGGGCGACGGCGTGGCACGACAAAACTATGTTTCCGACCGCGATCGTGCCGCTCGGCCTCGTCACCGATTTGAGCGGCCGCGTTCTGAACGCTGCTGACTTTGCGGTCGCGCCGCAGCCGGCGCGGCTCACGCCGCCGGCAATCGTTATCTACGGAACTTCTATGAATTCGGGCAAGACGACGACAGCTGCAAGCCTCGTGCACGGACTTGTCAAGGCAGGTTTCGCGGTTGGTGCGGCAAAGGTGACCGGAACCGGCGCCGGCAATGACCTCTGGGCCATGGTGGATGCCGGAGCATGCGCCGCGCTCGATTTCACCGATGCGGGCTTTGCCACGACCTACCTTGCTCCGATCGATGCCCTCGTGCAGGGCGCGCAGCAGTTGCTCAACTCTCTTGCCGCTGCCGGAGCAGAAATCGCGGTCCTGGAGGTCGCGGACGGACTATTCCAGCCTGAGACGGCCGCTCTGTCGAAGTCTCTGGAATTCCGGAAGCTGACCAGCGGTGTGCTGTTTGCCGCCGGAGATGCGATGGGGGCGGTTGCTGGCTGCGAACGGCTGCGCGACCTCGGCCACGACGTGCTCGGGATCAGTGGGCTGCTGACGCGCTCGCCACTGGCACGGAGAGAGGCTGGCGTTGCCAACGTCCCCGTCTATGGTGTCGAGGAACTCACCGATCCGGCGACTGCTGCAAGCATCGTCTCCGAGATTTCGAAGCCGCGCCTGATGGTGATCGCTGGAGGTGCCCAATGCGCCTTCCAGGAATCCTGACCCGCGCACGAATGGGCGCTTTGGCGGTTCTCATAGCCAACGGCTTTGCTCAGGCCGCCACCTCGCTCGCGCTTGTCGCGATCGTCGGTGCGGCGGTTTCCGGGGAGCGGCCGGCGCTCGGTCAGGGCTGGCTGATCGGTGCGGCCAGCCTTTCGCTCGGCATCACCCTGTTCTCACTCAAGGTGCTGCAACGACGGCAAGGGGCGGCTTTTGCGCTGGACTATGTGCGCGAGGTCCGCGGGCTGCTGGTCGAGCAACTCTTCACACTACCACCGACGGCCGGCCCCACCCGACTCGGCCTCGTCATGACTCGCCTGATCACAGACCTTTCCGCCATCAGGTCCTGGTTGGCGGACGGCGTCGCCTCCCTCTTTGTAGCGGGACCCTCCGTTGTCCTCATCGTGCTTGGCGCTTTTTGGCTTGCGCCCGGCGTTGCGTCGTTCCTGTTTGCCGGCGTTCTTGTCTGGTTCGCTGTCACCCTTGTCGCCCTGCCGTTCCTGCATCGTGCCATTCGCGAAAGCCGCCGTCGGCGGGGACGCCTTGCCGGCCGTCTCGGAGATGTCGTCCTCACCCGAGCAACATTTGCCCATTTCGGAAGAAGCGGACCGGCCGCGCGCAAAATCGACCGGATGTCGGAGGCTCTCAACGAGTGGCTCGTCCGCCGAGCCGGGTGGTCGGGTGCCGCCCGTTCATCCAGCGATTTCGTCATACCGGTCATCATTGCGATCCTTGCGGCCTATGCGGCTCCGAGCGGTCCGGTGATGCCTGCCGGCGAGTTCAGCACTCTCCTGCTCCTTGCCGGCTTGACGGTTGCACAACTTTCCGACCTTGCTCGCGCCGCCGACTATCGGCTGGCCTATGTCGAGTCACGTCGCCGGATTGCGTCGATCCTCGCAATGCCGGTCCTTCCGGATCCTGAGGATCCGATTCCTCTGCCGCGATTGGCGGTGGGCCGGCGGCTGCGCGTCGAACTTCGTTGCTCGAACGGCAAGCCGTCACGTGTTCTGGAGGCAGCGCCCGGTGCCATGATTCTGCTTCGCGGCGACACACCGGAAGCACGCAGCGCCCTGCTTGCCAGTATCGCCGGAATCGAGGAAAATAACGGTCTTGCGATTTTCCTTGACGACATTCCTCTCGACAAGGTCTCGCGACGCGACCGGCGCCGAGTGATCACCCTCTTGTCTCCGACGATCCCGCTGGTACGCGCAACGATGGCCGAGAACATCGCGATCGGCGCGCCCTCAGCGACCCTCCAGGAAGAAATAGTCGCCATTGCGTCGCTGTGCGGCGTGGCGGTCGTTAGGGCTTCGGAATGTGGTCAGGGAGTGGAGCCGCCTCACAGCGTCAATCCCATGCTGGCTGCCCGGATCCGGGCAGCGCGAGCGCTGGTCCGAGCGGCAGCCGTGCTTCTGATCGACGATATCGATGTTTGCAAGGATCGGGATTTGCTTGCCGCCGTTCTTGCGTGCGCGCGAGCCACGCGTACGACGGTGATCGCATCGTGCGATGTGGCTGCCGGGACTACCGAGTTCGATGGCACCTGGCTTCTTGATGGTGAATGGTCATCGAGAGGCAATCCATGAGACCGGTCCTGACCATGACCGTCCGGTCAATTCGCGTCCCGTGCGAGGCCACTACCCGGTACCCGCGTCCTTGATACACCGAATTCATCCCCTAGTTTACCTCCGTGGGCGCCTTAGTCGCGAGTTTGCCTGGGGCGGCGGCGGTTGCGCCGTTCTGACTGCATGCCGCGGAAAGACGGTTGGACCGACGCACTTTATGGAGGTGGTCGTGCGTCAATCCCCCGAATCCAGCTGGGCATATTTCGCATTCGTTTGCTCGATCGCGGTAGCTTGCGCAGGAGCTGCAGAAGGCGGCCAGCGCGGCGGAGGCGGAGGCAATAGCGCTGGCGACCATGGTGGCGGAGGCAATAGCGCCGGCAGCCACGGTGGCGGAGGCAATAGCGCTGGCAGCCATGGCGGAGGCAATAGCGCTGGCAGCCATCACGGTGAAGGCCGAAAAGGCGGCCCGCACAAAGGACCTGGCGGCAAGCCCAGCGGCTCCAGCAGTAGTCCACCGGTGGACGACGATGGAACCAGCACCGCTGCAACGGCGGCAGTGGCGGCAACTACGACCGCCACTGCCGTCAGTGTCGTCCCGTCCGTAGAGGCCGGACGGTCAGTCGGCCTTCCGGCCAGCCTCCAGCCACCCAGTGACGTCAACAGTCCATCAACGGTCAGTCCGATCAAAGCGCTGCCGGGCGTCCCGGATGAAGTCGTTCGCGCCTGCCATGATGCAATCGAGTCGGCCGCCGCCCCGTTTGGCGCGACCAGTGTGCGCGTCAGCAGCGCAGGTGCCATACATCAGTTGAGCCCGGATACGATCTCGGCTCCCATTGAGGTCAGCATCGACTATGTACGGCAGGGCAAGGTGGAGACGCGGCAGGCGCCGATCAAATGCGAATTGAACGCGACTGGCGGCGTGATCGGGCTGACATAGCGCATCGCGCAGACTCCTCGCCGACGAGAGCAGGATGAATTCGAACGGGTGATTTCATCCTGGCATAACTCCTTGTTTTGCCCAAAGTGGCCGCGGCGTCGTGAGCGGGTGCGAGGCAATGCGTTCCGAAGGCCATCGAGAGGACCGCGCAGTCGTTGGAAATCACTCCAATGTCGCGTGTCTTGGCCTGAGGGAATAGGGAAGCGTGAGAGAACGCACCCGGGTAATCCGCGACGGGTTGCGAACCTTGCTACGTGCAGTCTTCTGGCTGACAGCCTTCACCTGGCCGGTAACGGCTGCTGCGCGGCCGGAGCGCGGCTTCAGCGGCCGCTCAACCTGCGCGCTGCGACGCTCAGCCCTGAGCCTGTCATTGTCCGCGCGCGCCGCAGCCAGGTCGCGGGCAAGTGAAACATTGGCTTCACGTTGCTTGTCCAGAGCCTCCTTCAGCCTGGTGACCCGTACCAAAAGTGCTCGGGCGGCGGCGCGTTCGAGGCGACCCTTATCGAGATCCTCATGGGTCGAGACTGCTGCAGCGCGTTCTCGTGCCAGCGCTTGCGCCGTCTCGGTTGCAGTCTGCTCGGCACGCTCTCTCGCTGAGACTGCTCTGGCTCGTTCCTGTTCAGCCGCGACGCGCTCGAGGCGAGCTTTTTGCAGCTCGTCACGCGTCGACGCTGCTGCAGCACGTTCTCGTGCCAGAGCCTGTGCCGTCTCGGTTGCAGTCTGCTGGGCACGCTCTCTCGCTGACACCGCTCTGGCTCGTTCCTGTTCAGACGCGTCGCGCTCGAGGCGAGCTTTTTTTAGCTCCTCACGAATCGACGCTGCTGCAGCGCGTTCTCGAGCCAGCGCGCCCTCCGTCTCGGCTGAGGTCTGCTCCACTCTTTCTCTCGCTGTGACTGCACCGGTCCGTTCCTGCTCAGCCGCGTCCGCGCGCTCCATGAGTGCGGCATTGGACAGTTTCACTTCGGCGAGGTCGCCACGAAGGTTCTCTGACTTCCGGCGTTCGTCGTCGAGCATTCCGCTCGCTTGCGCCAGCGAAGCCTTGGCCTTGGCGCGATCTTCGGCGGCCTCGGCCTCAAGCTGTTCAATTTTCGCCTGCGCTCGCGACAGATCGCGCGCCCGCAATGCGGCTCGCTGACGCTCCAGATAAGCAGCGGGCATCTCCGCAAAGACATAATTGGTGGCCTCGCTCAGCATTGTGCGGGCATCTCCCGCTATGCGCCGCAATGCGTCAAGTGTGCGGGCTGCCGCGAGCTCGTTGCGCAATCGCTCCTCGCGTGCGTTGTCGGAGGCTGCCATGCTTGCCCTCAGCGCATCGATCTGCTTGCGCGATTCGAGGAGTGCTCCCTGCAGAGCAGCGCTCCTGGCGCGTTCGCCTTCCGCCACCCGGTGCTCCTGGCCGCCCAATTCCCCTGCGGCGGCTGCCTGACCACCGGCTGCCCCGACTTGCGCCCGGGCAGCCGCGAGATCCGGGCTGAGCAAGTCGACACTCGTGCCTTGGGCCCGCGAAATGGCGGGGGCGCTTTCGACCCAGTTTTGTCTCGTCATCGCATAGCTAAGCGGCACGGCCAGACAGATTGCGGCGACGCCCAAGCGGGGCACAAGACCGATCGGCTTGCGAAGGCGAGGAGGGGAGGCCGTTACGATGGTCGGATCCAGGCTGAACCCTCCCCTTTGAGCTGTGACATTCAAACCGCCAGGCGCCGGATTGGCCAACTGAGCAACTTTGCGCGGGGAAGCCTTATGACCCAATTGGTCCCATGCTGACCCGCAAATTCGCTCCCCACGTTCCGCGGGGGCGAGTTGTGTCGGCATACGGCTCAAAGCCCTCAATACTGGACTACTTACGGCGGCAAGATTAGCCGCCACCTGCCTACGAATATAGCCAGCGATTTCTCTGACCGATGTCGCAGGGCGGCCGGATTGCGGTATGTTCGTCGCGGAAGCGTTGGTCTGGGCCGCAGACGAGCTCTCGCAAGCTTCGGAGCTCACGTCGAAATACTCGATTCGCACCCCGAACCGAAGGTAATTGGCATCCTGACGCCGAACGTCCAGGTCTGCGGTGTCTGAGGGCACGGCCACCTGAGAAGAAGAAGCAGGCTCGTTTGCAAGATTGACCGGGCTTTCCCAATCCCAAGATGCCACCTCGGGGGGATCAGATCCGCCTTCGCTCACATCTGATTTGAGGCGATGCCGTTGCACCGCGATAAGGATACGCCGGAGCACAAGATAGAGGCCCACCGAGGCAAGTGTTGCTGTCCCGCCCAGGATGGCGAGATCTGCGTCGTTTGCGTAAATTTCGGCAAGAGGATTTGGCATTGCCTTGCCTGTGCGTTCTTGGGTGTATTCTCAAGTTCGTGAAGCGGTGTTTGGTCCTCGCCTTGTGCTGGCTAAAGCCTTCGATCGCTTTCGAAGCTGTCACTTGCTTCGAGATCCCTCCAGTGCTCGGAGCGCCGGTCGCGCGCTGATAGACAGGCCGGCGCAGCTGACTTTCATTTGAATCGAAACTTGAAGATGCCGTGGCCGCCGATTATCGGTCGCCAAGGGCGCACAGGCTCTGAAAGCCGACTTGCAGCTCTGCATCTCAACGTCCCGAGAGTTCTCCCACGGTGCGCACCATTCCGCCATTTCCGGCTCTGGACGGTCCGCCTGAATTTTAAGCTAGGTCACAAAGCTAGGTCACAGACCTCCACGGTCAACCGTCACCTCATACTAAACGTCAGAAGCACTTCGGCCACGCACAACGGCCATCGCTGCTCGGATCGCTGTCGAACGACCGCTCCTGGCGGATAAGTGTTGAAAAAGTCTGGTGCTCGGGAGGGCATGCCCGTGGAGTAGAAAGGCATTTCCCGCCAGGCGTATTGCTAGAACCAAGGTCCTAAGGTAGTTCATTTTCGGAACGAAATTCTCTCCGCGCGGCCCTACGGCCTCGGTCGCGGACTTTTTCAACACTATCGGCGCACACGCGCCGTCGGAGAGCTGGTGAGTTTAGGATCCTTCCCACCCTGAGCGGGTTACAGTCCCGGAACCAAGAGTCAGGTTTTCACACCGGGTACCTCAAACGAAAGATCGGAGGACAACACGCCTCCGATCTTTCGAGCAACAGACAATCGCCAGCTATTCGCTTTTCCAGACGCCCCATACGCGGGGGTTTGCCGCCGGCCATACCGAATAGCCCTTCACCTTCGACGACACCGCGTCGACCGATGGCTCGTAATAGAGGCCAAGGATCGGCACATCCTTTACCATGAGGGCATGGAGCTGCTTGAACAGCGCCTTGCGTTGCGCTGGGTCGGTCGTCGCCATCGACCTCGTGTAGAGGTCGAGGGCCTCCTTGCTGTCCCACTGCGCCGTCGGGTCGGTCGCCTTGTCGCCGAGGATGACGCCATACATCAGCGACGGATCGAGACGAGCCGAGTAGCCGAAGGACTGGATCTGGAATTTGCCGGCAAGGTAATTGTCGAGCTGTGCCGCCCAATCCAGCACTTCGAGCTGGGCGTTGAAGCCCGCGGCCGTCAGCATCGCCTGCAGCAGCACCGCGTTCTCATACATCCCCTGGTAGCGGGTGTTGGTCTGGATCTTGATCGGCTGGCCCTTGTAGCCGGCCTCGTCCAGCAGTGCTTTAGCCTTGACCGGGTCGTATTCCGGCCATTTAAGGAATTCGTCGTCGAAGAACGAGCTCGCCTGGGCGACGGCCGAGGGATCTCCGGTGGCGACACCGTTGGTGCGAGCGGCGGCGATCTGGTTGATGTCGGCGGCATGCGCCAGCGCCGTGCGTATCTTGGCATTCGACAGCAGCGGGTCCTTGGTTTGCAGCAGGATCGCCGTCCATGACAGGCCTTGCGTCGACAGCACCGTCATGCCCCGCGACTTGGCTTCCTCGACACGCGATGATTCAAGATCGGGAAGCACGTCGAGCTCGCCGGCAAACAGCGCGGTCTCCGCCGCCGCCGTGTCGGGGATGACGATGAAGCGCACCTCGTCGACATAGGCCTCACGGCTTCCGGCAAAGCCACTTGGCGCCTCCTTGACCGGCTTGTAGTCGGGAAAGGGTTCGAGCGCCAAATACTGGCCCTTGACCCATTCCTTCAGCGTGAACGGGCCGCTGCCGATGGCAGAATCGGCGATCCATTTGCCGTCAGCGCCGACATTCTTCGGGCTGGCGACCCAGCCATTGCACTGGATACTGGCGAGCTGCGCCAAAAAGAGCGCATTCGGCGCGTTCAGCGTGAAGACGACGGTGCGTGGATCGGGCGTCGCCACTTGCTCGACCTTAAGGCCCTGGCTCCCATCGAAGAAGGGAATGCAGAACCACTGGTTGGCTGGGTCCATGCGGCGATCCCAGTTCCAGCTGACGTCGGATGAGGTCACGGCGTCGCCATTGTGGAAAGCCGCGCCGTCGCGCAGCGTAAAGGCATAGGTCTTGCCGTCGTCCGACACTTTCCAGGATTCGGCCAGTGCCGGCCCTACTGTGAGATCGGCGCGATATGCCACCAGCGTCTCAAAGATATGGTGCAGCACCGTGTCGGTATTCGCGTCTCGGCTGAGACCGTCGGTGGCGCGGATGTCGGCGTTGATGCGAACCTTGAGCGTGCCGCCGGTTTTCGGCTGCTCCTGCGCCGTCGCCGGCAATGCACACGCCATCACGGCGATTGCCGCCAGCACCTGGATCAATCGTCTTCCCATTCTCAATCCTGTTCCCATTTTTTATCTCCAGTTTGTTGACTGCAGTTTTTCAGGCGGGCGCAGCATTCAATGTCCGCGCAAAGAACTCCTTGACCTTGGCGATGAGCTCGCGGTCGTTGTGAGCGATGCCAGGCACGACATCCAGCTGCACCTCGACGCCGTGTCTCTCCAGGCTGCCCTTCAACGATCTGATCCGGTCGTTGCGGGTCGCGCCGGCGAGATCGGCGCCGGGCATCCACCAGTCATCCTCCGGCTTGATGGTGATCTCCCAGGTTTGGAGATCGTCACCACCGATCACCATCTGCACGGCGACCTTGCGCATGGCGTCGAGGTCGACGTTCTTGCCGAACACTCTCTCGAAGTCGCGCACCCCGACCCAGAAATCGTGATCGAAGTCAAGCAGCGTCACGACGCCCGGCGCACCGATCGATGCGGCCAGCAGACGTTCGGGATGGAGGAACAGGAAACGATGGGTGAAATGGCCGCCCCCAGAAAAGCCGTACATCAGCACACGGTCGCCGCGGATGCGATAACGCTCGCGCATCTCCTCGACCATGTCGAGCAGCACGGCATCGTAGTGGAGGTCGCCCTGGCGCAGCATCTTGTAAGAGGAAAGATCGCCCGGAAAACAGATATTCGCCGGGAAGAGCGGGGCGAGCACGATCACGCCGTTCTGTTCGGCGAAGTCGGCAAAGGCGTCCCGGTAGGCGAGCATGCCGCGTTCGGTGCCATGCACGATCACCGCCAGCGGATAGGTCTTGCCGCCGTCTTCGTCATAGTCCTCGGGCACATAGGCACAATAGGGGAAGCGCTGGTCGAAGCGGGAGGCGTACACCGAGGTGTGCCCGAAATCGTAATAGGACAGGCGCTTGCCATGTCCGCTGACGTTGCGCATCGGATTTTCCCTAATCTCAATCTCATTGTTTCATCATTTTGTGTGACTGAAAAGCATTTGTTTATGCCTGATGTCAGGAAAGTACGTATTTTACGTCGCATAACGCCGAAGCTTCCAGAGCAGGCATGAGCAGGTGTCCGGCCGTCGCGCGTCAGTTCGGGGTTCCGGAAACTTGACGTGCTGCAAAAGGCGCATCGCGCCTCGTTTACGTCGCGCACGATAGCGGCGCGTGCGCGTGGCCCATCTGGGCTTCGATCGCGGCGACGATCGCATCGGCGCCGTCGGCTCAAGGTCGGCCGAGCGTCATGACAAACGACATCGTGAAGTTGTGCAGGTTGACTCGATTATCTGCTTGCCTAACTAGGTTCTCGGGGCTCAGCGCAAATCACTACAGTCGGTATGATATCTTCCCGCATCCGAACGCTTGTCCTTGTTGTTGTTCTCCTGGCCGGCAGTTCGATCGTGTCCTCCTGCGTCGCACCTGACGACACGTCGAACCTCTCAAAGGAAGACGCCACAACGGCGGCAGCCCGCAAAGAGATGGTCGGTCTCAGCGAGGCGGACGTTCGAATGTGCGCTGGCTTTCCGACTGCCACCGCCGATGCGGGCGGAAGCCAGATCTGGACGTATCAGCGTACCGTTCAACGCGGCAATCTCAACGTCGTGATTCCAACTTTGGCCGTGGGTGCGGTCCCGACGGTTGGAGGATCGCTCAATGTTGATCCTGGCGGCTATTGCAACACGCAAATCCGAATGGTCGGTGGCCGTGTTGCCGAGGTCGCCTACGCCGGCGACAACAACACGCAGAACCACCGCGATGCGCTCTGCGTCAGCACGGTAGACGGCTGCGTGGCATATGCCCGCCAGCGCCATCAAGTCAGGACAGGAGCCATTTCCAGGTAATCGGGCCGGCTGGCGCACCCCAGGCCCTGCACCGTTCGTTCCTATTTCAGGCAGGCGTTCGATATTCCGAACAGCTGCCAGAGACCGACCTCCCCGCCGATCAGCCTTGCGAAGGCCGATCGCCCGGAACCATTCTTGTGGTCGGGAGTACAAGTAGTCGGGAGTACAGGGACGGCAGACGATGATCATCACCCGCAGGACGTTCGTGAAGGCTGCCGCTACTTCCGGAGCGGCTCTGGTGCTGCCGGGAACCGCGCCCGGCGCGCCGCCTGCGCCGGTGATGCGGGCCGTGCCCTCCTCGGGAGAGATGCTTCCCGCTGTGGGCCTGGGCACCTGGATCACCTTCAATGTCGGCGACGATCCGGTGCTGCGCGACGAGTGCGCCGAGGTGATGGCGGCCTTCTTCGCGGCGGGCGGCCGCATGATCGATTCCTCGCCCATGTACGGCTCCTCGCAGCCTGTGATCGGCTATGGCCTCGAGAAGCTCGGCCGGCCCGAAGCGCTGTTTTCCGCCGAGAAGGTCTGGACCTCCTCCGCCGCCGACGGACCCGCGCAGATCGAGCAGTCGCGCCGCTTGTGGGGTGTGCCGCGCTTCGATCTCGTGCAGGTCCACAACCTCGTCGCCTGGGAAACGCATCTCGAAACCTTGTTCGCCAAGAAGGCGGACGGGCGGATCCGTTATGTCGGCATCACGACGTCCGAAGGACGACGGCACGACCTGTTCGAACAAATCATGCGCGCGCATCCGCTCGACTTCGTGCAGCTCACCTATAACATCGTCGACCGCGAGGCGGAGGAGCGGCTCCTGCCGCTGGCGGCCGAGCGCAGGATGGCCGTCATCGTCAACCGGCCGTTTCGCCAAGGCGCGCTGACGCGCCAGCTCGAAGGCGAGACGCTGCCGGACTGGGCGGCGGAGATCGGTGCCGGGACCTGGGCGCAGTTCATTTTGAAGTTCATCCTTTCGCATCCCTCCGTAACCGTCGCCATCCCCGCCACCACCCGCGTCGAACACGTGCGCGAGAACGTGCTGGCGGCGACTGGTCCCCTCCCCGACGCGGCCATGCGCGATCAGATGGCGGCCTACGTGCGGAATCTCTAGATGTCGGAATGGTGGACCTACCGGCTGGAAGATTTCCTGCTATTCTCGCCGCGCGTCTACTGGCGCATGTTCGAGTTGGCCAATGCCGCCTTCTGGCCGCTGCATCTCCTGACGCTCGCCGCCGGCCTCGCCATTGTCCTGCTCGTGCTGCGGCGGCCGCCTCGCCACGGCCTCTGGATTGCGCTCGTCCTCGCCGCGCTCTTTGCCTTCGTCGGCTGGTCCTTCCTGTCGAGCCGCTATGCGGTGATCAACTGGGCGATCGCCTATGTCGCGCCGGCCTTCGGCCTGCAGGCGCTGCTGCTGGCGTTCGGCGGTGCCGCGCGCGGCGGCCTCGCCTTCGAGCGGCGGGACATCGCAGCAAGGCTCGGGCTGCTGATCATGGCCGCTGGCCTCGTCGTCTATCCCCTCCTGCCGCCGCTTTTCCGGCGGCCATGGACAAGCGCCGAGGTCTTCGGCATCGCGCCGGACCCGACTGCGATCACGACGCTCGGCGTCCTGCTTGCAGCGAGCGGCGGGCCTGTGCCGCTGCTGTTTGCGATCCCGCTGCTGTGGCTGCTGCTCAGCGGCCTGACGCTCCATGCCATGGGCGATCCGCAGGCCTGGCCGCCGCTTCTGGCAGCGGGCACCACTGTCGCTGCCTTGGCCCTGCGCCGCATTGCTCGGTGATGCGATAACGCTTCGGCATTTGCTCCGGCAAGAAACGTGAGCGTTTGTCGGCAGCACGTTTGTTCTTGGTTTGTGCCGGCAGCTGTGCTATGAAATTGTTTACGGTGCCTATTCGCGCCAACGACCCGCCGCCGAGGCGGGCTTTTGTTTCAGGTTCGGCGCCATCCTTCACAGGGCTCCAAATCCATCTCTGACGGCGTGGCAGGATTCCTGGCGTGGCGACCAGTACCAGCAGGACCGACTGTCGCGCTCTCAGCGCGCCGCCCACACCAGGCCGCGGCGAAATATCGTTCGCATCTGCGGCACCGCGAACTCCCTGACGGCATGTCCGAGTGCCGAATAGAACACCCTTCCCTTGCCGTGCCGGCGCTTCCAGACGACCGGCATGACCACGCCTTCTATCCAGGACGCGTGCTCGCCGGAGAAGGTGGTGGTCGCCAGCACCTCATTCGATGGATCCACATGCATGTAGTACTGCTCGGAGCGGTACGGGAAATCATCGATGCCGTTCATGATCGGATCGTCGCGCCTGATGATGTCGACCCGGTAGTCGATGATGTTGCCTGGGTGGGCCACCCACTGACCGCCGCACATGAACTGGTATTCAGTGGCTTCACGAAAGGCATCGCACATGCCGCCGTGATAGCCGCCAAGGCCGACACCGCCCTCGACTGCCTTTGTCAGGTTGAGCTCCTCGTTCTTCGCAAGCTTGGCCATCGTGTAGATCGGGACGATCAGGCTCAGATCGGCGATCGCCGGGTCGGCGAATATCTCGGTCGTGGTTTCGACGCGCACGCCAAACCCTTCCTCTTCGAGCATCGCCTTGACGAGGCGCGCACCTTCTTCCGGCTCGTGTCCATCCCAGCCGCCCCATACGATCAGCGCTTGCCGCATATTCTTCTCCGTCAGTTGGTGCATGAAGACTGTCAGCAAGATGATCGATGAAACAAGAGCTGTACGAAATTAGTGGTGACGGGTTTGAATTTGGCAGTTTGCACAGCACAGCCCAACGCCGCGGTAGACGGCCACGGTTCAGTGGATCGCCGCATTCTTTTTGCGTGGCGCGGGTCAGGTTGGCGACGCTCATGGCAACCGATGCCAACAGCGCAAAAGCCATGCTTGATGCCGATAGGCTCGGCACTGCAAGGGTGGTGATCTGCCCCTTAGAACCACCGCCGCTCAGGTTCGGAACTCTTTGCAATCACAATTCCCAAGACAACACCGAGCACGCCGCCAAGCATCATCGCCGAAGATATTGTGCCTGGATTCTGCTGGACAGTTTCAGTCACGGTGTGCGCCTGGCTACGCAATTGCCGGGCTGCGCGCGAGGCCCGTTCGGCGGCGCTGTCGTACCAGCCCTCTGCCTCCTCGGCGCGGTCGGAAAGGGTCCGATTTATTTTCGTGATCTCGCGGCGAAGTTCAGCGATCTGCTTCTTCATCGCCTCCTGGGCTTCGTTTGCCGCCTTTGAGGCGCCTGCGTTGTTAGGGGTTTCGGCCATTGGATCTCTCCCTTTGGTATCAGACAGGGGAACGGTCGCAGGCGCGCAGGGTTCCTTTTCTTGGAAAACAGCACCGTTGATTGCGTTCTCAAGCATTCCCCTGCACGCGCGTGTGGCGAGCGATGATCCTCTCCTCGTCAGTCGCGACGACGCGTATTTCGACCTTGCTGTCCGATCGGCTTATGATCTCGGCATGAGAGCCATTGGATGGCTCGTCGATCGCCACGCCAAGCCAATGAAGCCTTTCGCATATTGCCTTGCGGACCGGCGCTGAGCGCTCGCCGATGCCGGCGGTGAACACGAGGCATTCGAGGCCGCCCAACGTGTTGGCGAGTGCGGCAACTTCCCTTGCGGCCCGGAAAGCAAAAAGATCTATTGCTTCGCGGGCGTGGGGATCGTCGCTCGCTTGCAGCGTGCGCATGTCGCCCGAGATGCCGGATATTCCGAGCAGCCCGGATTCCTCATAGAGCATGTGCTGCAGAGCCTCCCCCGCGATACTTCTCTCCAGGATGAAGTACAAAAGCACCCCCGGATCGATAGCGCCGCAACGCGTGCCCATGACCAGGCCGTCGAGCGCGGAAAAGCTCATCGTCGTATCGACGCTTCTTCCGTCGCGCATGGCGCACAGGCTCGCTCCGTTGCCGAGATGGGCGACGATCGTCCGCTTCGCTGCAAGACCGGGCGCTATCTCCTTGAGCCGCCCGGCGATGTATTCGTAGGAAAGACCATGAAACCCGTAGCGGCGGATTCCGTCCTCATCAAATCTACGCGGCAGCGCGAAACGGCTCACGATCGGATCGATCGTCTGATGGAAGGCTGTGTCGAAACATCCGACCTGCGGCAGATCCGGCCGCAGCGCCGCAAGTGTGCGGATCGGCGCGAGACTGCGAGGCTGATGCAGCGGAGCAAGCGGCGTCAGCCTGTCCAACGCCTCGATCACGTGAGGCGTCAGGCGGACGGGTTCGACGAAGTCGCGCCCGCCATGCACGATGCGGTGTCCGGCGGAGACCAGTTTTCTGCCGCCAAGTTCGCTCTCGATCCAGTCGAGCAACGCGTCGATGCCCGCATTGCGCGCGTCTCCAGCAAGCGGCCGATCACACTGCACTGTTCCATCGGCCGCTTTCACGCTGAGCCTCGGCGCATTGCCCAGGTCCAGCGTACCACGCGAGACGAGTTGCAGTTCTGCCGACGGTTCAAGGTCATATAGTCCGAATTTGATACTGGAGGAGCCGGCGTTCAGTGCAAGAATTGCGTGTCGCATCAATCGGCAACCTTCGTCGCACTGTTATCAGGCCAGTTCCACTTCTGAATCTCGGGCATGTCTTCGCCGTACTCGCGGACATAAGCCTTGTGTTCCGCAAGCTTCCCGTGAAGTTCGGCGGCAAGATTTTTCGCCCGTTCGGCGAGACCTGGCACGCGTTCGATCGCGGCGAGCGCCAGGTGAAAACGGTCAAGTTCATTGAGTACGACCATGTCGAACGGCGTGGTGGTGGTGCCTTCCTCGCGAAAACCGTGCACGTGCATGTTGTCATGGTTGGCGCGTCGGTAGGTCAGCCGGTGGATGAGGTAGGGATAGCCGTGATAGGCGAAGATGACCGGCCTGGTTTTCGTGAACAGCGCGTCGAAATCCTCATCGATGAGGCCATGCGGATGCTTTGAATTCGACTGCAGCGTCATCAGGTCGACCACATTGACGACGCGAACCTTCAGGTCTGGAAGCGCCGAACGCAAAATGTCGGTGGCAGCGAGCGTCTCCAGTGTCGGCACGTCGCCGGCGCAGGCCATCACCACATCCGGATCCTCGCCCTTGGCAACCGTTCCGGCCCATTCCCAGATCCCCGCCCCCGCCCTGCAGTGGGTTTCTGCGTCTTCGACAGACAGCCATTGCGGCGCCGGCTGCTTGCCGGCGGTGATGACGTTGATGCGGTTGTAGGTTCTCAGGCAATGGTCGGTGATCCAGAGCAGCGTGTTGGCATCCGGCGGGAAATAGAGCCTGACGGTATCGGCCTTCTTGTTGGCGACAAAATCGGCAAAGCCCGGATCCTGGTGACTGAAGCCGTTGTGATCCTGCCGCCAGACATGAGAGGTCAGCAGGTAATTGAGTGAAGCGATCGGCTTGCGCCAGGCAAGCTCGCGGGATGTCTTCAGCCATTTCGCATGCTGGTTGACCATGGAATCGACGATGTGGATGAACGCCTCGTAACAGGAAAACAGGCCATGCCGGCCGGTCAGCAGATAGCCCTCCAGCCAACCCTGGCAGAGATGCTCGCTGAGCACTTCCATGACACGGCCGTCACGGGAGAGCTGGACGTCGTAGGGCTCGATCCGCTGCGTCCAGACCCGGTCCGTAACCTCGAAGACGTCGTCAAGGCGGTTCGAGGACGTCTCATCCGGCCCCATCAGCCGGAAATTTCTGGCCTCCGCATTCAGGCGTATGACGTCGCGGAGATAGCTTCCGAGAACCCGCGTCGCCTCGGCTGTGGCACCTCCCGGACGCGGCACGTCGACCGCCAGCCTTTTCCAATCGGGAAGCACGAGGTCGCGCTTCAGCAATCCGCCATTGGCATAGCGGGTTGCGCCCATGCGCTTTGACCCGGTTGGCGCAAGCGCCGCCAACTCTGGAAGCAGATGCCCGCTGTTGTCGAACAGCTTTTCCGGCTCGTAGCTCCGCATCCAGTTTTCGAGGATCTTGCGGTGCGCCTCGTTGCCGCGCGCGTTCGACACCGGAACTTGATGCGAGCGCCAGAAATCCTCGACCTTCTTGCCGTCGACCTCCTTCGGTCCGGTCCACCCCTTCGGGCTGCGCAGCACGATCATCGGCCACAGCGGACGCTCTCCCTGCCAGCCCGACGCTCGGGCGCGCTTCTGGATGGAGCGGATTCTGTCCAGCGCGGTGTCCAGCTTCGTGGCCATCAACCGATGCATGGGAATCGGCTCGTGTCCTTCGACGAAAAGTGGTTCGTAGCCATAGCCGGCGAACAGGCTCCGCAATTCCACGTCATCCATGCGGGCCAGGATCGTCGGGTTGGCGATCTTGTAGCCGTTGAGATGCAGGATCGGCAGCACGGCGCCGTCGGATGCCGGATTGAGGAACTTGTTGGAGTGCCATGCCGCCGCGAGCGGACCGGTCTCCGCTTCACCGTCGCCGACGACGCAGGCGACCACCAGATCAGGATTGTCGAAGGCCGCGCCGAAGGCATGGACCAGTGCATATCCCAGTTCTCCGCCTTCATGGATCGAGCCGGGCGTTTCCGGAGCAGCGTGGCTCGGCACTCCACCGGGGAAGGAGAATTGCCGGAAGAGTTTCCTCAGGCCGTCTTCGCCCTGGCCGACCTCAGGATAGATCTCGCTGTAGGTGCCCTCAAGCCACGTGTTCGCCACCATCGCCGGGCCGCCATGACCTGGGCCGCAGATAAACAGAACGTCGAGACCGCGTTCCCGGAGAACGCGGTTCAGGTGGACGTAGATGAAGTTGAGGCCAGGTGTCGTGCCCCAATGGCCGAGCAGCCGCGGCTTGACGTGCTCGGCTTTCAGGGGCTCGCGCAGCAGCGGATTGTCCATCAGATAGATCTGGCCAACGGAAATATAGTTCGCGGCCCGCCAATAACGGTCCATGAGATCGACCTGATAAAGGCCTGTTGTGGTCGCAGCTCTCTGAGCCTCGTCGTTCATGGAAAAGTCTCCAGATGCGTTCGCCCGTCGATATCTGGAGTGAGATCGCCTCGGAGAAAGGATTTTCACGGAAATAAGTTCGGCTGGAGCCGCCATCCGCGCCTGCCAATCGCTCTTTTGCAGGAACCTGGAAGCTCGCCAACGGTTAAGGAGACGAGCCGCCGAAATGAGATCAAGCGCTGCCGAGCAGAGTGCACGCCGATCGAGGGGTTGTCGCCGGGGAGCCGTTAGGCACGATTGGGGGGACAATCAGTGCGGAGGACCGCCAGCTCGAAAGAGGAGCAAAAGATGCTCGATCTTCCCGATGCACGCGACCGAATGGTCGAAGTCCAGCTCAGCCGCCGTGGCATCCATGACCGCGAGGTGCTGGAAGCGATGCGTGAGGTTCCACGCGAGGCTTTCGTCGCGCCCGGCTTTGAAGAATTCGCCTACGAGGATGGGCCGCTGCCGATCGCCGAAGGTCAGACGATATCGCAGCCCTACATCGTCGCCTTGATGATCGAGATGGCAGAGATCGGACCGGGCGACCATGTCCTGGAGGTTGGCACCGGCTCAGGGTACGCGGCTGCCGTGATGAGCCGGATCGTCGAACGCGTCTACACGATCGAACGCCACGCCGGGTTGGCCGAAACGGCGAGACAGCGGTTCGAAGAGCTTGGCTATGACAATATCGAAGTCCGCACCGGCGATGGCACCAAAGGCTGGCCCGACGCAGCGCCCTTCGATGCCATTCTGGTCGCCGCCGGCGGACCCGGTGCGCCGCTTGCCCTTCAGGAACAGCTCGACGTCGGCGGCAGGCTCGTCATCCCGGTCGGCGACGAACCGCATGATCAGCGCCTTCTCAAGGTCACCCGAACTGGCGCTGCAACTTACAGCGAGGAGGATTTCGGCGGCGTGCGGTTTGTCCCGCTCATCGGCGAGCAGGGCTGGCCCGAGAGCGGCAGCCGTACCGCGGATCGTCGGTCCGGACCCGCACGCACGCGCAGCCTGCCAGAGATGATCGCGGCAGCGGCCGAACCGCTACCGGATTTCGACGATCCGGCGTTCGGCGAATTGTTCGACCGGTTTGGCGACCGGCGCGTCGTCCTGCTTGGTGAAGCGAGCCACGGTACGTCGGAGTTCTACCGGGCTCGTGCGGCGATCACCCGCAGGCTTATCGAGAAGCACGGCTTCACCATCGTCGCGGTCGAAGCCGACTGGCCTGACGCAGCGGCGATTGACCGCCACGTCCGCCATCGGCCGTCGCGGGCTGACGCCGATCCGCCGTTCCAGCGGTTTCCCACCTGGATGTGGCGCAACACCGACGTTGCCGCGTTTGTCGACTGGATGCGACAACACAATGAGCGGATCAGGATATCGTCCCGGCTGGCGGGCTTCTATGGCCTCGACATCTACAATATGAGCGGATCGATCGGCGCGGTTCTGCAATATCTCGATCGGGTCGATCCGCAGGCAGCAAAGATCGCGCGTGAACGCTATGGCTGCCTGACGCCTTGGCAACACGAACCATCCACCTACGGCCGCGTCGCGCTCACATCGGGTTACGAGAAATGCGAGCAGGCCGTGCTTGAACAATGCCGCGAACTGCTTGCCAAGCAGCTCGACTATGCGCAGCAGGACGGCGTTGATTTTCTGGATGCCACCCAGAATGCCCGGCTGATCGCTTCCGCGGAACGCTACTATCGGATCATGTACTATGGCGGCGCGCAGTCCTGGAACCTGCGCGACACCCATATGTTCGAGACACTCGAGCATCTGCTGGAAGCCCGCGGGCCGAACGCCAAGGCGGTCGTGTGGGCGCATAACTCCCACATCGGAGATGCACGCTATACCGAAATGGGGATTGTCAGGGACGAAGTAAACATCGGCCAGCTCTGCCGCCAGCGTTTCGGCGACGAGGCGGCCTTGATCGGGCTCAGTACGCATTCCGGGACAGTGGCCGCGGCCTCCGACTGGGACAGCGAGATGGAAATCAAGCGGGTGCGGCCCTCGCATAGCGATAGCTACGAGCGGCTGTGCCATGATTGCGGCGTCTCGCGTTTCCTGCTCGACATCAAGCGCGACGACGATCTTCGCGATCGGCTTCTGGAGCGTCGGCTGGAGCGCTTCATCGGCGTGATTTATCGGCCGGAAACCGAACTGCGCAGCCATTACGCGGCTGCCTCTCTTTCCCGGCAGTTTGACGCCTTCGTCTGGTTTGACGAAACCGTCGCGGTGACGCCGCTTGGGCCGGAGCATATGGGACCGGGCGTTCCCGACACCTATCCGTTCGGGCTTTAGCCCCTCTCGACAACGCCGCATCAAGGTGAGTTTCGGCGGAACATTCATCGCGCCCTGCTGTTTTCTACAACAGGACCCTTTTCGAAGGAGTTGTGCCATGAGCGGAACCAAACATCCAAAGTGGAAAAAGCCGAGCGATGCCGATTTGAGGAACAATCCCGGTATCGGGACCTCCAAGGGCACGATCAAGGAAGGCGACGAACTCTCACTCGAAGGCGAAAACACGATCGAAGGCGATGTCGAGAACGACACCAACGCCCTTGGCGGGATCAATCCAAGGCAAAAGATGCGGACGAACAAGTAGCGTCGCTGCGTGTTACGAGGCAAGGGTCAGGGAGGAGCACATGCGCGCATTTATGATTGTCGCGGCGCGGAGGAGATGTGAAGCAAGCTTCGGAGAGTATCCCATGACCGATCCTGATCCTGATCCGAACAATCCCGTGCCGATACCGGATAATCCGAATCCTGAGCCTGCCCGGCCGCCTGCTCCGCCGGAAACTCCGCCGGATGAGCCTCCGGGCGTTCCTCCGCCTTCGCCCGATCCCGTTCCCAGCCCGCAAAGGCAGCCCGTCGAAATTCCTCCCGAGACACCATCCGAGATTCCGACGAAACCGACCTTCCCGGGTCCGACGGCCAGAGCATCGGACCCAAGAGTGGAAACCAGGCTGTAGAACGACGCCGTCGCCAGCCATCCAGGTTCTGGTCACTCCCCGATTTGGCTGGTCGAACGTTCGTTGAGCGTCCCGCCCGTTTGCGCATCGATCGCCGCCAGGCTGACCTCATAGCCCCACAGGGTGCGGATATGGCGGAGGGTGGCGTCGCGACTGGCCTCCTCCAGCATGATGCCGTTCTTCACCTTGTGCTCCAGCCGCAATTGTCGGTCACCGAGCAGATCAACATCCACCACTTGGATATCCGGCCGGCTCGCACCGATGTCGTAGCTCTGGGCGAGCCCGGCGCGTATCTTTTCGTAGCCACGCTCATTGTGGATCGACGCGACTTCGTAATGCGGTTCGCCAGCGGCATCGGCGAGGATAAAGAACCGCCATTTCCGCATCAGGGCGGGGCTCAGATACTGTCGGATGAATGATTCGTCGCGATGGTTCGCCCACGCGTCGAGCAGGGTTTCGCGCCAATTGCCGTTGCCGGCGATATCGGGGAACCAGTCACGATCCTCGGCGGTCGGCTCAGTCGATATGCGCTGAATGTCCTGCATCATGTCGAGGCCCAAAGCATAAGGATTGATGCCGGAAAAACGCGGATCGTCGAAGCCTGGCTGAAAGATCACGTTCGAATGGTTGCGCAGGATTTCCAGCATCGCGCCTTCATTGATCAGGCCGCGATCGAACAGCATGTTCATGAGTGTGTAGTGCACGAAAGTGGCGCAGCCTTCGTTCATTACCTGCGTTTGCCGCTGCGGATAGAAGTATTGCGCGACGACGCGGACTATCCTGATGATTTCACGCTGCCAAGGCTCCAGGACCAGGCTGTTTTTTTCCAGGAAGTAGAGCAGGTTCTCCTCGGGCAGGTTGAGCGTTTTCTTCCGCTCTGCGATGCCGGTGTCCGTTTCGTTGGCCTTGGTCCCGTCCTTCGACGGCGGGAGCGTGCGCCACAGATCGTTGTAGGAACGCTCTTCGTACTCCAGGCGCTCACGAACGCCTTCTCGCTGCCGCTCCGACGAGAGCTTCGGCGGTCGGCGGTATCTGAACACGCCCTGTTCCATCAGCGCGTGGGCAGCATCGAGGATGGCCTCCACCGCGGCGACGCCGTGCCGCTCCTCGCAACGGGCAATGTAACCCTTGGCGAAGTCCAGATAGCCCAGGATAGCGCTGGCATCCGTCCATTGCCGGAACAGATGATTGTTCTTGAAAAAATGATTGTGGCCAAGCGCTGCATGAGCTGTCACCAGGGCCTGCAGGGCCATGGTGTTTTCCTCCATCAGGTAGACGATGCAAGGATTGGAATTGATCACCAGTTCATAGGCGAGCCCCCGCCCGCCTTTGCGATAGAGCAATTCCTGGTAGAGAAAATGCTTGCCGAAGGACCAGTGGCGATACATCAGCGGCATGCCGACCGAGGAATAGGCGTCGAGCATCTGCTGGGACGAGATGATCTCCATCTGCACCGGATAGACGTCGAGGTGAAGCTCTTCGATCGCGAGCGCCTCGATCGCCTGGTAGGCGCGCGACAGTGTCTTGAAATCCCAGTCAGACCCTGAAAAGAGCAATCCTGATTTGCTGGTTTGGCCTGATTTGCTGGTTTGGCCTGATTTGCTGGTTTGGCCGGATTTGCCGGTCTGGTTCGCCATCGGCTCCCCTCAAGCGCTTTTCTGGAAGACCGGCTGCCTGGCAAAGAGCTGGCGAAAGACCGGATAGATGTCGGATGCGTTGGCGATACGGCTCATCTGGAAATTCGGCCATCTCTGGTTGACAGCGCTGTAGGCGCGCCACAGCGAGGTTCCATTGTCGGTGCTGCCGAAAATATGGCTCTCACGCTCGTCGATGATCTCGACATAGGCGAAATACTGGCACAGGCGCATGATCTGGCCGTCCATCAGGCCGATGCAGCGCTCGGAATCGGTTACGAAATTGTCGCCGTCCGATGCCTGGGCGGCATAGATGTTCCACTCGTTGCTGGGATAGCGTTGCTCGATAATGCGGCGCATCTCCTCGAGTGCCGTGGAAACGACCGTACCGCCGCTTTGCGTATTGTAGAAGAAGGTTTCCTCGTCCACCTCCTGCGCCTCGTGCGTATGGCGGATAAAGACGATTTCGGTGCGGTCGTAGCGCCGTTTCAGGAACAGGTGCAGCAGCACGAAGAAGCGCTTGGCCAGATCCTTCTCGCGTTCGCCCATCGAGCCGGATACGTCCATGAGACAGAACATGACCGCATTGGCATTCGGCACGGGCTGGGCGTCAAAACGGTTGAAGCGGATGTCGACGGGATCGACATAGGCGATCCGCTTACGGCGGCGCTCAAGTCGCTCAAGCTCTTCCCGCAACGCTGCGATGCGTTGGCGTACCGGCCCCGCGCTCTGGGGCTCTGCCTCCAGGATTGCGAGTTGCTCCGCAATCGCATCAAGCTCCTCCTGCTTCGGGCGCCTGAGCGCAATCCGGCGACCATGGCTGTTTCGCATCGTGCGCCCGACATTGATGTTGGTCGGCGAACCGGTCGCGGCGAACCCTGCGCGGCGCGGCTTGAAGGCAAGTATCTCCTTGAGGTTGAGCTTGACCATGTCGGGAAGTTCGAGATCCTCGAAGAAGAGATCGAGCACCTCCTCGCGCGAGAGCACGAAACGAAAATCGTCCTCCGAGACCGTTTTCCCGGGAGACGAACCGCCGCCGCCCTGACCGGGCTTGGGAACCCGGTCGCCCGGGGCGAAATGCTTATTGCCCGGCAGGATGTGCTGCCGCTTGCCGCTGTCTTTCGCATCGCTGAAGCTCGGCTCGGCTGTGCCCCTCGCCGGCATCGAGACGGCATGCTCGCTGTCGACATCAGCGATCTTGCCGGTACGAATCCGATCCCGGATGCTTCGCTTCAGCTCTTCGCGCGCACGCTTCAGGAAGCGCTGGCGGTTGCCGAGGCTCTTGTCCTTCGGGTTCAGTCGGCGATCGACAAAGATCGGCATGGAACCATCCCGGCCGGACTCAGCCCGCCTTGTTCACCCGCATGTACCAGTCCACCAGCCGGCGGACCTGACGTTCGGTGTAACCGCGTCCGACCATCCGATGCACGAACTCGGTATGCCGTTTCTCCGTTACGCTGTCCTGCTTGGAGCCGAAGCTGATCACCGGAAGCAGATCCTCGACTTGGCCGAACATCCGCTTCTCGATGACTTCGCGCAGCTTTTCATAGCTTGTCCATGAGGGGTTGCGGCCATTGTTCCTCGCCCGGGCGCGCAACGCGAACTTCACGACCTCATTGCGGAAGTCCTTGGGATTGGCAATGCCGGCCGGCTTTTCGACTTGCGACAGTTCGTTGTCCAGTACCTCGCGATTGAGGATCTGGCCTGTATCGGGGTCTTTGTAGTCCTGATCCTCGATCCAGGCATCGGCGTAGGCGATGTAGCGGTCGAACAGGTTCTGGCCGTATTCGCTGTAGGACTCCAGATAGGCCTTCTGAATCTCATGGCCGATGAACTCGGCATAACGCGTCGCCAGTTCCGACTTTATGAAGTCGAGATAGGCGGCCTCCGTTTCCTTCGGGAACTGCTCGCGCTTGATAGCCTCCTCCAGAATGTACATCAGATGCACAGGATCGGCGGCCACTTCCTTGGTGTCGTAGTTGAATGTCTGCGACAGGATCTTGAAAGCAAAGCGCGTGCTGACGCCGGTCATGCCCTCGTCGACACCGGCGGCATCGCGGTATTCCTGAACCGACTTCGCCTTGGGATCTATGTCCTTGAGGTTCTCGCCGTCATAAACGCGCATCTTCGTGTAAAGCGGCGAATTGTCGTGCTCGGCCAGACGGGTCGAGACGGTGAACCGGCTGAGAATGTCCAGCACCTCCGGTGCACAGGGACTGGAAGCCAACTCGCTTTCGCGCAGCAGCTTTTCGTAGATCTGCCTTTCTTCGGTGACCTGCAGGCAGTACGGCACCTTGACCACCAGGATGCGGTCGAGGAACGCCTCGTTGTTCTTGTTGTTCTTGAACTGCAGCCATTCCGACTCGTTGGAATGGGCTACGACGATGCCCTGATAAGGAAAAGATCCGAAGTTCTCCGTACCGTTGTAGCTGCCTTCCTGGGTAGCGGTCAGCAACGGATGGAGGACTTTGATCGGCGCCTTGAACATCTCGACGAACTCAAGCAACCCTTGCGTGGTCCGGTTCAGGCCGCCGCTGTAGGAATAGGCGTCCGGATCGGATTGGCTGAAATTCTCGAGTTGTCGTATATCGACCTTGCCGACCAGGGCCGAAACGTCCTGGTTGTTCTCATCGCCCGGCTCGGTCTTGGCGATGCCGATCTGGCGCAGCCGCGAAGGCATCAGCTTCACGACGCTGAACTTGGAGATGTCGCCGGACAGTTCATCGAGGCGCTTGGCCGCCCACGGCGAGATCAGGCCGTTCAGCCGGCGCCGCGCGATGCCGTATTTGTCCTCCAAAAGGTCGCCCATGCGGTCAGGATTGAAAAGCCCGAGCGGCGATTCGAAAACCGGGCTGATCTGGCCGCCCACCTTCAGCGTATAGATCGGACGCTGCTCCATCAGCTTCTTCAGCCGTTCGGCGAGCGAGGACTTACCGCCGCCGACAGGGCCAAGCAGATAGAGGATCTGCTTGCGTTCCTCGAGCCCTTGAGAGGCATAGCGGAAATAGCCGGCTATGCGCTCGATCGTGTCCTCCATACCATAAAACTCGGAGAAGGTGGGATAGACCTTGATTGTCCTGTTGGCGAAAATGCGGCCGAGCCGCTCATCCATGCTGGTGTCGATCAGGGTAGGCTCGCCGATCGCCTCGACCATCCGTTCGGGCGCCGAGGCATACATCGATTTATCCTCGCGGCAGGCAAGGAGATATTGCTGGATGCTTATCTCCTCCTGCGCCGCATTCGTGTAAATCTCCGAAAACAGATCGAAGACGTCGGACTGGTTCTCGCGCATGGTATCCTCGCCCCGGCCGGTCTGGTTGCTCTCGCCCTTCATTCAACTATCGGAAAGCCTTTGTGGTTCCCTATCATCACGTAGTGCGTCTGCGACCGGATGTTAGGGGTCGAGACAGATATAGTGAACGCCTGAAAGCCAGCCAGCGAATGGCTCGCACAATGGAACGTTTCCGAGGGATATCCATTCTTCCATCAGCGCGTGCCGAGTGCAACAGCCCGTCGCGAACAAGCTGTTTTCTGGAGGAATGAACCAGGCCGCCTGCGCTCAGCAGTTGAGTTGGCGGCGCACAGGTCATTCGGTGAAGAGATCTACACTGCACTGTCCACCCCTGGACCGGACGGGAGCAACGGTTTCGCTCCTTCTGGCAACGAGGGAAGGAGATGTTCCATGTTCGAGAACAGTATGTGGTTGATCGTCGTTGCTGGCGGCCCGCTACTGCTAGCAATCGTGATCGCTTACGCACTCCTCACGTGGCGCCGTCGGGGGCCTGCAGAGCGCAGAGAAAGCGATCGGGCCACTGAGCGACTGTATCGCGAGGAAAAGGACCGGCCGGGCCGAGGCAGCTGAGAACCGTATCGAGAGCTCAGACTTTTGTCTTGCTGCTGCTAAACTCCAACACTTTCGGGCCAAAGCGCCTGGATCTGCTTCGGCAACGCGTCTCTCACCTTGACCAACTGGCCGAAGTCGACATGCCTGGCGAGAACTTTGAACACGGATCTCGTTGCATCCTCGGGATTCACGGGTCGAGTGGATTTCATCTCCTCGGCCACCCGCTGCAGGAAGTCCTACAATGAACGGCTGCTGGTCGGCAGATCACGCGGCCGATACCGATCATAGTAGGCTCCACGCACGAGAAGCGGCAGCCCCGCCCCCAATTGGCAGCCAGTTCGATCTGCAGCAAATCCCGCAAGGTGCGTCAAACAGCTCCCAGCATATGCCAGGCAACGCGCCTATCGTAATCGGCCATGATCTCGTCCAGCCAGATGTTTGTCGTCTGCAGGTTTTTGTCAAAAACTTCCAAGCCGGTTGCGCTCATCGTCGCCTGCTTTGGCATGGACAACCCCAAGGCTCGCCCCCAACATTCGCCCTAACGCTAACTATGACGGGCAAACGAGGATCGAGCGCAATTGTTTCGTCACTCGTTGAAAAATTGCCCAAATAGCAACGGCGAATGCAGCTAGTTCGAAAGCTCAGTTGCCCGGAACCTTCCGCCCCTCTCGCCGGTTTACGGCGGAGGGGTTGGAAATGGGTCAATATTTCAGCCTGTCCGCTGCGTCATTATCGCTGGCGAGCGGCTTTGTCGGCGCCCGGTCGGTACTTGAGCCCGCGGGAGCGGAAGCGCAGCAGATAGCCATACTGTTTTGGATAATGCTAAGTGGTGGCGCCGTCATCTGGCTGGGCGTGGTCGGCGTGCTTCTTCATTCAGCCCTATTCAACCGCCGCAGGCTGGCCGAAAAGTCTGCCAGCAGGATCATCCTTTGGGGCGGCGTGGTCTTCCCGTCGGTCACGCTTTGTGTCCTACTCGCCTATGCACTGTGGCTGATGCCTGGCCTTCGGCCCTTCGCCCAGGCGGGCGCCGCCGGCCTGCGGATTGAAATCACCGGCAGGCAGTTCTGGTGGGAAGTTGTCTACCGCCCAGCTCAGGGACCGCCGGTCGCGTCCGCCAACGAGGTCAGGCTGCCGGTCGGCGAGCGCGTCGAATTCACCCTGAAAAGCGCCGATGTGATCCATTCCTTCTGGATCCCACCGCTCGGCGGCAAGATGGACATGATCCCCGGTCGCACCAACAGGCTTTCGCTTATGGCTACGAAACCCGGCATCTTCCGCGGGCCCTGTGCGGAATATTGCGGCACGTCTCACGCGCTGATGGCGTTCTCGGCCGTGGCGATGGAGCCCGAAGCATTCCGGTCCTGGCTCGCCGCCCAGGCAACTCCCGCGGAAGGCGCCGGCGCGAGCGGCGGCGCGCTGTTTCTGCGCCATGGCTGCGGGTCCTGCCATTTCGTCGCGGGCACGGATGCGCGCGGCCTGATCGGCCCGGATCTTTCGCATCTCGGTTCCCGCGCCACCGTCGGAGCCGGCATCCTGCCCAACACAGAAGACGCCGTCGCCCGCTTCATCGCCCGGTCCGAACTAATCAAGCCCGGCTCCAGGATGCCGGCCTTCGACATGTTGCCGCCGGACGACATTCGCGCCATCGCCGCCTGGCTGAGAGGCCTGCAATGAGCGCTGCGATCAAGAAGCGCTCGCCGGAGGAATACAAGGCGCAGGAGGAGCGGCTGCGCGCCGTCTGGGCCAATCCGGCCGGCTGGCGCTACTGGACCTCGGTGAACAATTTCCAGATCGGCCTCTGGTACGGCTCGGCGGCTTTCGCCTTCATGCTGTTCGCCGGCGCGCTCGCGCTGCTGATGCGCCTGCAGCTCGCCGTGCCCGACAACGACTTCCTGTCGGCCGACTTTTTCAACCAGGCTTTCACCCTGCACGGTACGGTGATGATGTTCCTGTTCGCGGTGCCGATCTTCGAGGCAGTCGCGATCTTCCTCCTACCGCCGATGCTGGGCGCGCGCGAGATGCCGTTTCCGCGCCTGGGGGCGTTCAGTTTTTGGAGCTTTGTCCTCGGCGGTATCTTCGTCTGCGGCTCCATCTTCTTCAACGCGGCGCCGTCGGCAGGCTGGTTCATGTATCCGCCGCTCGCCACCGACAAGGAGTTCTCCGGCATCGGCGCCGACATCTGGCTGCTCGGCCTTTCCTTCATCGAAGTCGCCTCGATCGCGGCTGCCGTCGAGCTCATCGTCGGCATCATGAAATGCCGCGCGCCGGGCATGCGCATCAACCTGATGCCGCTCTTCGCCTGGTACCTGTTGATCGTTGCTGGAATGATCCTGTTCGCCTTCCCGCCGCTGATCGCCGGCGACCTCCTGTTCGAGATGGAACGGATGTTCGATTGGCCGTTCTTTGACGCAGCGCGCGGCGGCGACCCGCTGCTGTGGCAGCATCTGTTCTGGATATTCGGCCATCCGGAAGTCTACATTATCTTCCTGCCGGCTATCGCGCTGATGGCGATGATCGTGCCGACTTTTTCCCAGCGTCCAATCGTCGGTTATTCCTGGATCGTGCTCGCGGCAGTGGGAACGGGATTCCTTTCTTTCGGCCTGTGGGTACACCACATGTTTGCGACAGGCCTGCCGCAGATCTCGCTGGCCTTCTTCTCGGCGGCCTCCGAGGCGGTGGCGATCCCGACGGGCGTGCAGATCTTCGTCTTTATCGCCACCATGCTGGCCGGCCGGATGATCTTCTCGACCCCGATGCTGTTCGGCACCGGAGGACTTGCCATCTTCGTCATTGGCGGACTGACGGGCGTGATGGTGGCGCTCGCACCCTTCGACTGGCAGGCGCACGACACGTACTTTGTCGTCGCGCACCTCCATTATGTGCTGATCGGCGGCATGCTTTTCCCGGTTGTGGCCGGGCTCTACTACTATTACCCGCTGATCGACGCGAAGAAGCTCTCCGACCGTCTGGGACGGCTCGCCTTCTGGCTGATGTTCTGCGGCTTCAACATCGGCTTCTTCCCCATGCATCTAAGCGGCCTGCGCGGCATGCCCCGGCGCGTCTTCACCTATCCGGCCGAAATCGGCTGGGATTGGCTGAACCTGATCTCGACGGCCGGAGCCTTCATTTTCGCCGCGGGCGTGCTGGTGGTTGTCTTCGACGTGCTCAGGCCGAAGCACCGGGAGCCGCGCGACGAACTCAACCCGTGGAATGCTGGCACGCTGGAATGGATTTCCGAGCCGGAGGAGGACTGGGGCGTCCGCTCGATACCCATCGTGCGCAGCCGCTATCCCCTCTGGGACCAGAAGGATCTTGCGCGCGAGGTCAATGATGGCCGCTGTTACCTGCCCGACGCGGAAGAGGGACGGCGCGAGGGACTGGTCACCTCCGTGCTCGACGCCGACCCCATCCAGGTGCTGCGCGTCGGCGGCAGTTCCCATGTGACCATCGTCTCGGCCCTTTCGCTCGGAGCCGCCTTCATCGCGCTTACCTTCCACTGGTGGATTGCGACGGCGCTGGCCGCAATCACCTGCTTTTGCGCCGTCATCTACTGGCTCTGGACGGGCACTGGCGAAATCCCCGAGAAGCCGGAAAAGGAAGTCGGCCTGGGCCTCAGCTTGCCGCTTTATGCCTCCGGCCCCAATTCTGTCGGCTGGTGGGCGATGTTCATCACCATGGTGGGCGACGGCACGGCCTTCGCCAGCCTCGTCTTCGGCTATTTCTTTTACTGGACGATCCATGCCGACTTCACCGCGGGGATTGCCGGGCCTGATGCGATCTGGTCGCTGCTGGCTGCCGTCCTGTTCGCTGCAGCGTGGGGCCTGATGGTGGCGGCCCGCATGTTCAACAGGCGCGGCGCCACGGCCACTGTGCGCGGCTTGCTGGTAGCGTCCCTGCTGACCACCGTTGCCGCGTCCGCCGCAGGCTTGGCCGCGCCGTGGTCTCCCGGCATGGACCCGACGCGCCACGTCTATCCTGCAATCGTGTGGATCCTCGTGATCTGGGTGCTCGCTCATGCCGCGCTCGGCACGGTAATGCAGGCCTATTGCCTGGCCCGCTCTTTGGCCGGCCGACTGACGCCGAAGCATGACATGGATCTAAGCAACGTGGTGCTCTACTGGCATTTTCTGCTGGTCACCGCCGTCATCACCTTCGCCATCATTGGCCTCTTTCCGGCAGCGATGTGAGGCGGCGATGCGGCTCATCCCGAAACAGATTGAAACGCTCTGGACGCTGTTTACCGCGCCCGTGGTGTGGGCTACGCATTTCCTCGTTTGCTACATCGGCGCGGCGGTCTATTGCGCTAAGCCCGAACTTATCGGGCTGAGTTTCAGCGCTGTCCGCGCGGGCATCGCCGCCGCCACTCTGATCGCCCTCTCGCTCATCGCGCTATCCGCATGGCTCGCCTGGCGGCAATGGGGCTTCGGCACAGACGATCCGCCGCACGACGATCCGACGAGACGCGACCGGACCCTGTTCCAGGGCTTTGCGACGCTGCTGCTCTCGGGTCTCAGCTTCATCGCCGTGATCTTCACCGCGATGCCCGCATTGTTCCTGACGGGGTGTATCCGGTGAGACGCGCCTGCCTCATCCTCGGTCTCCTCGTCCTCGCCCTGGTCTGGGTCGGACCGCTGCTCGATGCCTGGCGGGATTCGTTTTCGGCGCACATGCTGGCGCATATGGGAGTGGTAGCGATCGCTGCGCCGCTGATGGCGATTGGGATCCCGCTCCGCCCGAAACCAGATGCAAACCGGGCGTTCACCCTCGCCCTCCCCGCCTCCCTCGTCGAGCTTATCATTGTCTGGTCCTGGCACGCGCCGGCCTTGCGGACGCTGGCGCAAAGCTCGCTGTTTGCGACCGCCATCGAGCAGGCCACGTTCCTCGCCGCCGGGCTGTTCCTGTGGCTGACCTGCCTGCCGCGCCGCGGTTCGGACATCACAGGCAATGCCGCCGGCGCCTTCGCCTTGCTTCTGACGTCCATCCATATGACCTTGCTCGGGGCGCTGCTGGCGCTGACCCCGAGGCCGCTTTACGGGACGGGCGAGATAAGCTGCTTCGGCGTCGCGCTTTCCGCGCAGCAGGATCAGGAACTTGGCGGCGTAATCATGCTTTTGGTCGGCGCAGCGGTCTATCTGGCCGGCGGCGTGACGCTTTTCGCGCGCTTGCTCGCCGCCCCGCCGCGGAAGGCGGTCTGATGCATATCAGTTGGAAGAAGCTCGCCATCGCGCTTGCCATTCTGCCCTTCGTCGTGGTGCTGGCCGCCTGGATCGGCTTTTTCAATGTCGGTGCCTCAAGCGGCCACTGGAAGATCACGGAATGGTTTCTCCAATTCGCCATGCGATCGGCTGTGCGCACCTATGCGCTGGCGGTCGACGTTCCAGAAGCTCTGCCGCGTCATGCGATCCAGCCGGCCGCCGGACATTTCGCGCGCGGCTGCGCCATCTGTCACGGTGCGCCGGGCGAGCCGCGATCTCCTGTCGTCATGAGAATGCTGCCGCAGCCGCCTGACCTTGCGGGGGCCGTCGGCGAATGGTCCGACGCGGAACTTTTTCGCATCGTCAAACACGGCGTGCGCTTCACCGGCATGCCGGCCTGGCCGACGCAGGAACGCGACGACGAGGTCTGGGCGATGGTAGCCTTCCTGCGCGAACTGCCGTCGATGGACGAAGCCACCTACCGTGACCTCGCCTATGGAGCAAGGCTTGCGCCTCCTGAAGGCGCTGCCGCAACCCTACGGCAGGCGCTCGCGGATTGCGGCCGCTGCCACGGTGGGGACGGTCTCGGGCGCGGTCCTGCGATCCCCGTTCTCGCCGGGCAGAGCGAGGCCTATCTCCTAGAAAGCCTGCGTGCCTATGCCGAGGAAGGTCGGGCAAGCGGCTTGATGAGCCTGCCCGCCATTGCGGCAGGGCCTCAATCCTGGCCGGATCTGGCCAAGCATTTCGCCGCCCTGCCGACGAGGCACCCCGGGGGCGAGGGCGATCCAGCACTTGTCCGGCGCGGCAGGGAAATCGCCGAGAGGGGTATCAAGGAGGCCGGCGTGCCAGCCTGTCTCGGCTGTCACGGACGACAGGACCGCAGCCCGCTCTATCCCTCCATCGCCGGCCAGCCCGAGCGCTATATCGAGGCACAGCTTGGGCTGTTCACGGCGGGAAAGCGGGGTGGAACGCGCTTCGGCCATCTCATGGCCAATGCCGCGAAGGGTCTCACGGACGACGACGTCCGCGCGCTTGCGGCCTCCTTCGCCCTATCCGCCGCTCCATCCGCAACCGGAACGCGATAAGCGCGTTTGCGTTCTTTCACATTTTCGAGGTTCTGGTGAAAAAGTTGCTTGCCGCCCTTCTCATGCTGATCGTTCTTTTCGTCGTCGCCGGCGGAGCGGTCTTCTTCCTGTCGCGCGAAGAGGCGACGGTTCCGATCGCGGAGACCTATGGCCCCAACCCGACCCTGCCGGAGCCCAATCCGACTTGGCTGCCGACCGTCCATGTCGCCAAGGCCGCGCCATGGCCGCAGGGCACGAAGCCGACGGCGGCCCAGGGATTTGCAGTAAACGAGTTTGCCGGCGGGCTCGACCATCCGCGCTGGCTATACGTGCTGCCAAACGGCGACGTGCTGGTGGCCGAGAGCAATGCCCCGCCCAAGCCGGACGAGGGCTTCAGAATACGCAGCATACGCAGCTTCTTCATAGAGAGCTTACGCAGCATACGCCGCTTCTTCACAAACCTCTTCCAGAGCCAGGCCGGCGCGCAAACGTCTAGCGCCAATCGCATCTCGTTGCTGCGCGATCAGGATGGCGACGGGGTGGCGGAAACCAAAACGGCCTTCCTCACCGGGCTGTTCTCGCCATTCGGCATGACGCTACTTAACGGCAAGCTCTACGTCGCCAACGCCAATGCAATTGTGGCCTTTCCCTACCAGGAGGGCGCGACCGAGATCACCGCACCGGCGGAGAAGATCGTCGACCTGCCTGCGGGGAGGAACCACCACTGGACCAAGGACATGACCGCCTCGCAGGACGGCACGAAGCTCTATGCGACGGTCGGATCCAATTCCAATGTCGGCGAGAACGGCTTGGAGGAAGAGGAGAACCGCGCCGCAGTGCTGGAGATCGATCTCGCTTCGAAGCAGTCGCGTCTCTTCGCCTCCGGGCTGCGCAATCCGAACGGCCTGTCCTGGAATCCGGAAAGCGGCGAACTCTGGGTCGCCGTCAACGAGCGCGACGAGATCGGCAGCGACCTCGTGCCGGACTACATGACTTCGGTGAAGGATGGCGGCTTCTACGGCTGGCCTTACAGCTACTACGGCCAGCATGTCGATAATCGCGTCAAGCCGCAGCGGCCCGACCTCGTCGCCCAGGCGATCAAGCCGGACTATGCGCTCGGGGCGCACACGGCTTCATTGGGACTGACCTTCAACACGGCCGACCTGTTCGGTCCTCAATACAGGAATGGCGCGTTCGTCGGCCAGCATGGCTCGTGGAATCGCAAGCCGCGCAGCGGCTACAAGGTGATTTTCGTGCCGTTTACCGGCGGCAAGCCGTCAGGCCCGCCTCAGGACATCCTCACCGGCTTCCTGAGCGAGGACGACAAGGCCTTTGGCCGTCCTGTGGGAGTGGCGATAGACCGTCGCGGCGCCCTGCTGGTGGCGGATGATGTCGGCAACAAGGTCTGGCGGGTCGTTCCATCTCAGACGCAATCGGCACTTTGAGCGGTTCGTGCTGCCGGCGACCCGACGAGGGAAGCGATACGACACCACTTGCCATTGCCTGTCGGGCACGGTGTTCCGGGCGCCGATCAAGCCGAAAATCAAGCTGTCGGCACCAGTCCGCACCCGCGTACACGCCGGACCCTCTGGCGCATACGATCGGCAAGAGAAGCGAGCGAGCCTTGCGCCGTGCGCGTCCCAAGAACGGATTGCAGGACAACGCCCTGCGTTGCGAATTTGTGCTTGAACGACTCTGCGCCGCACAGGAAATCGACCGTGCCCAAGCCGTGATCGATCGACCACCGTATGTAGTCCATCATCAGGATCATGCCGGGCGACGCCTGGCTGAAATCCGGATCGAAAGTGGTCACGAAGGCCATCATGGTGTGGTGCTGGACGAAGTTGATGGAGACTGCGACCATCGCGCCATTGCATTCAAGTACGAAAATGTGCAGCACGCCGGCGCGCGCCAGCGCCTCGACGAGTGCGGCGAGGACCGGCGCTCCCTCTTCGAAAAGTTGGGATTCACGCTTGCGCTCCACCAGCCATCTGCGCTTCAGGGCAGAGAGGCGGTCCAGTACCGGCTGTAGCGGCTCGTCTGGCGCAAGCAGGCGAAATTTCATTTCCCCCGCTTCTTCCAGCGTCTTGACGCCGCGCCGATAGTTCTGCCGCGTCTTTTTCGATTGCTCCGCGAACCACGCGGCTCCGCTCTCCCATTGTCCTGCGACGCGATAGCTGACTTCCTCTCTGTGATTGGGGCGAAGCCTGATCCCGCCGGAGGTATCCGGAGTGAAAATTCTGCGGACCGCCGCACCCGGCAAGAGATGATTGAGAAAGGCAATATCGAAGCCACCGGCTTCACAGATCCGGGCCCATACGTCCTGCAGCGCCGATGAGGAGCATTCCGGAGCAACGAGAATATCCCCGTAATCGGTATAGCTGCCGGCCGCCCATTCGAGAAACCGCAGGCCTTTGCGCTTGCCGATCGCCATCGGAAAGACGGCAACGAGCCTGTCACCATTCCAGACCAACCCGATCCGCAGCGCGCGCTGGTCACGGTCCGCTACGGTACTCCACCATGCCGAAATCCAGGCATGGCTCTGAAAGATCAGCCCATCGGTGCGATGCCAAAGATGCATCCAATCGGCTTCGATCGCAGCCAGGCGATCCGCCGAGCGGACAACTTCCAGGCGCTCTGCGCTCGAAGCGTCAATCGAAACAATGGTGTTCATGAAGGGGAACGATCCTGTGGCTGTGCGATGACATCGAGACGCCTCTGGAACAGTCTGGCGACATGCCCTCCCATCTTCTTGAGCGGCAGGATGTAAAGCCCAAAGAGCGATTGATAGTCGCGCACATCGCGATCTATCAGGCCAAATTTGAGGTCTTCATCCGGATCCGGGACAAACTGCGTCCCGAACAGGCGATCCCAGAACGAAAACAACAGGCCAAAATTCTTGTCGTAGTGGCGAGGGTCGATGCTGTGGTGCACCTGGTGCCAGTGCGGACACAAGATGATGTTGTTCAACCGGCCGAAGGAAATCTTGAAATGGGTATGGCGAACAAAGTCCATCATCAGGATGTTGCGAATGACATAGACGTTGATGCCGAAGATAGCGATCTCTACAGGATCGAGCGCGATCAGGCTCCAGATGCCGAAGCATATCCCCGGGATGATACCATCCCAGATACGGTTCATCAGATCGTCCAGCGGATGAACCCGATCCTTGGTGATTCCCACCATCACTTCGGCCGAATGATGCACTTTGTGCAATTCCCATAGGAACGGGAAGTGGTGTTGGGCGACATGGTAGAGATAGTACGAAATGTCGTAGGCGATCAGCATGGTTGCCGTGAAGATGACGATCGTCACCGGTCCGGCCGGGCCGTCGATGAGCGGCGCCTGGATATCAAGGAGCCAGCCGATTGCCTGGTGCGTCCCATAGCCCACGGCGGCAACGAAGGTGACGCCGGCAGGGATGAGCAGGAAAGGCATTATCGCCCGTTTTGTGACCCAAAATAGGACATCCGCTCGCGCCGACGGATGCAGGATGACTTCCGCCGGGAAAGCGAAATCGAAAAAGTCCCTGAGGGACTTGTGCTCGACAGTTCGCCAGTAAGCGACCACCGCGCTCCCCAGTGCCGTGAGAAATAGGAGGCCGAGCGTCACCAGATTGACGTTCGAAAGCTTTTCCACAATCACTCTGGCGAATTCAGAAAACATCGGTGCGGTGGCTCCTGGGCCGTAAAATGGCTACCGGCGAATTGCGAAGCAAAAAACTTGCCAAACCCACTGCATGTTGCCCGCAACCAGGTGGCTATTGCGGCTGCAACGAGCAAAAGCATGCCGGATTTGCGCCAGATTAGCAGTTCAACCGTAACAAAACGCTAAATGTCGGAACGTAATTAATCTCGAATACGGCCGGAACAGCGGATGGCCCGCTCTGCTGCTGCGCCGATCGCTATCGTTGCGACGGTGGGATTGCCGCGAGGTGGATCTTAATTCCGTCTTCGCCCACTTCGCCGTGCCAGGCGATGCGTTCGGCTGGCTGCCTGGCGCCAAAACGCGGTGAAACCCAGCCGCCCTGCCCCGGTGCGCCGCCGCCGGCGCGGATGTCGACCGCAGCGTCCGGAAACCGAATGGTCATCAGCGGCTCGTCGCCGCGCAGCACTATGATCGTGCTTCCGTCTCGGTTGGTGCCGAGGCCGGCTGCGAGTTGAAAGACGACCTCGGCCACGCGCCTGCCGCCGAGCAGTTGGTCGGTCACGACGATCCCGTCGGCCTGGTGCGTCACGGTGCGCTGATGCACGACACCGAAGCGGCTTCTATACCCGTCATGCCGGGCGCGCAGCTTCCAGTGCGTTCCCGGCTCGCTCTCCACCAATGCCGCAACCGCCTTGTGCGACCAGTTGAACATCCCGGCGATGATGCTTTGGCTTTTGCCCTCGATATTCAGCGTGTTATGCGCCGGTGTCGAGCGGAACCAGTCGCGCCAGACGCCCCCCGAACCGTAGAGCCAGGTGCCGGGGTCGACCAGCACCGGCTCGCCATCGATGCACAAGGTGAGCGACAGCGCGTCGGCATGGCCGTGAGCCGCTATCGAGAGATAGCCGAGAGGGCCGTGGTCGAACGTCAAATCGATGCTGCGGCCATTCATCTCACCGCGCCAGACGGAGAGCCCGCCTTGCGTGAACGTTTGCAGCCCGTGCGACGCCGGTGCCGGTTCCGACGGCCTGCCAAAGAAAAGCGCCCGAAAATCGTGTGGCGCCGCCGCGTTGCCCGGCATCTGTAAAAAGCCACGGATGGCGGCGGCGACGGATCGGACATAGTCCGGCTCGTCCCCGAGCGTCAGCACGCGACCTTCATCGTTGTCGCCAAAGCCGGCAGCTGGGGAGAGCCAAGCGACGAAATTGGCAAATGCGGCCAGACGCGCTTCGACGGGCGAGGGAAACGGCGTTCCGGCCTGGCGTGCCGCAGCGGCGCACAGCAAAATTAGTTCGGCGGTGAAGGCCGCATATGTCGGGGTCTGCTCGGCACCGGCGCCATCGGCGAGAATCTGCTTGCGCGCCTCAGCCAGGAGGGCGCCGCGGACAGCGTTGGATTCGGTCCCCAACGCCAGGCCGATCAGATACTCGCCAGCCAGTTCTGCGACGAGATGGTTGTTGGCGGACGAAAATCGAGAAGGGAACCGCGGCAGCCAATAGGCGCTTGCCGCCAGTATTTCACCCACTTGCTGCCGTGTCGCCGCGCCTAATCGGTCGCCGACGAGGTCCATGGTGACAATCAGGCTGATGGCTCGCAGCGCTACTTCGATGCCGGAGGCCCAGCAAACCCCTCGAAACGGCGGATTGGCTGAATGCCAGCTGTCGATCGCCGCCTCTATGGCCATCCGGGACTGGTCGTCGCCGGCGAGAAGCAGGTGGGCGCCCAGTGGCGGCAACTGCTGCAGCCGGTTGATCTCCCAAACGTATTTAACATCGCCGCGGCCGCCGCCATGGCGAAAATCGATATCGAAAGTATGGGCCTCGGGACCCGGCCAAAGCCTGCCGGTCACCGGATCAAGGCGCCAAAGCTCGGGAGGAAACAGCCGATCTCGATCGCGCCGTGGCCATGTTCGCCCAAGTGCGGAAAACTGGCCCCCAAGCGTGTTTTGCGCCGCCGCCGCTATGGCTTGCCGTTGCTCCGGTGTCGCAGCCAGCGCAGCATCGCGCAATGCATGCAGCACCGGGTGCAACTGGGGCGAAGCGTAACGCTCCCAACCGTCGTCGCGGCGGCGCGAAGCGATCCTTCGACGCTGCTCGCCCAGCCGGTGCAACACCTCGGCCGGCTCCATGCTGCGCAACCGGTTGATGTACCAGCCGACTCTCATACGCTCTCCGCCAAGGTTTCGATTCTTATATACCATGCTGTCGAAAAGCCGCACGACGGCAATCCTCCTTTTCCGATCCTGCGGTTAATATCTCCGACCATGATGCGGAGAGTGGCGATGAGAAGGATGGCGTGGGTTGCAGCGTGGGTGCTCGGCATGGCGATAGCCGCCAACGCTGCGCCGATCCAGCTCCAGCGCGGCGTCGGCGTGCATGAATGGCTCAACTGGTCGCCGGTCGAGGACGATGGATCCTACAGTTGGCCGCCCTATCGCAGCGAGGAGGAGTGGCGCGCTGGACATAGGCCGCTCACCGATTGGCCGGATGGCGAAGTGTTTGCGCGCATTCGATCGATGGGCTTCGACTTCGTCCGGCTGAGCGTCGACCCCGGCCCTCTGCTTGCCAGCGAGGGCGCCAAACGGCAGCAGGCGCTGGACATACTTGCCGCAGCGGTCGAGCGGGTCACGTCGGCCGGCCTTAAGGTGGTTTTCGACCTGCACGGCGTCACCCAGGTTCCGGCCTACAGCATGGAGATGATCTATGACGGTGCCGACAGCGAAGGCGTTGCCAGCTATCGCGAAATGGTTGTGGCGGTCGCCACCATGCTGGCCAGGGTTGGCACCGACAAGGTAGCCTTCGAGCCTTACAACGAGCCGGCATACTACCCCTGTGATTCGAGCGGCAGCGATGACTGGCAGCGGATCATGGCAGACACGGTCCGCGATATTCGCGCAGTCAGCAGCGAACTCACCATCGTCGCAACAGGCGCCTGTGGCGGCAGCATTGCCGGGCTGGTCAATCTCACCCCGGGCTTTGACGATCCGAACCTCTACTACAGCTTCCATATGTACGAGCCGCACAGTTTCACGCACCAGCGGCCCGACGGGACAGGCGCCTTCGCCTCCGGCCTGCCCTGGCCGGCCGACAGCAGTACGCCCGAAAAGGTGACCGAAACCCTTAAGGCGCAGATGGACGCCGCCGGCCTGAGCCCGGTCGAGCAAATGATGAACATGGTCGCGGCCCGTGAAGCAATCGCCCGATATTTCGAGCACAATTGGGGCTCGAGCCAACTCGAGGCGAGCTTCCGTCAGGCGGTCGACTGGGCGGAGGCGCATGGCATTCCAAGCCGACGGCTCTTCATGGGTGAATTCGGTGTGATCCTCATGTCTGCGGACGGCCGCATGGGCGCATTCGACGCCGACCGTCTGCGCTATCTCAAGGCGGTGCGCCAGCAGGCGGAACGCTTCGCGATACCATGGTCTGTCTGGGAATTCTCCAATCCCTATGGGATGACCGTCATCCGGCCCGAAGGGCCTGCGGTCCCGGACCAGGAGATGTTGCGGGCACTGGGCCTGCCGTAGCCATGCGCCTCTTGACGGATGAGCAGCCGGGCGGCAACGCCAATCCTGTCCCCGCCACAAGCTAGTGATCAATCACGCGACGGCAAGAGCTGCCGTCTCCGCGGCAACCGTCGGTGGCACGTCATTCAGGACCGGCAGATTCTGATCGAACCGGTCAAGCCCCCGCCTTTGAAACACCTTGGCGGCTTTCTCGGCGATCCGGTTCGTCGGCAACCAAGTGTTTAATACATTCGTCGTAAACAGCGTCGCGAACACGCGCGCCCAGGGAAGAGATGATGTGCGGAATTGCCGGCTGGATCGGGCCGAGAGTCGAAAACCCACAATATCGGGCCGCCGGAATGTCCAACGCATTGCGGCATCGTGGCCCCGATGCCGAAGGCACCGAGTTCTTGGACTTGAACACCGGCGGGAACCAATTGGCATTGGTGCATCGCCGCCTGGCGATTATTGACTTAAACGCCGATTCAAATCAGCCGATGCATATCGACGACGGCCGTCTCAGAATTATTTTCAACGGCGAAATATACAACTATATCGAGTTGCGCCAGGAACTGATCGGCCTCGGTCATCATTTTCGAACGCGCTCCGATACCGAGGTGCTGCTCAGAGCTTATGATCAGTGGCACTTGTCCGTATTTGACCGATTGAGCGGCATGTTCGCTTTTGCGCTCTGGGATGCTCAGAGGCACGAATTGATCCTCGGCCGCGATCCCTTCGGCAAAAAGCCCCTTTACCTCATGGAAAGCGAAAAATTGCTGTCGTTTGCCTCGGAGATCAACGCATTGTTGTCATCGCAGCCAAACGCGCAGCAGCTCGATCTGGACGCTGTGCACGAGTATCTGCGCTGGCGTTACGTGCCTGGACCGCGCACGCTTTTTAAACAAATCCGCAAACTCAACCCCGGAAGCTATGCCGTTTGGTCGCAAGGGACCGTGACGGAAACGCGCTATTATACGCCTCCAGATCAAACCGATCTGACCGAGGACATCGACGACGAAACCGCCAAGCGGCGATTTCTGGAACTGCTCGACCATTCCGTCGAGATCAGAATGCGCAGCGATGCACCCTTTGGCGCCTTTCTCTCCGGAGGCCTCGACTCGTCAGCGATCGTTGCCCTGATGACCAAGCACAGCGACAAGCCAATTCGTACATTTTCGGTCGGCTTCAGCGAACCGGCTTACAGTGAACTTCCATTCGCCCGACGCGTCGCCGATCATTTCAAGACCGATCATTGCGAACTGGTCATTGAGGCGGACGACCTGATTGACCACCTGCCCAAGTTGATTCGCCATCTGGGGGCGCCTGTTTCACAAAGTTCGGACATTCCAATTTACCTGATGTCGGAGCGAGCCTCGCAGGACGTCAAGATGGTGCTCACAGGGGAAGGGGCAGACGAGATTCTCGGCGGGTATCCCAAACATCGCGCGGAGTCACTGGCTGGAATCTACCGGTCGCTCGTTCCAGCCTTGCTCCACAACAATGTCCTCGCCCCTCTGATACGCGCCATGCCTGGCGCATCGGCCAAGTTCGATACATTTGCCCGAAGCGCGGGCGAAAGGGACTTTGCCACTCGGATGATCTCCTGGTTTGGGGCCATGACAGCGCGGGAACACGGTCGCCTCATCGGTGCGCCGGCCAATTGCCGCAATGAACGCAACGACTTCCCGTTCTCCTCAAGCGCGAAGGCATCCCATCTTCGCCGCGCGCTGTTTTTCGATCAGACATCGTGGTTGCCTGACAATCTCTTGGAACGAGGCGACCGGATGATGATGGCCGGTTCAATCGAAGGAAGAATGCCGTTCCTCGATCGCGATCTGGTTGCGTTCGTCAGCAAATTGCCCGATCGCTACAAGGTGGGTTGGCGGAAGGGTAAGCTGATCTTGCGCAACAGCATGGCCAACATGCTTCCTGAGGAAATTCTCAACCGCCGTAAGGTCGGGTTCAAGGTGCCCGTCGCCGAATGGTTTCGCGGGTCAATGAGGAGCTACGTGGACGACCATCTTTGCTCCTCTCAGTCCGTCATTCGCAGCTATTTGAGCGCCAAACACCTTGATCAAATCGTCTCGGAGCATACCAGCGGTGCCGCAGACCACGAAAAGCTAATTTGGGCGCTGTTGAATTTGGAGATATTCCATCGCGAATTTGAGCTTGGAGCGCCGCAGTGACGCCAACGGGATCGATATTGCGCTCGACCCGCAGCTGCTCGTCTTAGGCTCACCTGCGCGGCGCGCAAGCTCAGCGTCCACGTTTACATAGGATGGCGTCAGCGCTTGACCGATTGAGCTTTTAACGCGACCGACCTCCAGACGTCGCAGATCGCGCCGACGAAAGGTACGAGCTCAAGCCGTTCCCGATGCACGGCCATCGCGGCAGCACCAAGCCTGGCTCTCAATGCCGGATTTTCGACCAGCCGTGTCAGCGCCTCGGTCAACGCCGCAACATCGCCGGGCGGCACCAGCAACCCGGATTGCTCGTTGGCGATGATGTCCTCCACGGCGCCGACAGGCGTCGTCACTACCGCGAGACCTGCAGCCATGCCTTCGATGACCGAGACGGGCAGATTTTCGGCAAAGGAGGGCAGCACCAGAATGTCCGCCGAAGCGATCAGCGAAGCGACCTCGTCAGGCCCGACCCAGCCAGGAAGGGTAACGCGCTCGGCAAGGCCCAGTTCGGCCGTTCTCATCCGTGCCGCCTCGACGTCGCCATCGCCGGCGATCGTGGCGCGCCAGCTCTTGATCGGCTCCATGCAGTGCAGCGCATCCAGCAATTGCGGGACGCCCTTGCGGGCGCCGATGCGGCCAAGGAACAGGAGATGCACATGGTCGCCGCCACCGACATGCGCCAAGGATGGAACCGCCGTGGCGTTGGGAACGATGACAATCTTGTCGGCCGCCCCCGGTGCCCGGCTGGCGACGAAGTCGCGCCATAGCCTGCCCAAGACGATCACCCGACCGGCACGCTCGAACAGAGCTTCGATGCGGCGGCTCATGAAACTGCGATCGTCTTTCCAGAATGTCTCGTACTGCGCCCCATGCAAATGCAGGACATAGGGTATCGACAGCAGCCGTGCGCAGGCGGCGATCACCATCTTGCGATAGGTGCTGCCGGAAACCGATATGTTGATGTGAATGACATCGGCGCGCTTCGCCAAACGCGCCGCGAGCATCCGCAAGCAAAAGTCAAACATATAGAAGATCGAAAACGCGACATGCCCCGAGCCGCGGCTGGCAAGGAAGCGTACATCGATGTCGGCGATCTCCTGCCGCTCGAACTCCTGCTTCAGCGCCCCCATGATGCGGTCGATACCACCCTGCCCCGAAACGCCCGAAGGCGTCGCGACAAGGACATGGACTTTTTGATTGTGGACCGGACGCTGCAACATGACTCCATTCGGAACGACAAGGCAAAGGTTTCAAACAGGGTTTACGACGAATCCGTTAGTTCAAACTGAATCTGTTCACCCTTTGCCGTCATCGCGCTGGATTTTCCGCCGGTCGACGGTTAATCGAAGGTGAATTTTCCGGGGACAACTCTTTGCTGCTGCGCTCCACGCTCATCTATGCCCCGGCGATCCTGCTGACGCGGATTTCCGCGCTGCTCCTGCTGGTCATCGTGACGCGGCTGATCGATCAGACCGAGTATGGCCTGCTGACCCTGGTGGTGACCGTGGGCGAAATGACAGACGTTGCCGTCACCAACTGGCTGCGCATCGCTTTGCTCAGGCTTGGGGGCAAAGGCGACGTCAGCCGTGGCAGCCTGATGCTGGCCGGGCAGGTGTTGCTTGCCAGCACGGCCCTGGCGCTGATCATATCCGTGGCCGCCTCCGCAGTGATCGTGCCGGAGCGCTGGGTCGAGTTCGCGATCGCCGTCTGCAGCTACCTGATCGCCGGTTCCATCGGCCGCTTCGCGTTGACGGTGCTGCAGATGCAGCAGCGTCATTCGGTCTATTCGACCCTCGAGTTCCTGCGCGCCGTGCTGCAACTCGCGCTGCCGATCGGTGCCATCGTCATGTTTCAAGATTCGTTTCTGACGGTATCGCTCGGCTCGAGCCTCGGCGTGCTGATTGCCGGTATCGTGGCAGGCATCATGGCATCCCGACGCGTCGTTGCCGGTCCGCCACGCTTCACCCAAAAGGAGTTCTTCGTCCTCGGCGTGCCCCTGGTCATCATGGCGCTGGTAGGCTTCGGCCTGCACAGCGCCGAGCGTGTATTCCTCAAGATCTATTACGATGCCGGCGCAGTGGCGATCTTCGCCGCAGCCTATGCACTGGCCCGCCAGCCCATTGATATGGTCGCCAATTCCATCAACATGGGCGCCTTTCCCGAGGTGGTCAGCCGGTTCGACGACGACGGTCCTGCGGCATCGGGCCAGCTGCTGTCGCAATTGATGGCCTTGATGATGCGCCTTTGCCTGCCGGTCGCAGCAATGCTGGTCGCACTCAGCAGCGATATCACGCAGCTCCTGCTGCCCTCCGAATATCACGGCCGTTTCGGCCTGCTCTTTCCGATCATCGCCTTCAGCGTGCTGTGTGCCAATCTCGCCAGCTTCGTCTATGGCACCGTGGTGCACGCGCACAAGCGGCCGTGGCTGCTGATCATCGCCAATTCCTTCGGCTCGGTGGCGACAATCGCACTGTCCGTGCTGTTGATCCCTCCGATGGCGGAGGTCGGCGCTGCTTTGGCGCTGGCGGGCGGATCGCTGGCAGGCCTTTTAGCCTGCATCATCATCAGCGAACGGCTCACGCCGGTGCCGGTGCCATGGCGCGACATCGGCGTTTCGATCGTCATTTCGGTCTGCACGGGGCTGGCCGCCAGTCTTGCCAGCGCTCTTCTCGGCGATATGCCGGCCATCTTCTCGCTCGTCGCGGGCGGCACCGCTGGCGCAGTGGTTTTCTTCGGGCTGACCTGGCTGTTCTATCCTGCCGCCGCGATGCAATTCATAGCCAAGCTGCGGGCGCGGCTACGGCTCGCATAGACCCGTGCCGTAGTCCTAGAAAAAGCGGTTCCGACTTCGGGCCAAGGCTGTAGCCCCAGGCGGCCGCCCGCTTGTTGGGGGCAATCGTTACTTACTTATAGATCGACCTTTCGGCGTCCCCGACGGCCCCATAACTCCCGGCACAGCAGCGCTGCGTAGGCAGTGTTGGTGTCATAGTAGCGGCGCCACAAGCGTCGCGGCTCCTGTGCCACGCGAAACAACCACTCCAGACCGGCCGCTTGAACCAGTTTTGGCGCCCGGGCAACCTTGCCGCCATAGACGTCGAAACTGCCGCCCACGCCCATGACGAAACTCGGAGTGAGTTCGTCACGATAGCGCTTGAGAAAGCGCTCCTTGCGCGGCGTCGGCATCGCCACCAACAGGCAGTCGGCGCCCGAGGCGTTGATCGCCTCGACGATGCCGGCCTCGTCTTCCGGCTTGAAATAACCATTGCGCATGCCGGCGACGACGAGACCCGGATGATCCCTGGCAAGTCGCATTCTAACCGCATCGAGAACGGATTGTTCTGCGCCCAGGAGGAAGAGCCTGTAGCCCCGCGTGTCGCAGAGGCTCAGCAGATTGATCATGATGTCGACACCCGCTACTCGCTCCGGAAGCGCGACGCCGCAAAGACGCGCCCCCCAAAGCACGCCGATGCCGTCGACGTTGACTACATCCGCCGTTGCCACGTCCTCGTGCAGTTCGGCGTTGTTGCGCATGTTCACAAGCTTGGCGACATTCACGACCACATGATGCAGCGGCCGCCGCAGGGCCATCGCCTCATCGGCGATGGCCAGCGTCTCGGCCATGGTCAGCGCATGGATCGGCGCGCCAAGGAATTCCCGGCGCCGTGACGCCAATAGGCGATGCTGCGCCCATGCTGGGTCGTGCGCGTTCATGCGGCCTCCTCGGCACTTGCAGGAAGTGCCAGGTGTTCGAGCGCTGATTTCTTGCCTTCGATGCGGGCGTCGGGCTTGCGTGCTTTGCGCCAGGTCCACAAACCCCTTGTGTCGATGAGCTTCTTGTCCTTGAGCGCTTCGGGATCAACCAGATTAAACTGCCGATGGTCGACCAGCAGGACGACGATATCGCACTGGTCGATGGCGGAAAGCGCATCGGTAAAGACGATGCCTTTACCCTCGAGTTCATGCGGCAGCCTATTTGTGTTGGGTTCGGCCGCGATGATCTTCAGGTTGGGAATATCTGACAAAAGCTTCACCACCTCGACAGCCGGACTCTCGCGCATATCGTCGATATTGGCTTTGAAGCTGAGGCCAAGACAAGCGATCGTCTGCTTGCGGGAAGGATCGAGCAAGGCTTCTATATCTCTGACCACCGACAATGGACGCTCGGAATTGATCCGGCGTGCCGAAGCCATCAGCCGCGTGCTGTTAGGCGCGGCATCGATGATAAAATACGGATCGACCGCAATGCAGTGGCCGCCGACGCCCGGGCTCGGCTGCAGGATGTTCACGCGGGGATGCCGGTTAGCGAGATCGATCACCTCCCAAACGTTGAGCGACAGATCCTGGCACACTGCCGCAAGCTCGTTGGCAAAGGCGATATTGACGTCGCGGAACGCGTTCTCGGTCAGCTTCACCAGTTCCGCGCTTTCGGCCTGGGTCGTGAACAGGTCGCCGGCAACAAAGGTTGAATAGAGTGCTGCGGTGCGTTCCGACGACTTGCGCGACAGTCCGCCGATCGACCGATCGTTGTTGATCAACTCGGTAAGGACCTTTCCCGGCAACACGCGCTCAGGCGAATAGGCGACCAGGACATCGGCCTCTTCGCCATGCACCAGAGGAAATTTGAGATCGGGCCGCAATTCGGCAAGCAGTCCCGTCATGATGCGCGTCGTGCCGACCGGCGATGTCGATTCCAGCACCACAAGGTCTCCCCGCTTCAGCACGGAGGCGATGCTTCGTGCCGCCGCGAGCACATAGCTCACGTCAGGCTTGTGGTCCTCGGTCATCGGGGTCGGCACTGCGATGACAAACGCGTCCGCCGGCTGCGGCGTACTGAATGCCCTAAGCTTGCCGTTGGCTACAACCTTCTGGATCAAACCATCGAGGTCCGGCTCGACGATGTGGATTTCGCCGCGATTGACCTTCTCGACCACCGCTTCGTTGACGTCGATACCAATGACGTCGAGCCCTCGACTGGCGAAGATGGCACAGGTCGGCAGGCCGATATAGCCCATGCCGATAACGGAAACGGTTTTGATCTCAGCCATGATGCAGCAATTCCTCAACGATCCGGTTACTGGCCCGGCCATCGCCATACGGGTTGTGTCGTTCCGCCATGCCGCGATAGGCATTCTTATCGTCGAGCAGGCTGTTGGCATTGGACAGGATTTTTTGGATATCGGTGCCGACGAGACGGGCGGTACCCGCCGCAATCCCCTCGGGCCGCTCGGTATTCTCGCGCATCACCAGCACCGGCTTGCCGAGCGATGGCGCTTCTTCCTGCACCCCGCCGCTATCGGTCAGCACCAGGTAGCTCTGCTTCTGCAGGAACAGGAACGGCAGATAGTCCTGCGGGTCGACCAGGTGGATATTCGGCACGCCACCCAGTTCTGCGTTGACCACCGAGCGCACGTTGGGATTGGGATGGACCGGATAGACGATCTGCACGTCCTCGCGCACCGCCAACCCCTTCAGCGCCGTGCAGATGCGATGGATGCCGCCGTCGAAATTCTCACGGCGATGGCCGGTGACCAGTATCATTTTCTTGGCGGGATCGAGGAACGGGAAATCGGCGGCGAGCTTGGCGCTCATCGACTTGTCGGCGTCGATCGCGCCGGAAAAATGCAACAGCGTGTCGATCACCGTGTTGCCGGTCACGAAGATGGTGTTCGCAGCCTTTCCTTCGGCGATGAGATTGTCGCGCGCCTGGATGGTCGGCGCGAAATGCCACTTCGCTATGTCGCCGGCAATCTTGCGGTTCAGTTCCTCTGGAAAGGGAGAGTTGATATCGTGGCTGCGCAATCCTGCCTCGATATGGGCTACCGGGATGCGTTTGTAGAAAGCAGCCAGAGCCGCAGTCATCGCCGTGGTCGTGTCGCCTTGCACGAGGACGATATCGGGCTTCGCCTTCTCCAGCACTTCGGCCATGCCCAGCAGCACGCGCGAGGTGACGTCGAACAATGTCTGGCCGGGCTGCATGATGTTGACGTCGTGATGCACCGGCAGGCCGGTCAGTTCGATGACCTGGTCGACCATCTCGCGATGCTGGCCGGTGATGCATGTCTCGGTAACTAAACCCGGATGGGCAAGCGCGGCACGCACCACCGGAAAGCATTTGAGCGCCTCCGGCCTCGTGCCGAACACGATCAGCAATTTTTGCCTGACCGGCAGTTTCGGATGTGAAAGGACGTTCATTGCTGATCCTGGTCGCCAGAAGGCGTCGCGACCTGCTGATTATTCACCACAAGAGCTATACTAGCTGCAGAAGCCGCCTTCGTGACCTTAAATCTTAATATATGATTAACAGACAAGCCCGCGTTCTCCCCGGTAACTCTTATGAAAGCCTAAACCGATAGGTATCCTGGCACAGTAGTCTTGAAAAAGAACATATTCGATTGACTAATATTTTAATTATCGGCCACACCATCGGATCTCGGCGCTGGGAAAATGAGCTCCTGGTACGGTTGAACGCAGCTAGTCACGTGGTTTCGAGCTGCCGCGCGCCGACGCCTGCGCCGATCGCACGCGGACTGGATATTGTGCTGGCGATGGAGAGCCGGCGCTTCGGTCCCTCATTGGCAAGCCGCTCCGAGCCGTTGCAGTCTGGCGGTTCTGGTCCAGCGGACCTTGTAATCGATCTCACCGGCACTGCCGCTCGACGAGGCACGCCTGTCCTGACGCTCGAATTTTGCGGCCACAGCACCTTCCCCGCCGGTGTGGCCGAGATGCTGGCGAGCGGGCGATTGCCCGAACTTGCCGTTCGCCTCGACGGCGTCACAGTCGCCAGGGGGCGACCGATGATCAGCGACCGGCTCTGGCTATCTCGCAGCTGCAACGACCTGCTCGCTGGGGCCATCTCGCTGGTTGCGCAAAGCGTCGCCCGTTTTTCCGCGGGCGAACTTGTGCCAGTAGTCGATAACCCGGCACCGATCCTAAGGAACGGCGGTTTTGTCCGGCATTATCTGCCCTTTTTCTGCAGGGGGTTGGTCGATCGCGCCGTGCAAAAACTCAGACGTGGAACGCGCCCCTTTTATTGGCAGGTCGCCTATCGGCTGATCGACGGGTCAGGTGTCGCAGAAACCGGGCAACTTGACGGTAAGCCGTTCACCGTCCTCCCGGACGATGGCCAGCGATTCTATGCCGATCCATTCGTCCTCGAGCGGGATGGCCGCCACTATCTGTTTGTCGAGGAATTTCCCTACGCTACGGGTCGCGGCGTCATTTCTGTCGCCGAGCTGGGCGAAGATGGCATCTTCGGTGTGCCGAGGGTGGTACTGGAGGAAATGCACCACCTGTCGTATCCGCAGGTGTTAGCTCAGGCCGGCGAGATTTTCATGATTCCGGAAAGTGGGGCGGCGCGCGAGCTTGTGCTCTACCGCGCCGCGCAGTTTCCGGATCGCTGGGTACGCGACACCGTGCTGATGACGGACAAGGATTTCAATGACGCCACGCTGCTCGAATTGGATGGGCGCTTCTGGCTGTTGGGGACGGAGCGGTTCGGTTACGGCAGCGCGTCGGATACGATGACGGTCTATTCCGCACCCTCGCTGCGCGGGCCGTGGGTCGCGCATGCGCTCAATCCCATCGTCGTCGATCACTCGGCCGCTCGGCCCGGCGGCGCCTTTATTCGCCAGGGTGACGCCGTAGTTCTGCCGGTGCAAAACGGGTCGAAAGCCTATGGCGGCGGTCTCGGGTTGATGCGGCTGGATAGGCTTGACGATTTCGACGTCCGTTTTGCGCCGCCCCGCCCGATCGGCCCGGGGCCGGCATGGGCCCGCACGGGCATTCACACGCTTAATCGCGCAGGCAACGTCGAGGTTGTGGATAGCGCCGGCTGACGCGTCTGGAGCCTGTGCTTATCCGAGCCGATCCGGTTTCGGCTCGGATGCAGCCGCAGCCGACGATGTGCTCTTCGGCCGGTTCCTATACGGCGCGTTTCTATAGGCAAGCAGCAGCACCACGATAATTGCGATCTCCGGCGATTTTGACGAGAGCGCGTTGTTCGACAGCGCAGCAAGCAGGAACGTCATGGTGCCGATCCATGCCGGCAGCGGCGCCGCGCGCAGCAGCCGAAAAATGAACCAGAATACCAGCATGATGAAGAGCACGGCTATGGGCAAGCCGAAGAGCATGATGATGACCACCGGCGCGCTCTCGATGTAGGGCAGATGCAGCTTCTCGTTGACGATCGCCAGCAGGTCGTCGACGTTCATGCCAAACAGGATGTCTTTCCAGCTAACAAGTCCGAACACCTGGTAGATCGTCACCCGAGCCATGAAATTTTCGTCAAAGATCGTGTTGCCGAATCGGTTCAGCAGTCCGCCCGAAAACAGTATGGCCACCAGCACTGCGCCGGCCGCCAGGGCGAACAGCAGCACGACAGACTTGGCCTGCCGCTGATGCTTGAGGGTCAGGCGCGGCCAAGGCACGAACATCAGCAGAATGAGGGTTTCTCCGGCAGCTAGCAACAGGGCGGCGCGAGCGCCTGACGCAGCACAACCGACGAGCAATACGAAGATCGCCAGCACCCGCACCCATATGCGCCAGCGCGTCAGCGGTACGAATCCGATGACAGTGGCGCAGAGCGCGCCTAGGGCCAACGGGTGCGCCGATAGCCCGATTGGCCTGAACTGCAGTTCGTTGAGACCGTAAGGCAGAAATCGATGTTGAGTCACCGCTTCGATCGTGCCCATCACGGCACTGAGGATCACCATTCCAAGCACGACGTCTCCCAACGCCCGCCGTACTTCCGCGTTCAAGGCCAGCATCAACAGGCCTGCGGCGCCCGCCACCAGATAGGTATCGATGATGAACCCTGAGGAGCCCGCACGGCCGGTGATGAACAGATACGGCACCAGCGCGAAAATCAGCGCAGAATAGAGCAGCAAAGCCTTGAAGATTCCAATTTCGTCGCCCTGCAGCAGAAACGGCCTGCTGAAAAGAACGAACGGAAGCAGCAGAAAGATAGCATAGGTGCCGAAATGCAGTTTCTCGTAGAATGAACCACCGTCGGCCGTATAGTCGACGACCATGTTCATAATCTGCGGTGAAACCGTGAAGCGGAGCAGGAACGCCAACGCAGCGCATAGGAAAAACAGAATCGACAGCGCGTTCTGACGGCGCGCCTGGCTGGACAGCAATCGTTCCGATGCGGCAGCGGGATAGCTCATGGCCCATCCAAATGCGAGTATTCAAGCGGCATTCTGGCCAACGAGATCCATTCAAGGGACCGCCGAACGGACGCGGCGTGTGACTCGGCAAAATATGCCAACTTGGAAAATGAGATGTTAACGATCTTTCTGTAGTGCTGGCCCGCGTAGCGAATAACAAGAGTTAGCACCATGTCCGCCGCTTCCGGCACAACCCCTCCCTCTGCAGCGGATTCCGATATCAGCGCACTCGAGCGGATCGCCAATGCACGGCGCGCCAGCAGGGCAAGGCTGCAACAGGATGCCCCAGTCATGGCACGCACCTCCGCCCCTGTCACTCCGCACACGCCCGAGCCTGTCCCGACGGTGACGCTCGACAAGATCGGCGATTTCCTTGAGCTCGATTTTCGACGCCTGTTTGTCTGGCTGCGTGCCGGGCTCGTCTTGGCATTGATGCTGGCAGTGGCCGGCGGCGTCATCGGCGCCGCCTATGGGTTGCTGAGCAAACAGCGTTATACCGTTACGACAGAAATCCTCATCAATCCTGCCAATTTGCAGGTTGTGGAAAACGATCTCTACTCGCAGCCGGGCCAGGTCGACAGCCAAATACTTAACGCGCGCAGCAAGCAGCGCATCTTGACCTCGGGCAACGTGCTTGCACGGGTAGTGAACGAACTCGGTCTAGCCAGGGATCCGGAGTTTTTCGACCCGGACCAGAGCTCCTCCACGTCTGGTGCTGCAGCGAGTGGCGCCAAGTCCGATCCGAAGCTTATCGCCCAGAAAAGCCTGGCGGAGCGGGTCAGCGTCGCTGCGGATGAAACGTCGTTCGTCACAACCCTCTCGGTATCGGCAGAAACCACCGGCAAGGCGATCCTGATCTCGCAAGCCATAGTGAAGGCTTTCCAGGACGAACTGGCCAAGGCCGAAGCTGCTGGTGCCAGCCGTGCCGCAGCTGCTCTTGAGGGCCGGCTCGGCCAACTCAAGCGCGACGTGCAGGCGGCCGAAGAGAAGGTCGAGAGCTACAGGCGCAGTCACAACCTGTCCTCCAGCAATGGCCAGCTTGTCAGTTCGCAGACGATGACGCAGCTCAATAGTGAAATTGGAGAGGCGCAATCGCGCGTCATCGCAGCGCAGGCAAGTTACGACGCCTTGGTTGCCGCCGGTGTCAATGGAGCCAATCCCGACCCCGCGGTTTCGGCAGCACTCGCAGCACTGCGCGACAAGGCAAATAGCCTGCGGCAGCAAATCGATTCACAATCCATGACCTTTGGTCCGCGCCACCCGACGATTGTCCGGCTTAGGACAGAATTCGAGACCGTCAGTTCTCAACTCAAGGCAGAGTTCGCCCGCACGGTCGGCACCGCAAAAGCCAACCTGGATAAGGCCAACGCCTCATTGGCTTCTCTCAGCGCCAAGATGAACGATCTGAAGAACAATGTTTTCACCGACAGCGAGTCCCAGGTCGCCCTGCGTGAACTGGAACGCGACGCCGCCTCGAGGAGGGCGGTCTATGAAAGCTTCCTGTCTCGCTCGCGCCAAATCACCGAGCGCGAGCAGATCGACACCACGAATGTACAGGTGATTTCCACCGCCGTGCCGCCACCGGGACGCTCGTGGCCGCCCCGCACCCCCCTGATGGCAGGCCTGGGAGCTTTCGCCGGCTTTGCGCTGGGCATGCTGCTGGCCATTGCCATGGGCATCGTTCGCGACATGCGCCAGCCGACGAACCGATCAGGCATCGACGTCAGCCGAGCCTGAATCCAGGCATGGCGAAGCGCATTGTTTTTCACATTGCCAGTCTCAGGGGCGGCGGCGCCGAGCGTGTCTTCGTCCTCATGGCAAATGAATTGGCATCACGTGGCCACGATGTCACACTTTTTACCTGGAACGCTGAAGGACCCAACGCCGCGCTGCGCTCCCCCGCGGTGCATCTTGTCGATTTCGACCTTCCCATCCGGGGCGAGGGTTACGGCAAGTGGGAGACGCTGAAAGGCATCGTGCGAAGCGCACGTTTGTTCAGCCGCCTTGGTCCGCATGCGGTCTATAGCGCCCCCGAATTTGCCAATCTGGTCGTGGCGCTGGCGCTTCTCTTGGCGCGAAGCCGAGCGCGGTTCTTTCCAAGCTTCCACGCGGCGGCCTCACTGCCTTCCAGCAGCCTCGGCGCGAGAATAGCGGTCTGGCTTTCCGCGTTGGTTGCAGCGCGCGCAACCAAAGCCATCGCCGTCTCGGTGGGTGTCGGCCGCGACATTGCGGCCCGCGGCTTTTCCAAATCCAAGGTTGCCGTCATCAACAATCCGCTGCCACCGGCTGCGGCGCTCCAGCAAGATTCCTATACATGGCAGACAAAGCTGGCGACGATGGGCGATGGCCCGGTCATCGCCACCGCCGGGCGCCTGGTGCCGGTCAAGGATCATCGGACCTTGCTGCGGGCTTTCGCTATCCTGCGCGCCGGCCGCCGCGCTCGGCTTGTAATCTTCGGCGAAGGTCCGCTGGCTGCCGAGTTGCGCACCTTTGCCCAGGAATCCGGTACCGCCGCCGATGTGCTCTTTGCCGGCTACGTCAACGATCCCGCGGCCTGTTATGCCGCAGCCGATCTGTTCGTCCTTTCCTCGACGAGCGAGGGCTTCGGCAATGTGCTGGTCGAGGCCATGGCTGCTGGCGTCCCCGTAGTCTCCACAGATGCGCCGCATGGCCCGCGCGAGATTCTCGGTGACGGTCGTTTCGGCGCCTTGGTGCCGGTCGGCGATGCCGCGGCCCTGGCAAAGGCGATGGCTGAGATGCTGGACCACCCCACTTCTGTCGCCCTCCTGAAGAGCAGAGCAGCGGATTTCGAAGTTGAAAAGATCGGAGATGCATACGAAGCGCTGCTCTAGCAAGGAGCTTCGCGCTGGCGTTCGTTGAGGCAGCCGCTATCGCCATTCGCGTCGTTGGAGCATCGCCGTTGGCCTCCGGGCAGGATGGGTGTCAGATACATCGGAATCTGATAGCAGCCCACGAAGAGGAGCAGCGGGTCGGTCACCGCGGCGGGATGCGCGGGCGTAGGACCGCATGGCGATCCCTTTTAACGGAGTGTTCGAATGAGACATGTGTGGCGTTGGTTCGGCCCGGTCGACAAGGTGACGATCGCGGATGCGCGTCAGGCCGGGGCGCAAGGCATCGTCACGGCTCTTCACCACGTTCCTCACGGCGCCATCTGGCTGCCCGCCGAAATCGAAAGACGTCAGCGCGAAGTCGCGTCTTTGCCGGATGGAAGCGCAAGCGATCTGAACTGGGAGATTGTCGAAAGCCTGCCGGTTTCCGAAGCGATCAAGACGCAGGTCGGCGAGTGGCGCAGCCATATTGCCAACTACAAGACATCGTTGGAAAACCTGGCGCGGGCCGGCATTTCGGTCATCTGCTACAATTTCATGCCCGTGCTCGATTGGACCCGCACCGATCTTGCCTGGCGCCTGCCGCATGGCGGCACCACCATGCGCTTCGATCTGATCCACTTCGCCGCCTTCGACATCCATATCCTGAAACGCCAAGGGGCGCTCGGCGATTACACACCGGAGATCGTCTCCGAGGCGGAGCGGCGATACGCGCAGATGGATGAGGATGCGCGGAAGATTCTGGCAAGAAGCGTCAATTCCGGTCTGCCCGGCTCGACCGAAGACACGTCTCTCGACGGTCTCGCGGCTCAACTGTCAAATTATGACCGCATCGGCGCAACAATCCTGCGCCGGCATTTCGTCGATTTCCTGGCGGAGGTCGTGCCTACGGCCGAACGCCTCGGCCTGCGTCTCTGCTGCCACCCCGATGATCCGCCGTTTCCGCTGCTCGGCCTGCCGCGCATCATGTCGACCGAGGCCGACTACAGGTACATTCTGGACGCAGTCGACAGCCCGGCCAACGGAGCGACACTGTGCACGGGATCGCTCGGCGCAAGACCGGACAATGATCTGCCCGGCATGATCAGGCGGATAGGGCCCAAAATCCACTTCGCGCATCTGCGCAATGTGCGCAAGGAAGCAGCCGGCACCCCCTGCTCGTTCCACGAGGACGAGCATCTTGCCGGCGACACCGACATGGTGGCGGTGGTGGCGGCGCTGCTTCACGAGGAAGCGCGGCGTCAGAAGGAAGGACGCCAGGACGCGGTCATCCCGATGCGTCCCGACCATGGCCAGGATATTCTCGACGACCTGACGCGTGGGGCCCAGCCCGGCTATCCGGCCATCGGGCGGCTCAAAGGATTGGCCGAACTCCGCGGCGTCGAACATGCCATTCGCAACTCGGCATCAAGCAAGCGGATCTCCACCTCTACCCCATAGTCTGGAGAAGGGCGCGGGGCGGTTCGCAACCGGTGCTCGTTAAATTTGCCATCAGTCTCGACCACTGGGCGTTCCGCGGCCCGCCTCCGGCTCGATGGCACCTTTCCACCTTATCGCGCGGACTTGTGTATAATAGCAGTTTGCGGTTTGAGTCCGATTGCAATCCGCTAGCTTGCGCTAGTTATTGCTCCATCCACAGCCGGTGTTGAGAGGAACTCTAGGCAACGGTTGGGAATTTGTATCCTGGGAGGAAATCACGATGAGAAAATTCGCCGCCGCTCTGGCCGCCGCCGCAGCCGTCACGCTTTATCCGTTCGCTGCGGGCGCGCAAACCTATCCCGAACGCACCATCACTGTCGTGGTGCCGTTTTCGGCCGGCGGCCCGACCGACACGGTCACGCGCCTCGTCGCGGAAGCCATGTCGAAGGATCTCGGCCAGCAGATCATCGTCGAGAATGTCGGCGGCGCCGGCGGCACACTGGGCGCCGGTCGCGTCGCGAACGCCGAGCCGGACGGCTATACGCTGCTCCTCCACCACATCGGTATGGCGACAAGCGCCACGCTGTACCGAAAGCTCGCATACGACACGCTGAACAGCTTCGAATATGTCGGCCTCGTCACCGAGGTGCCGATGACCATCGTCGCCCGCAAGGACCTCGAGTCGACCGATCTGAAGGGGCTGGTCGACTACGCCAAGGCCAACAAGGATACCGTCACCGTCGCCAATGCCGGTATAGGCGCGGCCTCGCATCTGTGCGGCATGCTGTTCATGAGTGCGATCGGCACTCCGCTGGTCACCGTGCCCTACAAGGGCACCGGGCCGGCCATGACCGACCTTCTCGGCGGTCAGGTCGATATCATGTGCGATCAGACGACCAATACCACCAAGCAGATCCAGGGCGGCACGATCAAGGCCTACGCCGTGACCTCGCCGGAACGCCTCGATGTTCTGCCGGATGTCCCGACGACGACGGAAGCCGGTCTCCCTGAGGTGCAGGTCGGCATCTGGCATGGCCTCTACGCGCCCAAGGGCACGCCTGCCGAGGTCACCGTGCGCCTGTCGAAATCGCTTCAGGTCGCACTGAAGGACCCGAACGTCGCCGCCCGCTTCGCCGAGCTCGGCACCAAGCCGTCGTCCGACGCCGACGCGACGCCGGCCGCGCTGAAGGCCAAGCTGGAAGGCGAGATCGCGCGCTGGAAGCCGATCATCGAAGCCGCCGGCCAGTACGCCGACTGAGGTTCGAAACGGGGCGCCACCAGCGCCCCGTTTTCGCTTCGGCCGCGTTTTCGCACTGCACCGGCGCGCCCGCGGCGCGGGCCTGGGAGGACGACATGAAACCTTTCGCAATCGACACGACCAACGGCATCTGCGCCGCGCTGTTCATCTTCCTCGGCGGATTCTTCGCGCTGCAGTCGCTCGGCCTCGAAATCGGCACTGCTTTCCGCATGGGACCGGGCTATTTCCCGCTGGTCCTGGCGATCGTGCTGATCCTGCTCGGCGCCGTCATCCTCATCCAGGCGGTGCGCTTCGAGAGCGAGCCGATCGGGCATATAGCCTGGCGCGGCATGCTGTTCATCCTCCCTGCTCCGATCTTCTTCGGCCTGACCGTGCGCGGCCTCGGCTTCATCCCCTCGATCTTCCTGACGGCGCTGATCGCATCCTTTGCCAGCGGCCGCATGAGGCCGCTGACCGCGCTCGTGCTGTCCGCCGGCCTGACGCTGTTTGCGTTCCTCGTCTTCAGCTATGCGCTCGGCCTGCCGTTCCGGCGCTTCGGCCCGTGGCTGCCCTCATGGCTGGTATTGTGAGGGGCTGAACATGGAACTCCTCGACAACCTCGGGCTTGGCTTTTCGACGGCCACGTCGCTGGCAAACCTCGGTTTCTGTCTGATCGGCGTCCTTCTCGGCACGCTGATCGGCGTCCTGCCAGGCATTGGCGCCACCGCAACCATCGCCATGCTGTTGCCGATCACCTTCCAGATCGGCGACCCGGTTTCCTCCCTGATCATGCTCGCCGGCATCTATTACGGCGCGCAATATGGCGGCTCGACCACCGCCATTCTCATCAACATGCCCGGCGAATCCTCGTCAGCCGTCACTGCAATCGACGGCTACCAGATGGCCAAGAACGGCCGCGCCGGTGCGGCACTCGCCATCGCGGCAATTGGCTCGTTCTTCGCCGGCACGGTGTCTACTTTCCTCGTCGCCATCTTTGCCCCGCCGCTGACGGCGATCGCGCTGCAATTCGGCGCAGCCGAGTATTTTTCGCTGATGATCGTCGGCCTTGTCTCGTCCGTCGCGCTCGCCCACGGCTCGATTGTCAAGGCGCTGGCAATGGTGGTGCTCGGCCTGCTGCTCGGCATTGTCGGCACCGACATCTACACCGGCACACCGCGCTTCACGCTCGGCATCCGCGAATATGCCGACGGGCTGAATTTCGTCGCGGTGGCGGTCGGCGTCTTCGGCGTCGCCGAGATACTGCGCAACCTCGAAAACGAGCACGAGCGCTCCGTGCTGATCCGAAGGGTCTCCGGCCTGATGCCGACACGCGAGGACTTTCGACGCATGGCGGCGCCCATCGTGCGCGGAACGATCATCGGTTCGGCGCTCGGCATCCTGCCGGGAGGCGGTGCGATCCTTGCAGCCTTTGCCTCCTACACGGTCGAAAAGCGCGTATCGAAAAACCCGGGGGAATTCGGTAAGGGCGCCGTCGAAGGCGTCGCCGGACCGGAATCGGCCAACAATGCCGGCGCGCAGACCTCCTTCATCCCGATGCTGACGCTCGGCATTCCGGCCAACCCGGTGATGGCGCTGATGATCGGCGCGATGATCATCCAGGGCATCGTGCCCGGCCCCAATGTCGCGATCGAACAGCCGGCGCTGTTTTGGGGCATCATCGCCTCGATGTGGATCGGCAATCTGATGCTGATCATCTTGAACCTGCCGCTGATCGGGCTTTGGGTTAAACTCCTGACGATCCCCTATTACGTGCTCTTCCCGATCATCATGGCGTTCTGCTCGATCGGCGTTTATAGCGTCAACACCAACGTCTACGACCTCTACGCCGTCGCCTTCTTCGGCTTCCTCGGCTACCTCCTGACCAAGCTGCGCTGCGAACCCGCGCCGCTGCTGCTCGGCTTCGTGCTCGGGCCGCTGCTCGAGGAAAACCTGCGCCGCGCCATGATTCTCGCGCGCGGCGACCCGAGCACCTTCGTGACGAGGCCGATCAGCGCCGGCCTGCTCTTCATCGCGCTCGCCGTGCTCGTCATCGTCTTCCTGCCGGCGGTCAAGAAGAAGCGCGAAGAGGTGTTCGTGGAGGAGAATTAGCGAGAGTCACGCGGCCGCCTCTCCACGGCCGCGGCCGCCGATGCGGGTGCCGGTTTCCGAATCGAACAGGAAGACCGCAGTGTCATGGAAAGTGATCCCGATCGGCTCATCCATATCGTAATGCGCCGATTTATCGGCCTTGACCGTTACGGTGGCCCCACCGAATTGGCAGGTGATCAAGGTATGATCGCCCATCAGTTCCACGGCATAGACCCGCGCCGCGATCTTGCCCTCCGATGCGCCCGTGACCCGGCAATCCTCGGGCCGGAGGCCGGCAGTGACCTTTTTCCGGCTTTCGGCAACGCTGGTCGCAAATCGCCCTTCTGCGCAGGCGAACGCACCCTGGACCAGCTCGCCCTGGAGAAAATTCATCGGCGGCGAGCCGATGAAGCCGGCGACGAATAGGTTCGCCGGATCGTCGTAGATCTGTCGGGGCGTCGCGATCTGCTGCACGACACCCCGGTTCATGATGGCAACACGGTGAGCCAAGGTCATGGCCTCGATCTGATCGTGGGTGACGTATATCGTCGTCACGCCCAGATCCGCCTGCAGGCGTTTCAGCTCCGAGCGCATGTGGCCGCGCAGCTTGGCGTCCAGATTGGAGAGCGGCTCGTCCATCAGGAAGACGCTCGGCCGCCGCACCATGGCGCGGGCGAGTGCGATGCGCTGCCGCTGACCGCCGGAAAGCTGCCGTGGATAGCGGTCGAGGAATTCCTCAAGGTGGACCTTGACGGCGGCGCTGCGGACGGAGGCGTCGCGTTCGGTGCGCGGCACGCCCCGCAGCTTCAGCGGATATGCGATGTTCTCCGCAACCGTCATATGCGGATAGAGTGCGTAGGACTGGAACACCATCGCCACGTCGCGATATTTGGGCAGAACGTGGGTGACGTCGCGGTCGCCGATGAGGACGCGGCCGGAACTCACCGATTCAAGCCCGGCGACCATGCGCAGCGCCGTCGTCTTGCCGCAGCCCGAAGGGCCGAGCAGCACCAGGAACTCACCGTCCTCGATCTCCAGGTCGAGCCCTTTGACGACTTCGACCGCGCCGAAGGATTTGTAGATATCGGACAGGGTGACCCGCATATCGACTAGCCCTTCACTGCGCCGACCAGCAGCCCCCGCGCGATGTGCTTCTGCAGGATGGTGGAGATGACGATCACGGGGGCGATCATCACGGTGATCAACACCGACATATTCCACCATTGCGGACCGCGGGTCGTGTTCTGGGCCGATACAAGCACCGGCATCGTCTGCGCATCGGCATTGGAGAGGAAGAGGGCCAGCAGATACTCGTTCCAGGCAAGGATCAGTACCAGCAGGAAAGTCGCGACCAAGCCGGATCGCACCAGCGGCAGCGCGATAGTGAAGAACACGCGAAACTTGGAGGCTCCGTCTATCTGTGCGCTCTCCTCAAGGTCGAGCGGGATGCCGGCGAAGAAATCGCGCGTCAGCCACACGACGATCGGCAGGTTGATGGCGGTGTAGGTGGCGATCAGCGCCACCTGCGTGTCGAGCAGGCGCATCTGCTGGAACATCACGTAGATCGGCAATACGGCGACGATCGGCGGCATGATACGGTTCGAGATCATCCAGAACTCAATGTCGTTATTGCCGACCGCAAGCTTTGTGCGTCCAACGAGCGTGAACAGCGCAATGATGAAGAGAGCGGCCGCCACGACAATGGCGATCTCCCACCGCACGCCGAAAGTGGCCACTGCGACGATGATTGCGGTGAGCAGGATCAGGAAGATTGCAACGGCGGCGAGTTTCACCTGGAAGCGGATACGCACGAGCGCGTAGGCCGCCAGCGAGCCGATCAGGACTGCGAGCAGCGTGCTGGCCACCGCGACGACGACGGAATTCATATAAGGGCGCAGTGTGTAATTCTGCACGAGCATGAAATCCCATGCCTGCAGCGAGGGGGCAAAGTCGACGAACGGGATATAGAACGGCCCGTTGTCGACCTCCCCAGGCCCCTTGAAGGAGGTGATCAACACCCAGTAGAGAGGAATCACCACAACGAGCGCCCACAGGAACAGCAGCGCATAGGTGACGATCTTGGTGACCGGCGCCTGGCTGTCGATCGAGGCCGGCTCGAACAGCCGGCGCGCCAGTGAGCGCGGCTCGGCGCTCATGCTTCGAACCGGCGCGCCGGCCGGACCACGAAGTTGAAGAACGAGACGCATACGATGGTCGAGATGAACAGGAGCATGTAGCCGACAGCGGCCGAGCCGCCGAGATCCTGGGTGCGCCAGGATATGAAAGAATGGAGCGTCATCGATTCCGTTGCCAGGCCAGGGCCGCCGCCGGTGAGCACGTTCGGCAGGTCGATGATCTTGAAAGCCTCGATCAGCCGGATCAGCACGACGGTAGCGGCAATCGGCGCGATCGCTGGCCAGGTAATGTCGCGAAAAATCTGGAAGCCGTTGGCTCCGTCGAGCCGCGCCGCCTCGACCTGATCGCGCGGCTGGTTCTCAATGGCCGCCAGCAGCACGATGAACATGAACGGCGTCCACTGCCAGGTGTCGCCAACCAACACCATGAGTCGCGCCGACCAGGCCTCTGTGGCCCATGACCACTCGCTGATGCCGAAAGCGCGCACGAGCGGGGCGAAGGGGCCCTTCTGCATGTCGGCGAGCATGCGGAACGTGTAGGCGATGCCGACCGGGGTGACCATCAACGGGATGAAGAAGAGGACGCGAAAGAAATTTCGGCCGCGGATTGGCTGGCCGCAGAGGAGCGCCAGGCCCAGCCCCAGTGCGAACTGCACGGATACGCCGACGAACACGTAGAGAAGCGTGTTGACGACGGTCCCCGGCACGCCGCCCGGCGCCATGGTGGCCAGCGCAAGTACCGCCAGGGCCATAGCCGTTGCCGTCGCGAGAAGGCGACCAACCATGCCGGCGATCGTCGGCCTGCCACGCCAGAGATAGCGGGCGAGAAGAAAGAGCAGCGCTGCCGCTATCAACGCCAGCAAAGCCCATTGGACAAAGCCGAACGTGCCGAACTTGCCGAGCAGGTGATACTGCTGTGAGCCGACCAGCAACTTGCGGAAGTTCAAAAGGCCGATGAATTTCAGCGTGAATCCGCCCGACGCGAGTGCAAAGCGCGAAAGCGCGAGATAGGCCGAGATGATGAGCGGAAAAATCGCGAAACAGAGAAGCACGACGACGGCTGGCAGCACCATGATCCGGCCCGAGTGACCGTCCAGCCATTCGGCCCAGCTGCGGCGGTCGGCAGCTTCTGGCATAGTGTCGGTTGCGGTCATCATAACCCGGGAAAGTGTGGCAGGCACGAGACCCGGCGCGGACCGATGCCACGCCGGGTCGATTGCTTGACGCCTATTTGGCGCCGATAGTCGCCTTGTAAAGTTTGAGCTGCTCGTCTTTGCCAATCTCTTCGTTCAGCTCATTCCAGCCTTCCTCGACCGCCGCGACGGTCGCTTCCTTGTCGATTTCGCCGGCGAGGAAGCGCGAGACCGCCTCGTCGAGCACGACCTGCTGGTACTTCTGATTTTGCGGGATGCGCAGGTCGAGGATCATGTTCGGGCTGCTCATGCTGTCGTTGATCGCGCCCAGGTAGACTTTAGCCTCGTCCTCGCTCATGCCGGCCTTCTTCCAAAGGTCGCTGTAGCTGAGCTGCGAGGTGCGGTACGGGTTGAAGCCGGTGCCGCCGACGGTGACGTCGGCATTCGACTGTGCCGGCTGCGTCATGAACGAGAAGTACGCGTAGGCGGCGTCCTTCACCTTCGGATCGGCCGCCGCGTTGATGCCGCCGCCCCAGCCGCCAAAGGCGGCGAACGGTGCATGGTTCACGCCGTCGATCGCGTGCGGGCAGTTTTCTGCCGTGCAGGCCTCGAGCTTGCCGGTGTCCCAGTTCAGGACCTCCTTGGATCCGGGCATGATCGCCGCGCCCCATTTGCCCATCACCTTGGACTGCGCCGGATCGATCGAGATGGTGCCTACATCACCCCAGTCGAGGTTCAGCGCGCAGCGGCCGGAAGCGAAGAGCGGCCTTGTGTCGCTGACATCGAGGTTTAGCTCGTCCGGCGGGCCGTATTTGGTCGATTCAGACAGGAAGTCGAGCGCCTTGCGGAAGGCGTCGTTGTTGACGAGCGGCGTCATGTCCTTGGTGTTGAAGAAGGTGCCCTGGCTGGTTCCCTTGGACTGGGTCATCGAGCCGACCACATCGGTGACGAACCAATAGCTCTGCGCGTTGCGCTTCTTGGCGATGCACGAGCCGAAATCCGGCGTGCCATCGCCGCTCATATCCTTGCCATGCGTGGCCTTGGCGACCTCGAGATACTCGTCCCAGGTTTTCGGCACCGCCAGGCCGGCCGCTTCCAGCACGTCCTTGCGGTAGTACATCATGTGGAAGTCGCCATCGAGCGTGATCATGTAGGTCTTGCCGTTGTACTTCTCGGAGAAGTCCCGGAAGAACGCGCCCACATCCTCCTGCTGGATGTCCTTGTCAGCCTCGACCCGCGGCGTCAGGTCCTCGAGGTAGCCGCCGGCGATGTAGTCGACCATCCATTGCGGGGCGAACACGCCGGCGTCGACCGAGTTGGTGCCGCTCGCCCAGTCGGTGAGGATCTTTTGATAGAGATCCGAGAAGGGCACCGCGATGACATTGATCTTGGCGCCGGTGAGCGCTTCGAACTCGGGCGCGCGCCTCTGTAGAGGCTCCTGAATCGCACCGGTTTGCGTAATAACGTTCACGGTAACTCCCGCAAACGGCTTGTCCTGCGCGAAGGCAGGTGCGCCAACAAGCGCAGAAAAGGCCGAAAAGCCGGCCAGAAAGGCCCCAATTCTCATCAGACTTCCTCCCATATTGACCGGGGACCTGTTCCTGCGAACAAGCCGCCGGCATCTCCCCGTCGGTCGCCGTCGCCAAAGCACGGCACCAACGCTCCTCAAGTACAATATCGGCATCGCACAGCGAGTCCAGTGTCTTGCCGCTACGGAAAGTGAGGCGCCCAGCGAGCTTCCTGGCTACTGCATATCGCCCAAGAGATGCCCTCGGGCGTGACCCCTGGGCCTGACCCGAGGGTGCGCGGCTTTGAGCGCGTCGCCGGGAGACCGCTCGATCTTGCCTAAGAAAATCCCACCGCGTCGACAATCCCGTCACCGATGCTCGCACCGTCGGCACGGGCGTCACTGCAAGTTGGTGTGGCGGGACAACATCAGCTTGTGCGCGTCGGGAGTCTGATGCGCCAAGCCGAGCACAATGCTGTCGAGCAGAATGAGGCAGGATTGCTCGAACAGGCTGCCGCCAAACTGTTCCGATTTCTCGACAGGTACATGCAGCGTGACATCTGCAATGCCGGCCAGGGTCCCCGCCGGCTTACGCGTCAGCGTAACGATCTTGGCGCCTTCCGCCTTGGCGATGCGGGCAAAGCCTGTACTGACCGGTGTCTCTCCAGAGCCGGAGATGATCAGCAGCGCATCGCCCTTGCGGATCGACGGCGCCGATACCTCACCGACGAAATGCACCGTTCGGCCAAGGTGCATGAAGCGCATCGCGCCCATCTGCGCGATGAGGCCGGAACGCCCCTGCCCGGAAAAGAACCATCGCTGATCGGGGTCATCGAACGCCTGCACTAGCCTTGCAAAGGCGACGGCGTCGATCCGGCCAAGAAGGTCGGTTATTTCCTGTCCCACGGCCAGCCACGGCCTGGATTGGGCAATCTGTCGCGAATCCATCGTGCTACCTCTTTCGGGCTTGCGGATTCTGTAATGGCGCTGCCAACCACGAGGATTTCGGGTTTGACTGCGATCACCGCCTCCAGCGTGTCGGGGCCGATCCCGCCGGCGAGCGAAACCAGGAAGCCGCGATCGTGCATCTTTCTCACGGCGCGTCGATATGTGACGTGGAGGTGTTGCCCGCCAGCCGCGCATCCGTTGGCAAGTGGACCGCGACATAGCCGAAGCTTTCGGGAAAGACAGCATTCAAGGGAAGCAATTCTGCCTCGCCCGACTCGGTGATGGTATCGACGATGACCGTCGCGCCGAAGGCGGCGGCACGTTTTCCTATTGCTTCGTACGTGGCGGACGAAGCACACGACAGGACCGTCATGAACGCGGCACCGGCGCCGAATACCATATCAGCCTCGAGCTGGCCGCCGTCGACGGTCTTGGTATCAGCCAACACCATGATTTCAGGGCAGAGCTCGCGCGCCGTGGTGATGGCAGAGAGGCCAAAGCGTTTCAGCAACGGCGTGCCGATCTCGATAATGTCGGCGAACGCCTTCATCTGCGGGAGCAGGGCCAGGTGTTCAGGCTTGTCGAAGGCGACTTGGAGGAGCAAGGCGGTTCTCTCGGATTGCTTAAGAAAGCGGGGGCGGCATGACGACAACGCCCAATTCACTGTCGTGTGCTTCGTAGTCGAAATCTGCCATAATCCAGCAACCTCCAAGCTGGTCTGCATAGGGAGAGCAAATCGTACCCTGCAAAGCAAGTGTGGTTCTTGTCGAAAAGCAGGAGGTGCAGTCCAGATCAGCGCCGATGCCAACAGTAACGCGATATGAGGTAGTCCTTTGACAAGATTGTTTGAGCCCATTCGATGCAAGGTCGATCTGTCGACTGGTGCGATGGCAAATGCAACCGGCAGCTACCAAAAACGCTTCTGCGATCTGGACGGGCTCTACGCGGACCCCGCTGCCTTCGAAGCCATGCGCGCGACGTGGGGCGAGCGCATCGTCTACGAGGTCTCCGAGTTCCGACCGACCGAGCAGTCGGGCGATCTGATTTTCGGCGTCACGCGCATGGCGCCCGGAAAAGTCGGCGACGAGTATTTCATGACACGCGGTCACATCCACAACCAGGCCGACCGGCCCGAGATCTACTGTGGCCAGAAGGGGCACGGCCTCATGCTGATGGAATCGCCGGAGGGCGAGGTCCGGATCCTGTCCGTCGATGCGCAGACCGTCTGTTACGTCCCCCCTTTCTGGATCCACCGCTCGATCAATGTCGGGGAAGACGATCTGGTGATGCTGTTCTGTTATCCGGCCGATTCAGGGCAGGACTACGAGATCATCGCAAAATCGGGAGGCATGCGCTCGCGCGTGGTCGCCGACGATGGAGGCTGGAAGGAAGTCGACAACCCGGATTGGCGACCGCGTGACGCGAAGCTGATCTCCGCCCTGTATGGGCAACAATCCCGCACGGTGCCGGCATGAAGGCTCCCTTCGAGATCGCTGCTTCACTTCGCACTACTGCGGCTGTGCTGCGCGCGAGGGAAATCCGGGAGATCGGCAAATGAGCCGCTATCGGCCGGCTACCCAGCCGACACTCTATTTTATCGGTGTCACGACGACGAGCAGTTCGATCATGCGGGTTTTCCCTGCATGGGCGCGCCACCTCGGGCTGAAGGATGCGGTTCTCAAGGGCATCGACTTTCCGCTTCATGCCGATCCGGAGGCCTACCGTGAGGTCGTCTCCTTCATAAACTCCGACCCGCTGTCGCTTGGCGCGCTCGTCACCACGCACAAGATCGATCTCTTCAACGCAGCGCGCGACCTGTTCGACGTGATCGATCCGCACGCTCGCCTGATGCACGAGACCAGCTGCCTGTCGAAGCGGGGCGGCAAACTCATCTGCCATGCCAAGGATCCGATCTCTTCGGGCCTTGCGATAGATGGTTTCGTCCCGGCGGCATACTTCGCAGACACCGGCGCGGAAGTCCTGTCGATGGGCGCCGGGGGATCGACGATTGCGATCACCTGGCACCTGATGCGCAAGGAACGTGGCGCCGACGTACCTTCGCGCATCGTTGTCACCAACCGTTCGCAGCCGCGCCTCGACGAAATCGAGCGTATCCACGGAGAGATGATGTCGACGGTCGAGATCGAGTATGTCCTGGCAGACAGACCCGAGATCAATGATGAGACGTTGGCGGCGCTGAAACCAGGCTCGCTGGTGATCAACGCGACAGGACTTGGCAAGGACGCCGCAGGCTCGCCGATCACTGATGACGGCGTGTTCCCCCAGCGCGGCATTGCCTGGGATCTCAACTATCGCGGTGACCTGATCTTCCTTGACCAGGCAAGGCGGCAGCAGGCCCGACAGCAGTTGCAGATCGAGGACGGTTGGACATATTTCCTGCATGGTTGGACGCAGGTGATCGCAGAGGTCTTCGACATCGCGATCCCGGTGTCGGGGCCGGATTTCGAAAAGATTTCGCGCATCGCCATCGAAGCGGCGAAAGGCTAATGCCATGGAACGCATTCTCGTCACGCCGCGCTTGCTCTGACCGATAGACAGAGGATCACATGCTTGCCCATCTCAGGAATCTGCCGAAATGAGCGGCGAGCTTTTCCTCGCCATCGACGTCGGCACCGGCAGCGTCCGCGCCGCTCTGATCGATGTCACCGGCAATATCCTCGAACTTGCGTCGCGAGAGCACGACCAGATCGTGCCGGAGTTCGGCCGGGCCGAACAGCGGCCGGTCGATTGGTGGGAGGGTGCGCGAGCGAGCGTCAAGACGGTGCTGGACCGCCTCGATGGCGCCCGCGAACGCATCTCCGCCATCTGCGTCTGCGGGCAGATGCACGGGCTGGTCCTGCTCGATGCGCACGGAGCGCTGACGCGCGAGACGGCGCCGCTCTGGAACGACAAGCGCACCATCGATCTCGTACGTCGCTTCGAGGAAGCGAATGAGCCGGACAGCTACCTGCCCGAAAGCGGCAACACGCCGACCCCCGCATGGCCGGGTTTCAAACTGCAATGGGTCCGAGACAACGATCCCGCCGCATACGCCCGCAGCGCAGTCGCCATCATGCCGAAGGATTACATCAACTACCGGCTGACCGGCGAGATTGCCATGGATACTGGCGATGGGTCCTGCAGCTTCCTGATGAACCCAGAGCGGCTCGACTGGTCGCCGGTGATGATCGAGCGCATGGGTCTGGATGCCGCCAAGTTGCCGCCAATTCGCAACCCGCTGGATGTCGTCGGCCACGTCACCGAACAGGCGGCGCGTGACACCGGCCTGCGGTCAGGCACCCCCGTGCTGGTCGGCGGCGCCGACTATCCGGTTGCACTGCTCGGCTCAGGCGCTTGTCGGCCGGGAATGGGTTCCGACAGCACCGGCACGGGCGCGATCATCACGGCGATCGCAGAGAAGCCGCTGCTTGACCCGGAAATCTCGAACGTTGCGACGATCGAAGGCAACTGGGCGCAATTCGTGCTGCTGGAGACCGGTGGCGACGGCATGCGCTGGGCACGCCGCGCCTTCCACGGCAACGCGCTGTCCTATGACGAGATCGTCGCCTGCGCCGCCGAGGCACCCGCCGGTTGCGACGCATTGCTCTTCATGCCCTTTCTCACCGGCGAGCGCCTGGGGCGCCATCGCAACGCCCGCGCACAGTTCTTCGGATTGGGCGCCGGGCATGGCATGGAACATCTGCACCGCTCGATCCTGGAAGGCATCGCCTTTGCCATGACGCGTCACATCCGCATCATGGAACGCGCGTCAAACAAGCCGCTGGAGCGCGTTATCGCCGCGGGTGGCGGGGCGCGCACCGAACTCTGGCTGAAGATGAAGGCAAGTGCCTTCAACATTCCGATCCTGGTTCCGCGGGAGCCCGAATGCGGCATTGTCGGCTGTGCCGCGATGGCCGCGACGGCGACCGGCCGCTTCTCGCGCGTCGAACAGGCGGCCGAGAGCTTCGTGAGCTACGGCGCCGAAATCCTGCCGGACCCCAGATGGGCCGAGACCTACAGGCGCACCCAACCCGTTTTCGACCGGCTCTACTACCACAGCCAAGCGCTCTACGACGACATCGACGCACTGGCGGCCGCCACGCGGCCGACGCAGCCGTGATGCATCTCAGGCCTGCCGAGCCCTGCCTGTAGCGGCAGACCTGGCAATCACGACGCATCCCGTCTGGGATGCATCGGGCCGATTGACTCAGTTGTGGCGGATTTCCGTTCCCAGCACCTTCAGGCACTCGCGGATGAACGCGGCAAGTGCGGTCCAGCCCTTTGCCGAGACCATTGTTCCGTCCACGTAGGCCTCAGTCGGAGACAGGTCGATATAGGTTCCGCCGGCGAGGGTCACTTCCGGCTCGCAGGCAGCCAGCGCACCCACTTTCTTGCCACGCACGACGCCGTCGACCGCGATCAGGATCTGGACGCCATGGCAGATCGTAAAGATCGGCTTCTTGTTTTCGTGGAAATGGCGGACTATCGCCTGCACGCGCTTATCCGTGCGGATGTACTCGGGGCCACGACCGCCCGCGCAATACACGGCATGATATTGGTCGAGCTGTTTTTCCGCCTCCGAAAAGGTCTTGTTCATCAAAGCATAGTGGCCGGGTTTTTCGGTGTAGGTTTGGTCACCTTCGAAATCGTGAAGCGACGTCTTGATCAGGTCTCCAGCGTTCTTGTCAGGACAGACAACGTGGACGATGTGGCCGACAGCCTCCATCGCCTGCTGATAGACGAAGATCTCGTATTCTTCTGTAAACTCACCGGTCAACATTAGTATTTTCTTGCCTGGCATAGTCGGTTTCCTCGTTTTGTGGATGGAAGTCCGGCGGGCATTGCACTCGCCCGGCGGCGCGGGTCTCAGAAAAGGGAATCCGGGATGTCCCGGGCGTTTACCTGCATGATCAACGATGCATCCAGCTTGACGGCGGCGCTCCCGATGTGGACGGTGACGGACATCGTGACAGTCTCAATCGAACGCCAGCAGCAAACGATCACGAGAATGCTCGATATGACGGCGCATTGCCTGTTCCGCCGCAGCGGGATCGGAGGCAGCGAAGGCGGCCAGGATGGCCTCATGCTCGTCGAGCGCTTCCTCGGTAACGCGTGAATGGAACATCAGGCGGAAGATGTGGAAGTGCGTGTGCTGGAATGCGAGAGTCTCGCGCACGAGATCATTGTTGGCAAATTCCATGATCCTGTCGTGGAAAATGGCGTCCTGCCGCGCGAAGTTTGAGTAACGCAGGCGTTCATCCTTGCCTTCGCGGCGCGCCATGCCCCCTGCGGACTCTTGAAGCACCGCAAGTTTCGCCTCATCCATCAATGCGGCTGCTTTGGCCGCCCCATGCGGCTCGAGCAGCAGGCGAAGCTCATAAAGTTCGTCAAATCGGCGCTTGGTTATCTGCGGCGCGGCGCGGTAGCCGATCAAATGTGTCTTCAGCACAAGGCCTTCGCCTTCGAGGCGGCCAAGCGCTTCACGGATTGGCGTGTGGGATACATCGAGTTCCTTGACCAGACTGTCGACGGTGATCCGTGAGCCAGGCGCGATCTTCAGTGACATGAGTTGCGCGAAGATCGCTTCATACACGTCCTCCACCAGGCTGTTGGATCGCTGGATGCGTCCGCTAGCGGGGTCGGCTTCTCGGGCATTGCTTAAGTTCATGACCTGCATCTTTGCCTCTTGACAGGATCACTGGCTAACACGATGCTTCGCTCAATACAATCCTATATCATATACGATTTAATACAGGATATTTAGGGCCGAGCTCGGCGAGCTTTCGCTTTCCACTCCCAACATCATCGAGGGACGAACATGAGCCTCTTCGCTGCCGTAAGGCTCCCGCGTGAGATCCTCTTCGGGAAGGGCCAGCGCCATGTCATTCCAACCGTTGCAGCCAGGCTGGGCCGTCGCGCTCTTGTCTGTACGGACGAGCGCTTTGCCGCAACTGTCGCCTTCGCAGAGATCTTGGAGGCGCTCGAGTGCGCATCGATCGATGTGCTGGTGCACGACCGTGTGCTGCCCGATGTGCCACGAGACACGGTTGCCGTCTGCGTAGAGATGGCGCGAGAGTTTGCGCCGGACATGGTGATCGGCATCGGAGGTGGCAGTTGTCTCGATATGGCCAAATGCGCCGCGTTGCTCATCAGTCACGGCGGCCTGCTCCAGGACTACTACGGCGAGTTCAAGGTGCCCGGTCCGACGCTGCCGTTGATCGCCGTGCCAACGACAGCCGGCACCGGCTCGGAAGTGACCCCTGTCGCGGTGATTTCCGATCCGGATCGCACCATGAAGGTAGGAATCTCCAGCCCGCATCTGATCGCGGCAGCCGCCATCTGCGACCCGGAACTGACGATGACATGTCCCCCGGGACTTACGGCGATCGCGGGCGCAGACGCGCTGACACATGCGATCGAGGCTTTTACCGCCGTCAGGCGCGGCACTGACCCCAGCCTGCCGCAACAGCATGTCTTCATTGGCAAGAGCGCGCTGACCGATCATTTTGCGCTGCTCGCGATCAAGCTGCTTGGCCGCAGTCTCGAGAAGGCATACCGCGACCCCGCCGACGAGGACGCTCGGGCCGATGTGATGATGGGCGCGCTTGCAGCCGGCTGTGCGTTCGGTACGGCCGGAACTGCGGCGGCGCACGCGGTGCAATATCCGGTCGGTGCCCTTACCCACACCGCTCACGGGCTGGGTGTCGCGACCATGCTGCCGTATGTCATGAAGTACAACCGGGCCGCCGCGGCCGCCGAGATGACCGAGATCGGCCTTGCCCTTGGTCTCGACGGGGGGGACCGGAGTACCGGTGAGATGGCCGACGCGGCGATCGACGAGATCGGCCGGCTGTTTGGAGCGATCGGGATCACGCCTACGCTGGCCAAGCTCGGGCTTCCCGCCGACAAGCTCGATTGGACGGCCGAACAGGCGCTCGGCATTGACCGTCTCATCAAGAACAATCCGCGTCCATTCGATCTGGCAGCCATGCGGGGCCTGATCCAGGCTGCCTATGATGGCGACCTCGCCACCTACGTCGTGTGAGCAATAGAGGAGCAGGCCATGAACATATCTCATCAGGTGCTGGAGGACGAGCAGGACACTGCCGACTTCCATAGATTTTCCCACGGCTTGTATATCGGCGGCCAATGGAGGCAATCCGCCGACAGCAAAGAAATCCAGGTCGTGGACCCTTCCACCGAGGCAGTAATCGCCGCCGTTCCCGATGCGACGATCGAAGATGCCGCGGCCGCCGTGGAGGCTGCGGCCAAGGCCGCCGATGGCTGGCGCACAACGGCACCCCGCAAGCGTTCCGAAATCCTCAGACGTTGCTTCGAGCTGATGACGCAACGTTCCGAGACGCTCGCAACCCTGATCTCGCTGGAAAACGGCAAGGCACTCAGGGACGCGCGTGGCGAGATCGCCTATGCTGCGGAATTCTTTCGCTGGAATGCCGAGGAAGCCGTTCGCATCACCGGTGAATTCGGAATGGCGCCTTCCGGCACGAACCGGATCGTGGTCGACTACGAGCCCATCGGCATCTGCATTCTTGTCACACCCTGGAACTTCCCTGCCGCCATGGCGACGCGCAAGATCGCGCCCGCCTTGGCTGCCGGATGCACCGTAATTTTGAAGCCAGCCAGCGAGACCCCGCTCACGGCCTACGCGCTTGCCGCGCTCTACCAGGAAGCAGGCGTTCCGCCAGGTGTGGTGAACGTTCTGACAACCTCCAATCCCGGCCCTGTGACGGCCGCGCTGCTGGCCGATCCGCGGGTGCGCAAACTCTCTTTTACCGGCTCGACGGGTGTAGGGCGCGTTCTGCTGGCCGAGGCCGCAAAGCACGTGGTTTCGTGTTCGATGGAACTTGGCGGCAATGCGCCATTCCTTGTGTTCGATGACGCGGATCTTGACGCGGCGGTCGATGGGGCGATGGTGGCGAAGATGCGCAACGCCGGCGAAGCATGCACGGCTGCAAACCGCATCTATGTCCAGTCTGGCGTTTACGATGCTTTTGGCGAATGCCTCGCCAGGCGGATGTCGGCACTCAAGATCGGCGCTGGTACGGACGCAGCCACGGAGTGCGGGCCGATGATCACCAGGAAGGCCGTCGACAAGATCGACCGTCTGGTCAACGATGCTGTCGCCCGTGGCGCGCGGGTGCTGTGCGGGGGCAAGGCAGGCTCGGGAACGGGATATTACTATCCGCCGACCGTGCTCTGCGACGTCCCGGCCGAGGCGGAAATGGCGCACGAGGAGATTTTTGGGCCGGTGGCGCCGATCTCGAGATTCGAAACGGAAGCCGACGTCATCGCGCGCGCCAACGACACCGAATATGGTCTTGCCGCCTACATCTACACGCGCGATCTTGCGCGTGGAATGCGGGTGGCATCCAAGATCGAAGCCGGGATGATCGCTCTCAACCGCGGCTTGATGTCCGATCCGGCAGCACCCTTCGGCGGGGTGAAGCAGAGCGGCCTTGGCCGCGAGGGCGGCCAGCATCACGGCATTGCCGAGTTCATGGAGGCGAAATACCTCGCCATCAGCATCTGAGCGGAGGAAGAGTGCAAATCGATCCGTTTCGCATCCGCGACCACGTCGCGGATTTTGACAAAATCGTGCAGGACATCGTTCACCGCAGCGAGGCCGTTCGCGCAACCATTCCAATGACTGCCGACGTTGCCTATGGGCCGGATCAGACCGAAACCATCGACCTGTTCTTTCCCTCGGGCAAAAGAAGCGGCCTGCCGGTGCACATGTTTATCCATGGCGGCTACTGGAGAATGTTCTCCAAGCGCGACTACTCATACGTGGCGACGACGATTACCCAGGCCGGTGCGATAGCCGCCATCGTCGACTATGCTCTGATGCCCAAGGTCAGAATGGCCACGATCGTCGACCAGGTGCGCCGCGCCAAGCAGTGGGTTCTGGCCCATATCGCCGACCACGGCGGAGACCCGGCAAACCTGACTGTCAGCGGCCATTCGGCCGGAGCACATCTTTCAACGTTTCTGTTCAACAGCGAGCATACCCCTTCGAATGTGCGGGCAGCTCTTCTGCTCGGCGGGCTCTACGATTTGAAACCACTCCAGAACTCCTTTCTCGCCAACGAGATTGGAATCACCGATGAGGAAGTCGCCATGTTTACACCTCTTGCCTATCGGCATGATCCTCAAACCAGGGCGACGGTTCTGGTCGGAGCCAATGAGACGCCGCCTTTCCATCAGCAAGCAGATCGATTCAAAGAGAACCTGCTGCAGCAGGGTTCGCCGGCAACGTCGCTTGTTCTCACGAACCGCAACCACATGGACAGTGTCAGAGATCTCGGCGTGCCTGAGAGCCAGGCGGGTGATTGCCTGACGAAACTGATTGCCAACGACCGCCGCTAACCCTCCCAGCAGACATGCCGGCCATCACCACGGCGGCTTAACCGCAATGCCGTCTGCATTCCAACCTGACAGCTGGAGACGGACGGCCCTCTTTGGCTCATCACAAATATGTAACATATCGCTGGTCGGAATTGCTCCGCCAGTCACACCCGTCAGACCGCCCTGAGATGCTCGACCCATTGCGGGGTCTGCATCACCGAGCGCGCGCGCATATATTTCCACGCCCCGTATTTGTAGAAATCGAAATCGAGCGCCGATACCACGTTCTGCACCATCGCCCAGGTTCCCCACTTCACATCGGCGAGCACCTTGTGCACCACAAGGCGGGCCTTCAACCGTGGATCGAACCTGCCGAAATATTCCTCGATGACCTCGGCCTCGACCGCATCGGAGAAGAACATTTCTCCGCACCAGATGCCGAGTTCGTAACAGCGATCGTTGTTAGCCGCATACTCATAATCGATCAGCATCATCGACCGGTCGGGCGCGATCATGAAGTTTCCGGGCATCGGATCATTGAAGCACGGAACCAGGTCGATACCCGAAGCTTCGAGCGCCGCCCGCGCCAGCCCGTACTGGCGATGCAGCCAGGCAAAATCCGCGGGCAGCGCGCCTCCGAGTTCGCGCACCTGATCGACATGCTCGTCAATCATATCGAAGACGGTCTTGGTCAGCGACAGCAGGCCCGAATCGTTGAAGCGCCGGTAGAGACCCAGCACCGAGCGCCGTACAGCCGGGTCGAGGAAATCGCGGTTGGTACAGGAGCGCCGCCCCTCCATGAAATCGGCGATCTCGACGCCGCGTTCGTCCAGATAGCCGTAAACCGCGGGTCCGATACCGAGCGAGTGCGCGCGCCGGCTCGCCTCCGCCGCCGCCTTTCGATCGATGAACATCTCGGTGCCCCGGCCCGGAACCTTCACGAAATAGCTCCCCGACTGTCCCGCGATGCGAACGCGCCAGTTGGAATTGCTGATGCCGCCATGCACCGGCCCGTAGCGGAGATCGCGGCCGGCCCATGGTTCGACGGCACAGATGACGGCCTCGATCTCCCGCTCGGCTTCGCTCACCGCCTCGCCCGGCCGCTTCTCAATCATGTAGAACCTCCATGCAGCCGCTCAAAGCCGTCTCAATTTCAGTTCGAAGTCCGGATGGCGAAGAGCCATTCGGCAGCGCAGCAGGCGCCACTGCGCGTATTTCAGAAACTCGATGTCGCCGCGCGGCGATGTCGAGTTCATAAGCATCCCCCAGAGCCCCCACATCAGATCGTCGGCCGCCGCATACGCACGGCACCGGTCGAGGGAAGCCTGACGGAACGATCCTTCGAACATCTCAAGCGCCGGCCGCATCTCTTCTTCGAACGGAAAGGTCTCGTTGAGTAGAATGCCGATCTCGTAGAGAGGGTCGACATTGCGGGCTTCGTCGAAATCGACGAGCTGAACCGCCCCGTCCTGGCTTATCATGACGTTGGAGGCGAGGCCGTCGGCGTGGCTCGGCCGGACATCGTAACCCGCAGCCGTGATCGAACGCTCGATCTCACCGACGCCGTCGAGCATCCACCAAAGATCGTCCGGGTGATCGATGCCAGCGGCTTTGCAGGCGTTGTCCAGCACCCGGATCCTGTCGAATACCGTCCAACACAAAGTGAACGGCCGCGCCCTGTGGATCGCCTTTTTGAGCGCGATGACCTGTTCCATCACGTCCGCCCGTCGCAGATGGTCCATGCGCGCTGTTTTCCAACCGGGCGGCAGGAGATCGAAGACGATCGCGTCCGCTTCTCGCGCAAGGTGCCGTGGACTTGGCGTGCAGCCCAGTCCGGCCGCGATGGAGGCGGCTTCAAACACAGCCTCCAGATCGACGAACGCCTTCTGGTCGGAGTTCACGATCTTCAGGAAATAGGCCGGAGACGGCTGGTCGACCGCCACTCGCCAGGCTTCGCTTTCGACGCCGCGATGCGAGGGCGATGCGATACCCGGAGGAGCTGAGGTATAACCGATCTGTTTTCCCGTCCAGGCCACAACAGCAGTGAGCGCCGCCTCGGCACGAACTTCCGCGGGGGTCGAGGCTTCGCCGAGCGTCTTCATTGTCTGTCCTTCAGTTCTTCAGGATGTTGCCGTCAACGCAGAACCGCCACAGCATCCCCGCGAGCAGTTCCGTCCCCAGGAGCCGGTCTTCGGGTGTGGTAAACTCCGTAGGGTGGTGGATGACACCGCCGACGCTCGGCACCCCGATGACGATCGCCGGCGTCACCGCCGACATGCTGACAGCGTCGTGCCCACCGATCGTGTCTAGCCGCAGCACCGTCTGCCCGAGCAATTTGGCGGTCTGTTCGGTTAAATCAATCAAGCCCGCGTCGAATTCTCCTGCTCGCCTGCGGTCTATGGATCGGACTTCGAAAGACGTGTTGGCGCGCGCGGCGCAGGCTGTGATCTTCTCCTTGAGTTCCGCTTCGGCGGAAGCCAGAAGCTCGCCGCTTCCCGACCGCAGTTCTATGAACATCACCGTTTCTCCCGGCACCACATTCGGTGAATTGGGATAGACTTCCAGCCGCGCCGCCGAGGTGTGCAGATCCGGACCGGACTTGTCGGCCATGTCCCTGAGTTCGGCGATCAGATAGGCGGCAGCGAGCAGCGCATCCTGCCGCTCGGCCATCGGTGTGGGGCCGGTGTGGGCCTGCCGGCCAACATACGCGAGACGATATTTGACGGCGCCCCAGAAACGGGTGAATGCGCCGATCCGCAGGCCGGCCTTCTCGAGATGGGCCGAACCTTCGATGTGGATCTCGATCAAGGCGTCGGGCACGACTCGAGCGGCGTCGCCCGCATAGCCGATCTCCGCCAGCGCCTCAGCCACCGAAACGCCGGAACCGTCCCGACGCGCCAGCGCAAAATCGAGGTTGACCTCGCCGGAATTGACGCTGCTGCCAAGCAGGCTGGGCTGAAATCGCGCACCTTCCTCGTTGGTCCAGTTGACGACGACGAAGTTGCATTTCGGCGTGATGCCGGTTTCAGCCACCCGGCGCCGGATCGCCTCTATCGCGCTGCAGGCTGCGATCACTCCATAGGCGCCGTCGAAACGTCCACCATTCGGCTGACTGTCGAGATGCGACCCGCACATGATGCAGGGGGCATCCCTGCCGGCCCAGTCGAGAAATCCGTACATGTTGCCGATAGAGTCGACCTCAAGGCGCAGGCCTTCCTGCGCAAACCATGCAGCCAGCCAGTCGCGTGCCAGTCCATCCTCGCGTGATAGGGTCAGTCGCGTCGTCGAGCCGTCCGGACCACCGCCGAAGGCGGAAACCTCATCCATCATCCGATGGAGGGCTTCGGCATCGATGCCGGGAAAAGCCGACGGGTCCTTGCGAATTTCAAGCATAGAGCACCTTTACCTGCGCCTGATCCATTTGCGCGGCGAAGTCCGCCTTGAGGGGAGCGTCGGTGATCAGGATGTCGACGTCCCGGAATTCGTATGTGCAGATGGAGCCCTGCCGGCCGAACTTGCTGCTGTCCGCCAGCATGACGCACTGTTTGGAGTGCTTTCGCAGCGCGCGGCGAATGTTCGCCTCGTCTTGTCCAAGGTCCATGAAGCCGAACCTGCCATCGACGGTTGCAATGCTGACGAAGGCGATGTCGAACAGATGCCGCGTGACGAGATCGACCGGATCCTGACCCATGAAGGCCCGGTAGCTCGCCCTGACGTCGCCGCCGACCGCCACGAGATTGGGATGCCCGGCATCGGCGAGCAGCGCGACGATATCGAGCGAGTTGGTGTAGACGGTGATATCAGGCCAGTTCCTCAGATGTTTGGCGAAGGCCAGCGTCGTCGTGCCGGTGTCGACGAAGATCTTGATATGGTCTCTGAGCAGAGTCGCCGCGCATTCGGCGATGCGCGCCTTCTCGCGCGCGTTCAGCCGCATCCGGTCGGCGATGGGTTCGTCGGCGTCCGGGCGCGGCTTGACGCCTCCGCCATAGATGCACCGCAGGTGCCCCTCGAGTTCCAGTTGCTTCAGGTCGCGACGTACCGTTTCCCGGCTGACCTGGAAATGCTCCGCGAGTGCTTGCACCGATACGCGCCCGTGCCTTTCGAGTTCAGCCAGTGCGTATTGCAAGCGATCTTCAGGATCGCTCATGCGGATTTCGCTTCCATCGGTATGTTCCTCCCCGTCTTTTCTTGTCCATCATGCGGCGGCGCGGGCCCCCGATATTTCAACGAGAAAGCAGGCCGCCAACTCGCCGTGATTTCGCACCGTCAGCGTCGGGCTCTCGGCACGGCACCGGTCGAAGGCATGCGGACAGCGGCTGGCGAAACTGCAACCCGGCGGCAGGTCGATCGGGCTCGGCGGCTCTCCCTCGAGCAGGCAGTCCTCCGGCTTGTAACGGCGCTCTTCCAGCGTCGGGACCGCGCTCAACAGCGCCTTCGTGTACGGATGCCCCGGATCGAAGAAAAGACGCTCATTGTGGGCGATCTCCACCACCTCGCCGAGATACATCACGGCGACCCGGTTGCAAACGCGACGGACCATTGCAAGGTCATGTGAAATGAAGACGTAGGTCAGGCCGTGCTGGGCCTGCAGTTTTTCGAACAGCGCCAGCAAGCGGAACTGCTCGGTCTGGTCAAGCGACGATAGCGTCTCGTCCATGATGAGCACCTTCGGCTCGAGCACCATGGCGCGGGCGACGTTGACGCGTTGGCGTTGACCGGCACTGAGCCCAAGCGGCAATTCATCATAAAACTTCGCGGGAAGCTCGACCTCGGCCATGACCGCCAGTACGCGTTCGCGAATTTCCTTCGCATTGCGTATGCCGTGCACACGCAGCGGCTCCTCCAGGATCGCGCCGATCGATGTGCGCGGCGGCAGCGAATTGAACGGATCCTGCAGCACCAGCTGAAAATCGCGCCGGAACTTCAGCAGCTTCTTTCCCCTCAGTTTCGAGAGGTCCTCTCCATTGCAGATGACGCTGCCGCTGTCGGGAAACTCCAAGCGGCTGAGAAGCCGCATCAGCGTGGACTTGCCGCAACCGGATTCGCCGACCACGCCGAAATTCTCGCCCGGCATCACGTCGAAGGTGACATTGCGCACGGCGCGAACCTCGCTGTGGGCCGCGAACGTTCCCCGTTTGCGGACACGGTAGGTGCGGGTGGCGTCGCGTATGCTGATCGTTGGCCTCGCAGCGTTAGGTGTACGTGGAACTGCGGCCGCTTCGCTCGTCCAGATTTTCGGTATCTGGCTGATCAACTGCAGCGTATAGGGATGCTGCGGCGCATCGATGAGCCGCTGTGGAGTGTTGCGCTCAACGATCCTGCCTTCGGACAGCACCAGGACCTGATCGACCGCCTCCTTGACCGTCGGCAGCGAAGAGGAAACGAACACCACCGCGGTGTCGAAACGCTCCGTCAACTCGCGCATCAAGCGCAAGACCTGCGCCGCGACTGTCACGTCGAGCGGCTGGGTCACATTGTCAGCAACGAGGAAAGCCGGATTGCTGACCAAAGCGTCGACGATCAGTGCGCGCTGCATCATGCCGCCGCTGAATTGCGAGGGGTACTCGTCGAAACGCAATCGTGGCGAGGGAATGCGGACCGCCCCAAGAAGGTCGATGACCTGCTTGCGGGCCTCCGAGGGATCGATGCCGGGCACTACGGCGCTCAGCTTCTCGACGATCTGGCGGCCGACCGGCAAAGTGGGATCCAGCGCTCCCATGGGATTCGCACCGACATAGGCGATCTCCCTGCGCAGCAGGCGCATCCGTCCGCCGGCCAGGTCGAGGATGTTCTGCGACTTGTACTCGACCGAGCCGGACGAGATGTGCAGCGGCGGGTCGATCCAGTTGACCAGGGCTCGCGCTAGAACGGTCTTGCCCGAACCGCTGGCCCCGATGATGCCGACGATTTCGCGCGGAGCGAGATCGAAGCTCACATCGGAGAGGACAGGCCGGGCGCCGGCGCCCGTGCCCACTTCCACGCCGAGATTTTTAACCGACAGGACCGGGCTGCTGTTCACGACACGCCTCCGTAGATCCGGTTGCGGGCCCGCTCGAGCGAAGCGCCCATGAGATTGATGCTGGTGAGGGTAAGGCACAGGAACACCCCCGGCATGGTGGCAATCCACCATGCATTGAGCAGGTATTTCCTGCCATCGGAGATGATGTTGCCGAAGGTCGGCGTTGGAGGCTGCACGCCGAGGCCGATAAAGCCGAGGATCGACTCGAAGATCATCATGCGCGCCACGTCGAGCACCGACACGAAGATGATCGGCGGCAGCACCAGCGGCGCGAGCAGCCAGACCATGATGCGAAAATCCGAAGCGCCGCTGACCTGGGCGGCACGCACATATTCGCTCTTGCGTTCGGTCATCACGACACTGCGCGTGACGCGGGCATAGACCGGCCAGCTCGAAAGCCCGAGCACAAGGATAATCGCCGGAATCGTCGGCCGCGATACTCCGAGAACCGTGATCGCGAGGATGATCATCGGGATGGAGAGCTGCGCGTCGGTGATCCGCATGATCACCATGTCGATCCTGCCCCCATAAAAGCCGGCAAGCGTGCCGAGCGAGCAGCCGATGATCAGCATCACCACCACGGTGGACAGGCCGATCAGCAGCGAATAGCGCAATCCCACCAGACTGCGCACGAGCATGTCGCGACCGATCTGATCGGTGCCGAGCGGTGCCGCCCAGCTCCATTTGTCACCGAGGAAGGGCGGCGACTGCAAACGGCCGGCAACGTTCATCTTGGTGGGATCGATGCCGCTCAAGGCCGGGTAGAGCAGCGCCGCGAGACCGAGTACGGCGAAGATCACGAGGCCGACCCGGAACTCGTTCGACGCGAGCGCCGCCTTCCATATCCGCCGGGACAGCGAAGCGCCGCGCTGCGCTTCCGGCGCGGTTACCTTCAGGCTCAGGTTGGTTTGCGCGACGCTCATCAGTATTCCAGTCTCGGATCGATCAGGGTGGCGATCAGATCGACCGCGATGTTGATCAGGACGAAGATGGCGCTGGTGACGATCGCGATGCCCTGAATCAGCGGAAAGTCGCGCTGCAGCACGGCGTTGATGGTCAGAAGCCCCAGTCCGGGATAGTCGAAGATGAATTCGATGACGAGCACGCCGCCGAGCAGGCCGCTGATCTGGATGCCGAGGAGATTGAGCAGCGGAACCGAGGCGTTGCGGAGCGCATGCGCGAAGATGATCCGGCGCTGGCTGAGCCCGCGCACGCGGCCGACTGCAATGAACGGCATCATCATTGCCGAGGAAATCGAGCCGGTCAGCGTCCGGATAAGAACTGGCGAAAGTTCGACTGCCAGCACGATTGCCGGCAGGATGGTGTAGGCAAAGCCCTTGTAGCCGATCGCCGGCAGCCATCCGAGCTTCACGGAGAGCAGCAGCGCAAGCACGATGCCGAGCCAGAAACCCGGCAAGGATATGAAGATCGACGACACGTAAAAGGCGACCCTGTCCGGCCATCGTCCAGGAGACAATCCGGCCGGGATGCCGACCAGGAACGAAAAGAGCATCGCGAACACGATCGCCAGAAAGGCGAGCTGCAGCGTCATCGGCAGGGTCTCGCCGATAAGGGTGAGCACGTCGGCGCGCTCGCCGCGCGTGGCATCCCCGAAACTGGATCCGCCGGTGGAGGCGCCGCTGGCCGGTCGAACGAACGACTGACCGAGGTCGCCCCTGACGACGCCGCTCATGTAGCGCCCAAATTGAACCAGCACCGGGTCGCGAAGCCCCATCTCCTTAGCGATCTGCTCGATCAGCGCCTCGGGCGCCATTCCGCCCGCCATCAACCGGACGGGATCGCCCGGAACGACGCGAAGCAATGTGAAGATCAGCAGCGTAACGAGAAAGATGATCAGCGCACCCTGGGCCAGGCGGCGGACAAGAAAGCTAATGATGAACATTCCATCTCCTGCTGCGAAGAAGCCCGAGGGACTGGTTGCCGGCAGCCGAGTCCGTGTGTCCGGCCACCCGGCCGTCGACGACCGATACGGCCCAGGTTGTTTTCTCCCGGGCCGCGGCTGGCGCCAAATCAGGCAAACGCCCCCTTCGACGCATCCATGGAACCGTCCGGATAGATGAAGAGCCCCGTGAGAGATTTGTCCATCGCGTGGATCATGACGGAGGTGAACAGTGAGAACGACGGCACCTTCGCGGCAATCATCGGCATGGTCTCGGTCTGGAGGATCTGCTTGCGCTCCTCCAGCGACGCGGCGCTGCGCTCCTTGTCGAGTGAGGCGTCCAGTTCGGGATCGACGATGCCGGTGATACGCTTGGACGAGGAATGGAAATGCGTACGCAGCACGAGGTCCGGCTCCGGCGATCCGGTCGACCAGCCGCAGTCGACCATATGGCCCGGACCGCCGCCGGGACGGTCGTAGAGGCGCTCGTTCCACGCCGCGATCTCCAGCACCGACAGCGTGACGGGAAACCCCTGCTCCTGCAGCATGGCCGTGATCACCTCGCCATACTCCTTGGTCTTGGGATAGAACCCGACTGAGGTGATGTATTCGAGTTCGGGGAGACCTTGCCCCTTCGGGAAACCTGCTTCGGCGAGCAGGGCCTGGCACTTCTCCGGGCTGTATTCCGGATAGTTGGGCAGGTCGATATAGCCGAACTTCACCGGCGAGACATAATTCGCCGAGGCATGGCCGGCCTCCCCGAGGATTTCGAGCAGCATGGACCGGTCTATCGCGTGACAGGCCGCCATGCGAACGCGAGGGTCGTCGAACGGCGGCTTGGAGCAGCGGAACCACAGATACTTGTTCTCGACCGAGACCACGCTGCTGATAGCCACCTTCTCGTTGCCTTGCAGGGTCGCCACCTGCTCCGGTTCGAGTCGCTCGACGATGGACGCCTGGCCGTTCATCAGCGACAGCATGCGGGTGGTCGAATCGCCAACGAAATTGAAGCTGATGCCGGGGATAGCCGGCGCCCCGAGGAAGTAGTCCGGATAGGCTTCCAGCACCGTGTCGTTGCCTCGCTGCTCGACGAACTTGTAAGGCCCGGTGCCGTTCAGGCGCTGCGAAAGCGGTCCGCCCGACCCGGCGGCGATGTCGGTTGCCGATAGCATCGGCAGGTAGGAGGCGAGGAAGATGAACAGGTGCGCCGGATAGCCGCCCTTCGATGTGTCGACAATCACCGTGTAGTCGTCCGGCGTCGTAATCGTCAGCGTATCAGTCGGACCTGGATACCATTGCGCCGGCCGGTCGGGCTGCGAGCCGTATTCGAAGGTCGCCTTGACGTCCTCCGCCTTGAATGGTTTTCCGTCGTGGAACTTCACCCCTTCACGCAACTTGATCTCAAGCTTGGTCGGCTCAAGCAAGGTGATCTTTGTGGCGAGTTCATAGATGACCTCGTCGGGATTTTCGACGCGCATCGGCGTGCGCGTCAGGAAGCCCATGACGAAACCCTCGATGTTCTTCTGCGACAGCGTCGTATGCGCCGTCGGATCCCAGTTGCCGGTGATATTCTCGGCCGACAGGAAGACCAGTTGCTTGCCCGCCTGCGCAGCCGCGCCAGAGACCAGGAATTCCGGGTTGATCACCATTAGCCCGGCGCCCGCTCCGAACGCCGCCATGCCTTTCATGAAATCGCGCCTGCTTGACTCGCTCATTTGTCGTTCCCCTTTTTCTATCATGTGGTTTTGTGGTTTCTTTACGTTAACTAAAACTCTTCACTTGGCAACATGGATTCTTGCTGTGCGCTGCTGATACTGCGCCTAAAAAAGCGCAATCACTCTACCATGTTGATATTTTAGGCACATTGACACAAAAACGTTCTGCTGGAGAACACCGAGTCAGCCTCATTGCCCAATAGGTGGCAGGGGCTTAGGTTTGGGATGGTGTGGTTTCTTCCAAAACGTCGCAAAGCCAAACGCCGTGCGAAATACCCTCGCGGGAAGAAATCAGCAGTTCAACCGGAACATGCAGCTGTCGGCTGGAGCATGGCGCTGAAGGCATTGCGCTATCAGCAGTAGACCTCAGCGAGGGAAAAGAACCTCACCCATTCCAAGCACCGCGTTGTCACCGCCATATTTCTGCGGCGCCTTGCCCAGAAGCGGCCGTTTCAAAATACCCTCGGCGATCAGATGGCGATCGACGATGGCGGCGAAGACACTCACTGGCGCGCCGCATTCGACGAAGCTCGGCGACAGGCTTTTCGGCGCGCGATCGAGAAGGATCGAACCGCGACGCATCAGATAGCCCGGCATCTCGCCGGTGCCGCCAGCCACCACCAGCGTGCCGGCGATCATGCGGCTGCCGGCATGGTCGCCTGAGCCTTTCAGCACCGCGACCAGGCCGCGCCGCATGCGGTCGGCGGAAAAAGCGCCGGCTTTGCCCCTGACGATCAGCACGCCGCCATTCATGCCGGCCAGTTCCCCGGCGAGCGGCGCCCCAAGGTGATCACCGGCGTTGCCTGTTATTTCAAGCCTGCCGCCGCGCATGCCGGAGCCGGCATGCGGACCGGCATTGCCTTCGACCGTGAGTTTGCCGCCGCGCATGGCACGCCCGGCCTGGGCGCCGGCATTACCGACGACGCGAACCGAACCGCCCCGCATGCCCTCCGCCACGCGGTCGAGGCGCGCGCTTCCACCTTCGAACACGATGTCCAGCGGATCGTTGCCGGCGAGGCGAAAGATATCGCCGACCTTCGATCCATGCTTCGACATGCCGATCTGGACTTTTTCGATATCGCGCCTTTCCATCCCGGCAAGCCGCTCCGGCGTCAGCGGCGACAGGTCAAGGCGCTCGGGCGGCTCGGCGACAAGGGTGAAGGTCAGCGCCTTCATGGCAGCATATCCTTCAGCGAATAGATGAACTTGCCGAGCTTGCCGCCGTAATTGCCGGCGCTTATGCGAACCGCGCCTCGCTTCGGCCCAAGCTCGATGACGGCCTTGATGCCGGCCTTCATCGCGGCGGCAACGGCATCGTTGGTCTCGCCGTCGATGACGATTTCCAGGACGGCGTTGATGTCGGGCCCGAGCTCACTCCTGACAACACCGCGCAGTGTCGGCGCGTAGGCTTCGTTGGCCGAGGCGATCATGCCCTTGTATTTACCACCGATCTTGGAACCCGAACGGGCGATGCCGCCCGGAAACGGCACGATCGCGCCGGGCACCAGGCCTATCGCGGCAACGGCGGCCTCGGCAGCAACCAAGGCCTTGGCGCTGCTTTCAGCCATGACGAAGAAATTGCCGCCGCCGACGGCACCCTTCGTCAACCCGGTCGTTGCTTCGCACAGGAATTCGCCATCCATGACGGGAACGCGCCAAAAATGCCTGCCGCCGATTTTCTTGGAGATCTGCCAGCCGTCGCCGAAATAGCGCAGCGCCGAACCGAGCTTCAACTCGGCGCTGCCCTCCAGTCCGGCGAAGCAGGCCGAACCCGGCGAGGTCAAGACACACTGGCCGACGCGATTGAGCAGTTGTTTCTGCAGCTCGTCTGTTCCCATCGCGAAAATCATCACGCGGCAGCCGGGCCGGCCATCCGGTGTGGCCGATGGCGGCAGTTCGATATCGATTGCCGCTTCGCAGCCGCAGCCGATCACCGAGGTGGCAAAGCCGGTCATCGTGATCGCCGCCTGGCGCGCCCATTTCCGGTTCGGCGCGGTGATGATGATGGCGGTTGCGCGCATGCCGAAGGCCTCGGCAAAGGTATCGTCGATCGTTATGCCATTTACGCTCACATTCGGCATGCAACCTCGCCGAACGGCTGTTCGCGCGCTATCGCGGAATCCGGGAAATTGAACCAGTCCAGCGACAGGCCGTAACGCTGCTGGTGATAGTCCTCCAGCCGCCGCACCATCGCCTTGTCCGGCGAGGGATTGAGCCTGAGCGCCTTGCCCCAACGGTAATGGGTGATCTCCCCATCTTGCACGACGAGATCGCCATCCTTGAAGACATACGCCGCCTGCCCCAGCATTTTCGCAATATTCTCGTCCCTGCGGTAGACGGCGATGTCGGCTGTGACGCCGACGCCGAGATGGCCCCGATCCGTCAGCCCGAGCAGCTTGGCTGGGGCCGCGCGCGTCATGATGGCAATTTCCTCGAACGTGTATTCACGGTCGATCGCGGCCAGGGTGGACAGCGCCATGGCGGATTTTGGAAGTTCGGCAATCATTTCGGCGCGCGCTTCCCGGCTCATCAGCAGCTCGAACAGAGCCGGGTAGACGGTAAAGGGCGCGCCATTGGGATGATCGGTGGTGAAGAAGACACGCCACGGATCGTCGATCAGGAGAAAAAGCTCGAGCCCGATCGCCCACTGCATCGTGCCATAGAAATCCTTGCCATAGCTGTAGGGCACGATGCCGCCGCCATTGCCGTCCCCATCATGAATGACGGATTTCTTCGGGTGGGCACTGCCACGCGCCGAAAACTGCCGCATGACGTCGGAGGAGACAGTGACCGTCTGGCCGAACATTACCTGGCCGATGTCGATGGTGACCTCCGGCGTCGCGTTCACCAATTCGGCTAGACGCGCCGCGGCCGAGGAAAACCTGCGCTTGCCTTCGGTGCCGTAGCCGTAGAACTGGAGATGCGCGAGGTGCAGCGGCAATCCTTCCGCCGCCGCGATCGTCGCGGCCGCCGTATCCGCCGATCCGGGGCTGCCCAGATTGTTGCAATGGACATGCAGAGGATGCGGGACGCCGAGACTGTCGACGGCCGCCTGCAGCGTCTTGACGATCTTGCGCGAGCTGACGCCATAGGAAGGCACGACGTCGTCCAGCGAGAAGGTGCGGACGTTTTCCTTGAAGGCGGCCGCCGCACCGGCGTTGATCACCTTGACCCCAAGCGCCCGCGTCGAGGCGACCGTCCAGGCGACATAGTCTTCGATCATCTTTGAGGGGGCGTCGTCGCGGATCATCGACAGCAGGAAATCGTCGTTGCCGAGAATGGCGAGCGTCGCCTTGTCGATGATCGGGATGTCGGCCAGTTCGAGGTGGGTGTGAAGTGCGGCTCCCGGCGACATCGCCGGCTCGACGACCGTCGTGAAACCCATTTTGGCGTAGAGGCAGCCCGTCTGGAAGGTCGACCAGCCCGCGTTGGAGAGCGGCGTCGTCGCCGGCCGCGCCTGATGCGCGGCATGCTGCTCGGGCAACAGCAGCCGTGCCGTATTCACGTTGCCGCCGCCGATGTGGGAATGGATGTCGATGGCGCCCGCCATCACGATGCAGCCGGCAGCGTCGATGGTCCGGTCAGCAGCGCCCCCCGCCGGCGCCGCAACGATCTTGTCGTCCCTGATCCAGAGGTCGCCCTTGCCGAGACGGCCGTTGACCGGATCGATGATGTCGCCGCCCGAGATTTTCGTCAGCATGGCAACGCGGCCTCGGCGGAGACATGACTGGCGACCAGGCGGATAACAGTTGCAGCGGAGGGCAGTTCCGACGCCGCTCGCACATCGACCGACCTTAGCGAACCGGTGCGGCTGGAATAGACCACCGCCTCGTGATCGACGCCCGCTTCGCCAATGGCGATGGTGACTGCAGCACCCGCGATCGGCTCCTGCGTTTTCGCCAGCACAATCAGCGCCATGCGGTTCTTTTTCTTCTGCGGCTGGACAATTGAGGAAGAGATCCGCAGGTGCAGGTCGGCTTCGCCGGCAGCGATCATGCGCGCGACATCGTAACGCCAGGGGTCGAATTCCGGGAAGCCGCGCGCAAAGCCGGTGCGCAACGGGAAACCCGTCATCCAGGTCGAGGCGAGCGCGCTTCCCCAGCCGTTTTCGTTCGCCGGCAGATGAAGGCCGGATGCGCGTGACTTGCGGTTGAGATCGGCGATCAGTCCTTGCAGCATCTCCAGCGCCAGCCCTTCGGTTGCGTCGCCTGAAAACAGGAAGACGGGAAAATGCGCAGCCTCCAGGGCTTTGGCGAAATCGTCGAAATTCGACACCGGTTGCGATGTCCGACGCCCCCTGCACTGCGCCCTCAGCGCCGCCAGCGTCGCGCCGAGGCTTGCCTCGCCGCAGGAAAGGAGCGTCGCCGTCCGCCCGTTGTTCAGCGGCGGAGCAGACGCCCCTTTCGATCCGACCAGAAAGATTTCGCGCTGATTCTTGGCCGAGAGATCGGGAACCGTCTCAGCAAGCTCGCCGACAAATTCATGATGGATTTGCGGGAGTTCGCCCACAATCACCACGACATCGGCGCGCCGGCGCGTCTCGCCGGGCGCGACGGTCATCGCGCCCTTATCGGTAAAAAGCGCGGTCTCCCGCGAAAGTGCCGCGCCATCGGCGGCATGATCGTATGCCGCGCCAACCCGCTCAGCCAGCGCGATCGCCGCCCTGGTGCCGTGTATATCCGTATCCAAGCTGAAAACCGGGCACCGGCTCGACCCCAACAGCGCGGCGGCATGTGCAGCCGCGCGCTCGACCAGCGTTTCCCGGTTGCCGATCCAAGCAACCGCCATCCACTAAGCTACTTTCTGGTGCCGGCTCGATCCTAGACGAAACTGGATTGGCCGTGAACCCCGCCTGCCAGCAGATTAGCGAATGTTTTCATACGCTATCTACAAATTCCGATCGCGCTAATCATATTTGATGTAAGCGAAGCGCTGATCGGTCGGCGGAGTGCCTTCCAGCGCGCCGCCTTCCTTGGCCGGCTGCCACTGGACGACATCCTCGATCTTTTTGGCCAATTCGAAGTCTTTGTCGGTGATCCCCTTCGCTGCGTGGTTCATCAGGCGCACCTCGACCCAGGCATAGGAGGCGGTGATGTCGGGATGGTGCCACGCCGCCTCGGCGAGATGGCCGACCGTGTTGATGACCATAAGTGTCGATTTCCAGCTGTGGGTCTTGTACTTGCGCCGGATCCAGCCGTTCTCGTAGCGCCATTTCGGCAGCTCCTTCTCGAGCCGCTCAGCAATCTCGGCTTCCGAATAGACCTTTTCCTTAGCTGTCTCGCTCATCTCGATCTCCGCGAACTGCCCGGTCTGTCATGCCGGGACCAAAACAGATAAAACGAATGCACTCTCTCCGGCTTGCCCCTTCGACGAAAACAGCTATCATGGTGACGGGCACCTAAACTTCCATGATGCGTCTATGATGCACCCATCGGGGGGTAGATGTCGAATTCTGTTACCATACGAGTGCCCGCCCGCCTGCACCTTGGCTTCCTCGATCTCAATGGCGATACCGGCCGCCGCTTTGGCAGCGTCGGGCTACCATTAAGCGAACCCGAAACCGTCGTCACTCTGTCGCGGTCCAGCGAGACCATCGTCGAAGGCACCGAAAGCCGTCGCGCCAGCGAGCATTTGTCGACGCTCTGCAGCCATCTCGGCATTCGCGGCCAGCACCGGCTGGTGGTCGAACAGTCGATCCCGAGCCATGCCGGCCTGGGCTCCGGCACGCAGATCGCCCTTGCCGTCGCCTCGGCGCTGCGCACGCTCCACAAATTACCTCTCGATATCGGCGGCGACGCGACCCTGCTCGAGCGCGGCGGCCGATCCGGCATCGGCATCGCCAGTTTCGAACGCGGTGGTGTCATTGTCGACGCCGGCAAGGACGACAGCGGCAGGCCGCCGCCGGTCGTGGCGCGCCTGCCGTTCCCGGAAGAGTGGCGCGTCATCATGATCCTCGACCACGGCGGCCATGGACTGCATGGCGATGCCGAGATCGCGGCGTTTCGTTCGCTGCCGCCGTTTCCGGCGGCCGGCAGCGGCGAGATCTGCCGGCGGGTGCTGATGGGCATTATGCCGGCTTTGATCGAGCACGACCTTCCAGCCTTCGGCGCCGCCGTCGCCGCGATCCAAATGCTGATCGGCACCCATTTTGCCCCGGCGCAAGGCGGCGTGTTCACCTCCAAGCGGGTCGAGAGGGTGGCCCACGGTCTCAATGAAGCAGGCGCCGTCGGCATCGGCCAAAGCTCGTGGGGACCAACAGGATTTGCCTTCGCCCCATCGCAAGACGCCGCAGTCAGCTTCGTCAGCGCGGTTCAGCAGAAAGTTGAAAACGGCATCCAGATCAAGATCGTCAAGGGCAGGAATTCCGGCGCGAAGATCAGTTCGACCAAACTTGATCTCGTCGGCAGCTGACGGCTCGGCAACGCGATCACTTTCAAGCAGAAAGGCGAGAAATGGCCCGTAAACATATCCTGCACATGCTGACGCCGTTGAAGCATATGAGCCCTTTCGACGTGAACATGGCGCTCGACGCAGGCTTCGACGCCGTCGTCCCCTATGTCGATGTAAGCCTTGGCGAGGTGACAGGCCTCGTGCAGGACGCGATCTTTTCGCGCCCGCCCGATGCGGGCGTCGATACCGGCATCTTCATCGCCGGGAAGGACGCCTCGCTGGCGCTCGACATGTTCGACGCAGCGCGAAGAGCGATGGTGCCGCCTTTCCAGGTTTCGGTATTCGCCGATCCGGCCGGCTCATTCACCACGGCCGCGGCGATGGTGGCCAAGGTCGAGAAAGCGCTGGAGAAGAAATTCGAGCGCGGACTGAAAGACACGAGGATCGCTGTTTTCGGCGCCACCGGCGTCGTTGGCTTCTGCACCGCCGTCATCGCCGCCAGGGAAGGCGCCCGGGTCACGCTTGTCGGTCATGACGGAATCGAAAGGGTCGAGCAGATCGCGGCCGAGATCAAAAGTCGATTCAACATCGCCGTAGATGCGGCTGACGGATCGAGCGACGCCCGCAAAACGAAGCTGGTCGAGGCGAGCGAGGTGATCCTGGCGTGCGCCAAGGCTGGCGTCCAGGTGGTTTCGAAAGCCCAGTTGAAAGGCAATGGTCTGCTTATTGCCGCCGACGTCAATGCGGTTCCGCCGGCCGGCATCGAAGGCGTGGCCGTCAATGCCAATGGCGATCCGCTCGAAGCGGCAAAAGCTGTCGGCATTGGTCCGCTTGCCATCGGCAACGTGAAATACAAGGTCGAATTCGGCCTCTTCAAAAGAATGATCGAATCCGAAAAAACCATCACGCTGGATTTCCAGGAAGCATTTTCCCTTGCACGCGAAACCGCCAAATAATGCCGGATCTCTCCTGATCGCGGCGATTTCAGGCCGGGCGCTGGCTGCCGCTGCGCGTCGCGCCGGCTATCGTCCGCTGGTCGCCGATTTCTTTTGCGACACCGACACGGTCGCGCTCGCCGAACGCGCGACGATGCTGCCGGGCGACCTACAGGGCGGCATCGACAGCGAGCGCATCATTGAGACGCTTCGGCAACTGTCTGGAGACGACCAGCCGGTCGCCATTGTCCTGGGCTCGGGCTTCGAGCGGATGACGGAGACCGTAGACGAGGTCGCGCGCCATTTTCCGCTCGCCGGCAATAGCGGCGCCGCGATCCGCAGGATCAAGGACCCGCAATTGCTGGCCGCCGATTGCGCCGAGCTCGGCATCCCGCATCCGGAATTCCGATGGGACCGGCCGCCTGATCCGGAGAACTGGGTGGTCAAGACGGCGGGCGGCGCCGGCGGCACGCATATCAGACGGGCCGCCGGAGAAGCCCCGGTATTGAGGAGTCAGGCTCCTGGCGGCCGCTATTTCCAGCGTTTCGTTGCCGGCCGCAGCATCTCGGCCCTGTTCGTCGGCGACGGCCAAAGCGCTGATATCGTCGGCTTCAGCCAACAATGGGCGTCGCCTGCCCCGGCAGCGCCCTATCGCTATGGCGGCGCCGTGCGGTTGAGACGCTTCGATCGCAGGCAGGCGGCGATGATCCGCGGCTGGCTTTCAGCTCTGGTGCGCCGCGCCGGCCTGGTTGGATTGTGCAGCGCCGATCTCATTCGCGGACCGGATGGCTACAAGCTCATCGAGATCAATCCGAGGCCAGGCGCCACGCTCGACATTTTCGACGATGCCGACGCGCCTCTGATCGAAGCGCATCTGCGCGCCGCGGCAGGCAGGGCCTGCCGCCTGCCGCGCTTCGTCGATTCGATGGCATCGATGGTGACCTACGCCGCGACGCCGATCGCCCAGTTTCCATCGGTTGCCTGGCCTGAATGGACTGCCGACCATCAGTCGCCCGGCACCCGTCTGATCGCTGGCGATCCTGTCTGCACCATCTTCGCGCGCGGTCCGAGCGCCGATTTGACCAGGCGGCTCATCAAGGCACAAGCCAGCCGATTGCAACACCAGTGGGAAGGAGACCGGACATGAAAGACGGTTCGGCATTCCTGAATGACAATGCGCAGCGCATCATCGACGGCATGATCGGCGACGCCGAACGCCTGCGTATCGCCGTTTCCACCGGGCCATTGGGCGAGTGCCTGATCGATGCCGGCGCCAAGGCCTCTGGCGGCGTCGAGGCCGGGCTGCGCATGGCGGAAGCCGCGATGGGCGGTCTCGGCAGCGTTTCGGTCTGTATGGACCGCGCGTCGCAGAAATGGCCGCTCACCGTCGAAGTGCGGTCTTCGCAGCCGGTGCTTGCCTGCCTGGGCAGCCAGTATGCGGGCTGGAACCTGTCGAGCCAGGATTATTTCGCCATGGGATCGGGACCGGCGCGGGCGCTCGCCCGCGTCGAACCGCTGTTCGAAGCTCTTTCCTATCGCGACACCGCCTCATCCGCCGTGCTTATCCTGGAGACGGCCGAACCGCCGCCCCAAGCGATTGTCGAGAAGGTCGGCAAGGCAACCGGACTGGCAACCGAAAAGCTCACCTTCCTCTACGCGCCGACACAAAGCCTTGCGGGCGGCGTGCAGATCGTTGCGCGCGCGCTCGAGGTTGCCTTGCACAAGACCAACGATCTCAAGTTTCCGCTGGAGAACGTCGTCGACGGCATCGGAACGGCACCTGTCCCCGCCCCCCATCCGGATTTCCTGACCGCCATGGGCAGAACCAACGACGCCATCATCTATGGCGGCAGCGTCCAGCTCTTCGTAAAGGGCACGTCGAAAGACGCCAGGGAGCTCGCCGAGCAACTGCCGAGCCGCGCCTCGCGGGACCACGGCCACCCCTTTGCCGAGGTCTTCAAGCGGTTCAAGGGCGATTTCTATGCCATCGATCCGCTGCTGTTCAGCCCGGCCGAAGTGATCGTCACGGCCATCGAAACCGGCGATACGTTTCGCGCCGGCGAGCGTGATCTGCAGATGCTCGAACGGAGTCTCGGTTAGACCATGGCGCTGCAATGGATTCCTCGTTCATCCGCCTGCCGGGCCGCCCGCTCGCGCCTTCGGTATCCGGTATCCGAGGCGTGACATGATCCCCCGCATCCTGATCGTCAGCGACGTCTCGGACGCCCGCGCCAGGGGCCTGGCGGCAAGGCTGGACCGTAGCGGCGCGGTGGTCGCAACCGTGCCGCTGGCGGCGATCGCGTTCGACACCGGCAGCCCGAGCGGACTGTCGATCCCCGGCTTCGACGGCGCGCTGCCCGACGCCGTGCTGGTCCGTTCGATCGCCGCCGGGTCGTTCGAGGCGGTCACCCGCCGCCTCGGCGTGCTGCACGCATTCGGCAAGCTTTCCATTCCGGTGTGGAATTCCGCACAGGCGATAGAACGCTGCGTCGACAAATCGATGACGACCTTCCTCCTGAAGGATGCCGGCCTGCCGACGCCGCCGACATTCGCGGTCGAGGGACGTGCCATGGCCGAAGCGATCGCCGGACGCGAACTGCCGTTTACGCCGCTGGTGCTGAAGCCGCTCTTCGGCGCACAGGGTCGCGGCATCAGGCTGATCGAAACACTGTCCGATCTCCCCGCCGAGGACGAGGTGAACGGCGTCTACTATCTCCAGCACTACGTGCCGCGTCCCGGCCCTCCTTTCCGCGATTTTCGCGTTTTCGTCTGCGCCGGCGAAGTCCTGGCGATGATGAGCCGGCGTGGCGACGACTGGATCACCAACATCAATCGCGGGGCAGTGCCCGAGTTGGTTTCGGGGCAGGGCGAAACCGAATTAGCGGCGCTGGCAAGAGCCGCCGCTGCCGCTATCGGCGCGGATTTCGCCGGCGTCGATATCGTGCCGGCAACCGACGGCAAGCTGTTCGTGCTGGAGGTCAACAGCATGCCCGCCTGGTCCGGGCTTCAATCGGTCGTCGCGGTGAACATCGCCGATGCGATTGCCGATGCCCTGCTGAAATTCCTGGCTGATCGCACCGAGGCGGCGGCGGCGCGCGCCTACCGCCTTACGGCGCCGGCGAATTCGTGACGAGCCGGTAGCATGGCGCTTTCGCGAGAACGCCTCCGGGTTGCCTACAAGGATTCCTGCCGGATGGAGATTGAGGCGCTGAAGCCCGGCAACGTCCATCTGTTCGCCGACGGGCACGGCATGTCTGCCGCCCAGTTCATGACGAGCGCAGAGGTCTCGTCCGCGCCGCTGACAGATCCTCGCCTGCCGGTCGGACAGCGCATGCTGGAAGCGGTCCGCGCGACACGTCTGGCGGTCGCGACCAACACCAATCTCGGTATCATCCTTCTGGCAGGGCCTCTGCTATGCGCCGCCCAAATGACCGGCGGCAGGCTGCACGACAATCTCGACGCGGTGCTGCGCGCGATGAACATGGACGATACCAGGGCGGTGTTCGAGGCGATCGTCGCGGCCGCGCCGGGCGGCCTTGGCGAGGCCGCGAACGATGTGCGGCAGGAGCCGAAAGTTCATCTGCTCGAAGCCATGCGGGAGGCGGCCGACCGTGACATGATCGCCCGCCAGTATGTTACCGGTTTCGGCGACGTGTTCAGCGTCGGGCTTGCGGCTCTGGAAGCGGCGTTGGCACGCGGGGAAGACGGCATGTGGCCGACGGTGTTCGCCTATATGGCGTTTCTCGCCGGCTTCCCCGACAGTCACGTGGTGCGCAACCATGGCGCTGAAACCGCAAATCAGGCACGGCAAGAAGCCCTTGCCGTTGAAGCGGCGCTGCATGCCAATGGCGACGAGGCGTCACGCATTCGTCTGCTCATGGGGCTCGACCGCCGGCTGAAGGCGGACAACGTTAACCCCGGCACCTCGGCCGACCTGACCGTGGCTACTCTTTTAGTCCACCTCCTCGGCGTTCAGCTTGCATAATCGGAACGTTGGTGGTTGACTTTCAGGAGCGGAAGCTGGGCTTCCGCGGCTATCCAGCCAACCGGTCCGGATGTCCGGGCGCTGCCAACAAGGATAGCTGTCCATCGAGCGCTCGCTCGGTTTGCGGCGTCTTTGGACACCATAACTGTGTCTTGGAGGAAATTGGCATGGCAAAGATCTCGAAAGTAATGGTCGGTGAATCGCTGGTAGGAGACGGCAACGAAGTGGCGCATGTCGACCTGCTCATCGGCCCGCGGGGGAGCGCGGTCGAAACAGCATTTTGCAACGCGCTTACCAACAACAAGGACGGTTTTACCTCCCTTTTGGCGGTGATCGCGCCCAATCTTCAGTGCAAGCCCAACACCGTGATGTTCAACAAGGTCACGATCAAGGGCGCCAAGCAGGCCGTGCAGATGTTCGGCCCGGCCCAGCATGCGGTCGCAAAGGCCGTGCAGGATGCCGTCGCGGAGGACATTATTCCCGCCAATGAGGCGGACGATCTGTTCATCTGCGTCGGCGTTTTCATCCATTGGGACGCCGCTGACGACGCCAAGATCCAGAAATACAATTACGAAGCGACAAAGGAAGCCATCCAGCGCGCGGTCTCGGGGACGCCGACGGCCGCCGAAGCCACGGCCAAGCGGGACCAGGTGAAGCATCCGTTCGCGGCTTAGACAAGAGACAGCCCCGCACAGGTAAAACCCTCCGCTGAGCCGGATGGTCTGTTGCGTCGCCTGAAAAAGCTTGTGGGCCTTTAGAGCATCGGACCCAAAACTGCCCTCGGTCCTGATCCGAGGGTTGAGAACCGGTTATTTGGGAAATCCGATGCTCCAGCAAAGAAATGGAGCGGCGAGACGATCCTCTTGAGAGTCCGCCGCTCTACAAGGCCCAGTTTCCGAGGCCGAAGTCGAGGGCCACGCGAATGTCAGGTGCCAAGCGTTGCAAGGTGCCGGGGCGTGAGCGTGCCGTCATGCAGCGAGGTCGCGACCAGCGCCGCGGCGATACCAAGTGACGAAAGCGCGCGAATGTCAGCCTCGTTGCGTACCCCGCCGGCCGCGATCACGGAGCGGCTTCCAGCCTTCGCCTTGATCGCCACGAGGCGCGTGAAATCGGGACCGGAGGCGGAGCCGACCTTGGCCAATGTCATGCCGATCACCCTTTGCGGCCAGCGCTCCGGCTCGTCGAGAAATGATGCCGGACCGCGAAACCCGTCGTCGAAGAAATCCAGCGACAGGATAAGATCCGGATGATCGCAAAAACGCCGCAACAGCGCTTCGTCCTGCTGCGATTCGGATCCCAGGACTGGGCAAAGCCAGGGTTCGGCAAGTGCTGCCGAAAGTGTTGTCTCGTCGGCGAAGCCGGCATCGACCCAAAGCTCCGGCGGCTCTGCCATCGCCTTCAGCCGGGCAAGCGCGCCGCTGTTTGGCGTTCCCCCTTCGATGGCATCCAGATCGGCGATATAGAAGGTCGGAAAAGGGTGAAGCCCGCGCAGGCCTTCGGCGACGGCGACGACATCGGAACTTTGGCTGAGCGGCGTAACGATCGGCCTGTAGCGATCGCGTTTTCCTTGCTGGGCGCGCACCACTTCGCCGCCTTTCAGGTCGAGAACCGGAATGATACGCAACGCTTTTCTCGCTCACCAATGTCCCTGTCCGAATGTCCCCTGTGATGAAAGCTTGAAGTGTGGAAAAAAGAAAGAGCATCGTTGCCGGCTTTGATATTGGCGGCGCGCATCTGAAGGTGACGCGTGCGGAAGACGGCCGCATCGTCGAGGCAGTAACAATCGCCACGCCGCTTTGGCTAGGGCTCGATACCCTGACCTTGGCATTCGAGGAAACGGCTCCGATTTATGCCGGCGCCGATCTCAACGCATTCACCATGACCGGCGAACTGGCGGACATCTTTCCGTCCCGCGATGCCGGCGTCGCGGCTCTGCTGGATGGGATTTCAACCCGTTTCCCAGGCGAAAAGTTGATCTATGCCGGGCCGTCCGGCTTCGTCGGGGTCGAGCAAGCAACGCGGCTGAGCGCCGATGTCGCCTCCGCCAACTGGCATGCGACAGCGTCGTTGGTGGCAAAGCTCGCCGGCGATGCCCTGTTCGTCGACATGGGCTCGACCACCACCGACATTATCGCCGTCAGGAATGGCGCCGTCGCCAATGGCGGCTACACCGATGCCGGACGGCTTCTGAGCGGCGAACTGGTCTATACCGGCTTCACCAGGACGTTCCTGTTCGGTGTCGCCTCGTCGGCCCCCGTCCGCGGCAGGCTGACACCACTGATGAACGAGTATTTCGCCTCGATCGCCGATGCGCACCGGATCCTGGCGGTGCTCGACGAGAAGGACGACAGGCACGCTTCCGCCGACGGCAAGGAAAAGACCGTCGATGGCTCGATCGCGCGGCTGGCGCGCATGATCGGGCGCGACGCCACCGAGCTGACCCTGCCGGAATGGCATGAAATCGCGCGCTGGTTCAGCGAACAGCAGTTGCGCAGGATCCACGACGCAGCGTCCCTGGTTGTCGGATCCCTGGTTGCCGGGGCCCTTGCCCGGGATGCGCCGATCGTCGGCGCCGGAACCGGCCGCTGGCAGATCAGGCGGCTGGCCGAACGCATGGAACGCCGCTTCGTCGACTTCGCCGAGATCATTCCCGCAGATGACGCCGTTCGCGGCGAAGCCAGCAGCGTGGCGCCTGCGTCAGCGGTGGCGTTGCTGGCGGGATCTCAATTGTAGGCAATATATCATGGCCATCCGATCAATCGGGGAGATGAGATACTGCCCCGGCTTGAAAGATCTCAACCCGCCATGCGTCCAAAATCGGACCGCGCGCAGGGTCACAACAAGGTGGAAAGCTGGCGTTCGGCACCCGCTCGGCGCATGTCCGGGTCGCGCCCCCATTGCCGCCGTTCGATGCGGCTCCGTGACTTCCTGAAAGCTGCCGTTCAGCTTTGTTGCCGACTGTCTAGGGCAGGTGTCGCCCCGTAGGTCAGTTTCCGATGACCGAGGCGTCAGTCACGTCGAAAAGCTTGAGCCTGACGATCAGACCTGCCGCCTCGGGCGCGAAGCGGAACTTGCAATCAAGGCCTTGTGACGTGCCGATCGTCTATGCGCCTTTCAGATAGTGTTCCTTCTGTGAAGGGTAGTAGTCCTCGAACGACGGCAGCGCCTTGCCCTCGCGCGCGGCGACTAGCATGTCGAGATAATACTCCCAGCCCGGGCCGACATCGCCCGCTAGCTTGCGGTCGCTCAGGTGCTGCACGAAGCGCAATTCGGTCTTGTCGTCCGACTGGGTCAACGTCAGCTCGATGCGCCACTCCCCGTGGTCATCCTTCATCACGACGACCAGACGGCGCGGCGCCTCGCATTCCTCGATCGTAACGTCGGTCCATGGCTGGCCCTTCTCATGGACCAGCTGCAGTCGCACGATCCTGCCGGGGCCGGCGTCGCCTTCCCAACGGCCAAACCAGCGCGCTGTGCTCTCGGATTTCGTAACGCTCGTCCAGACGTCATCGACGGGTGCGTGGAACATGCGCGTGAGGATCAGGTCGTTGCCGACAAGGTGGCCGGTGGGCTGGGGATTCATGCTCTATCCTTCTTGCTGTCGTTCAAGCGTTTGGGAGCCTTGGGGGTGTCCCGCCGTGCACGCCTCACGCGATGGACCTCAGTCTCGAGTGCCATGAGCTGGTGCTCCCACCGACTTGGCGCGCGCAACTCGGCGAGAAACGCCTCCAGTTCAGAGAGCGCATCCAGCGTCAGCCGGTACACACGCTCGCGGCCGCTCAACTCGTCGCGGACCAGCCCAGCCTCGCGCAGCACCCGCAGGTGACGGCTGACTGCCGGTCGACTGACCGGGAAGACTTCCGCGATGCGACCTGCATTCACGGGCTGGTCGCGCAGCATCCGCAGGATGTCACGACGAACAGGGTCTGCCAGCGCGTGAGCGGTCGCGTCCATGGAACAACCTGTAACAACTCAGTTACATTTTTGCAAGGTTGCGCCATCGGGCATTGGCGGTTGCGGAGGCGGCGCAAACAGATGGCTCGCTGAGCTGTTTGCACTCTGCACCGGTAAGGCGAACTCACTCGGTCACCTCGCGCAGCACCGAAAACAACGACCACCGCCTACGGAAGGCGGTGGCAGGCGTGATTTGCTCGCTCATCGATACGCTAAAGTTCTGAAACGTGGCTTTTCTATCGCTACCCCGCCTCTTCTTGCAGGCAAGCCGGTGGGGTAACATCAGGCGTCACTTCGCAGAACCTTGAGCACATAAATGGCTTGTTCTGGCGGGCAGCTTCGCGCCTCCAGTCGGTCATTCCGCCGGCCCTCTTCGTCCCCAAGAAGCGGACATCGCTTGTGTCAACGTCACCGGCGTGGATGCGCCATCAGCGATCATACGGCTCGTAAGAGATTATGTCAGGTTAGCTGAACGAAGCAGTCGCTAATCCCTTCGATCGGCATGGACGTCGATGGAGTCAGCACCGGTTGGACGACAATTCGGCAGCCCCCGTTACGCGCACCGCTAGCAACGTGGGTACCACTGCGCGACGAGTGCTTTTCCCCATGGATGCGGTATAGTTTCTTGAGGGTCATCTTGCCGGCGATCGTTGATTGTCCAGTCGCCGACCTCATGATGCTCAACCTGATTGGTCCAATAGCACGTGGTGGCGAGATGACCCAACCTACGAAAGTTGGCCCCAGGCGCATCCTATCGGCCCTTCAGGGCCGTGGTGCACGAGTGGCAACGAAATTACATCTTACTCTTCTCTCCACGTTCTATGTGGCGCGCCAGACGTTATCAAGAAATGCCGATGCAAAGGCGAGACTGGGCAACAAGGCTAAGTGGACTATCGGCCTCCTCAACGAGCGTGATTGGCACGAGTCGTACCATTCCAGTGAGCCGGAGGCTGCTCAATTCCAAGCCGAGGCTCAGAACCTAGAGTGTCCCATACGGGATCCTATGATCACAAAATATTTATCGACAGAATCTCGTACCGACATTGCCATCATCGATGTCGGGGCTGGAGCAATCACCCAAGTTGGGTATACGCATCCAGGTAAGAACATATCCATCACGCCTGTCGACCCCCTCGCTGATCACTATGCTAACGTGCTGCGCAAGAGGGGTGTCAAGCTGCCGTTCCCCACGGTTAAGGGTGACGGCGAGACGCTACTGAGCCAGTTTGCGCGGGCTAGCTTTGACATTGCATATGCGAGAAATTCTCTCGACCACACCTATGACCCAATAGCCACCATCGCGAATATGCTCGAACTTGTCAGAGACGATGGCGTGGTTTTGCTCCGCCATTACCGAAATGAAGCCGAGGGCGGCGAATACGAAGGGCTGCACCAGTGGAACTTCGATTGCAAAGATGACCGGTTCGTCATCTGGAACAAGGACACGCATGTGATTGTTGACAAAGTTCTCGGCCCGAATGCCAAAGTCTCATGTTCCGTTCATCTTGCACGGAAGGGAGAGTGGCGCGACGAAATCCTAGTCATGATAACAAAGCCTGCTTGAACAGCCCTGGGTTAGAGGGAGGCTTTGTTGGTTTGAGTCCTACGCGGCCATGTTGATGGTCTCAAGGGCTGCGTAGTAGTCGTTCGTTCAGAAACGTCTCGATTGGACATGAATGCCGATGATGAACATGAACGCGGCGGATGAACAAAGGTCGGTTGATCGTCTACGCTGACCCAAAACCCGCCGATCTGCTCCCGGCCCCACTCCAGTCATTCATACCGGGCTCAATGACCCGCAAAGGGTCGAGCACCGCCGTTTGAGATCAGCGCCACCGCCATCGTGTACCATGCTAAAATACGTCAGCCTAGAGGCTTACTCTGGTTCGGCGTATTTCGCTCACCCCCGCGCGTCCTCGCCGCTGGCATCCTTGGCTGCCAGGTGATCGCCGACACGCTGCATCAGCCAGTCCCAGGCTTCCTTTTCGCCCTCGCCGGCGGTCTTTTCGATGGCAATCGAAAGGTAGTTGATTTCCGCCTCGATCTTGTCGCGCGGCAGCATGCCGAGCCGGCTGACCAGGATGGCCAGCTCCAGCACCGCCGCCTTGGCGCGGTTGAAGCCGGTGAACGGCGCATGCGTTTCCTCCTGCACCACGCGGCAGAAATGGCGAGGTCGCATAGCATCGTCATCGATGCCTTCAACTTCGAGGACGGAATGCGCGAGCGCCGCCTCCAGCCGCGGCACCGGAAACCCGTCGACCGCAACGGTTGGCCAATGCTTGCGCCCGGTCAGGCAGCCGGCAAAGATACGCACGTCATCGGTGTAATTGGCGATGGCGAACGGCACTTCGGCGAGATTGTCGAGCGTGATCGACGGCCGGAACGGCGCGATGACCCAGCCGTCCTTCTCGGCGATGATGCCGATCGGCGCGATGTGGACATCGCCGGTCTTGCTGACAGTGGTGATGATCGATTCGCGAATGTAGGGCATGGTTTAGCGCTCTTTCTTCGCGCGAAGCGTATGGCCCGCCTCCGCAAGACGGCTGCGGTCGGTTTCAGGAGCCGGCGCGGCAACGCCCCATGCGAGCGGCTCGTCCTGCACATAGCGCTTGCCGAGGCGCCACCCGATCTCGGCCTTCATCAGTTCCGCGCCGAGATAGAACGCATGCGCGCCATCTGCCTCAACGCCAAGCCCGGCAAAGAGTTCGAACGCATCCCTGGAAACTGCATGCCCCTTGCCGTTGAAAACATGAATGCCGTCCTCGGCGGTCATGATGCGGAAGTTGTTGTCGCGCACCTCCGCCGCGAGTGCTGCGATATCCTCGGTCGAGGCCGTAAACGGCTTGCGGTCGTGAACCTGCAGCAGCCCTGGATGGTAACTGCGCGGCAGCGCTCCGTCGTTCTTCGCCGCAAACAGGATGCGGCGGGCAACATCGTGCTCCTCGATCGTTCGCAGCGTGTGCGGGCTGACATGCACGGCAAGCACGTTTCGGATCTGAAGTTCCGAGCAGAGCCCGGCCAGAACCGCGGTAACGCCGGAACTGTCGGCGTCGGTCAATTCGGTGAGATTGCCGGTGCCCATCAGCAGTTCGATGTCGGGCCAGCGCCGCCGCGACTCAATGAAGCGCGCAAGTGAGGCCGCAAAGCCGAAATGGATCGGGTCGAGCACGGGATCGGCGATGAAGGCGACGCCGGCCTTTTGCGCCGCTTCGATGGCCCGGCCGAGCGAATCCAAATCGCCAGGGGTGGACGGGATCAGCACTGGTACGGCCTTGCAATCGAAGGCCAACGGCAGCGTGTTCTCATCGAGGCTGAGAAGATAGTCCGCACCGGCGCGTGCGCCGATCGACAGTTCGTCCGTGCTGGCCGAATCGACACTGACCAGAAATCCCTGTGTCTTCAGCTCGAGCACGGCCTCTTCCAGTAACGGAAACGGTGTTTCCGGCAGGCAGCCGAGATCGATGACGTTGGCACCGGCCGCAGCCAGCGTCCGTGCCCTCGCCACCAGCGCCTCAACCGACAGCATCGGCGCGTCGACGATTTCGGCGAAGATCCGCATGTCGTGACGCGAAAGGTCAGGCGGCTCGCCCGCCCGGCCGAGAAAGGCCGGCAGATCGGCGATCTCGTCAGGCCCGCGTACGAAGGGCACGCCGAAATGGTTCGACAGATGCTCGATGTCGCCGCGATAGCGGCCGGGCAGGATGACGCGGTCGCCGCCGCCTGTCAGGCTGAGCCGCCGCTTGATGATGTCTTCGCTCATCAGCGCGGCGACCTTGACGCCGATGTCGATGATCTCCCACGCAAATTCGGTTTCGCCCAGTCCGGCCAGCAGCCTTTCCAGCCGGACCTTGGCCAGGTGGCCGGTAAGAAAGACCAGCCGCTCAGCCATGGCTTGCGAGTTCGGCGTGGCGCCGTCTGACCGAAGCTTCGAGATCGGCGAGCGACTCGACCACCTGGGTCCGCTCGAAGCTCTTCAGCTGGTTGGTATTCTCCAGGTCGATCCTGCGCGGATAGACCTTGACAAGCCCATGCGGTGCCATGGTTTCGAGTTCCGGCGCGCTGTCGCAAGCAAAGACGATGGCCGGCACCCGGCATTTTCCGGCCTGGGCAAAGACGTTGGTGGCGAGCGTGTCGGAAATGCCGTGCACGCATTTGGCAACCGTGTTGGAACTGGCCGGCGCCACCACCACCGTGTGATAGACACCGTGATAGAATTCGCCGACCGGGATCGCGCTCGCCGTCTTGTCGTGCAGGACGCGCGTCGTCTCCGGGAAATCGAGCTTGAGCTTGTACATGCGCAGCACTTCGTTGGCGGCTTTCGACACAAAGACATCGCAATGCTCTATCTGGTGAATGAGTGCGAAGCTCTCCGTAAAAAAATGACCGGAACCGGTCAAAACCCATGCCCAGCGCGGCGTATGCAGCGTCGCCATCGCCTACCCTGCTTTTCTTGCCGACCGGATCGGAGCCGCGATCCGGATCCCGGGCAGATTGCCCGACGCGAGCAGCGCCCCGGCTTCGGCTGCATCTTTCGGACCGGCGAGATGGAAATCGACACCGTCGGGCAGCATAGCGGCGAAGCCGGCATCGACGATGCCTCTGACTGCCAGGCCGTCGATCGTGTCGCTGCCGAAGAAGGCGCCGGTCTGCTTGATCAGCAGCAGCGTATTCGCGCCGAGCTTGCCGGCAAGCCAGGCGGCAAGGGAATCGGAGGTAATGTCCCAGGACGCTGGAATGTCCGGCGCCGACAGGGCCAATGACGACGGCAGCCACACCGGTACCCTCCCTTCATCCAACGCGCGAACCATTTCTTCCAGCGACCGTGCCGGCGCCAGCCTTTCGTCACGGTCGAGTATGACCTGGCCGAACTGCTCCATGGCGAGGATCGCCATGGCGTGGGCAGCGGTATCGGAAAAATCCATCCGGAACTGCGTCTCACGCACCTGGTCGGCGAAGAGGCCGCCGCCGGGCACGATGACGATAGGCAGCTTGGAACCCGCCAGCGCCGCGATCCAGCTTTCCATTTCCGCCGCATGGACCGTGCTGCCGCCAAGCTTGACGACGGACGGCTTGACGGCGGCTCGCCTGATGGCCTCAGGCCTTTCTTGTCGCGGCTGGGAAGGAGCGATTTGGCCTTTTCGGCCGGCAGGGCCGGAGGCGAGGCCGCGGCCTGCCGCTTGGCGCTTGCGTTCGATCTCGACGCCGACGCCGCCTGGGCCGAGTTCGAGTTTTTCCACCCTTACCGTGACGCGCACGACACGCGGGTTCTCCAGAATGTAGGTCGCCACCTGCTCGGCCAAGGCCTCGCTAAGCTGGACGTGGCCCCGCGCGACGATGGTGCGAATGCCGTCCATGATGATGTCGTAGGAGAACACATGGCGCATGTCTTCGGGATGGTCGGTGACTTGCAGCACGTCGGCGGTCACGTCGAAACGCACCTTCTGTGTATGGCCGTGCTCGAAGCTGTAAGCGCCGATCTGAACCGGCAGGACAAAGTCCCGCACGAAGATCTTGTCGGTGCCCAGTGTCGGGTCGGTGCCCGGCGAATAGCCCCTCGCCGCCAGCAGGCGGTAGTCGACGCTCGACGGGCCGCCGGCCCGGGATTCTTCCGGGACCAACTCGCGGATCTGCGCAACGGCCTCGGCACTGATCGAACCCACGCGGCCGGAGTTGCCGCACAGTGCCCCGCGAAAGCCGAGAAAATCGGGAGCGAAGGGCAGCAGGCGCGGGATATCAGGGGTTTCCAGCGATCCGCTCAGGCCAACAATCAGACCGAGCGATTTGGCTCGATCGATGAAACCCGGGATACGCTCGGGCGGCAGATGGTCGAGCAGCCGCCCGTTTGCCTTGATCGCAGTGTCGACCATGGCGCCATGGAAGCGATGTTTGGCAAGCATCGGCAGAAGCTCGAAATCCGGCGCCAGGTCGGCGAAAAGCACGGCGATCAGTTTCGTTCGCGCGGCGAGCGGCTCGAGCGCCGCCGCGCAGGCGGAGACATTTTCCGACGGGAAAAAGCCTATCTTGACGTAATCGACGCCGGTCGCGGCGATCTCTTCGGCCTTGCCGCGGATCGTCTCCGGCTCCATCGGCAGGTCGCCGCAGACCGCGCTGACCGGCGCCCGGCCGGCGATGAATGAAATCGTCCGGCGGATGGTTTGCGTGGATACCGCGCCCAGCGCCCCCGCCTTCGGATCCTTCAGGTCGACGATGTCGACGCCACCCGAAAGCGCGATCTCCGCCTCGTCGACGCCGGTGACACTGGCCAGCATTCTGGTCATTGGAGGACTTTCTCCGGCATGAGGGACAGGGCGCTCTCGGGTCCGGATACCGAAATCCGCTCAGTTGCGCTTCCGGCCAGCAGGCATGCCACTAAAGCAGACGCGAGAAGTCCACTTTCAGGGTTTGATAAAATTTGCGGGTCAGCTAAGCTCATCACGGGCACCTTGACTTCGCGCCGGTCCGGCAACAATCGGACTTTAGCGCAAGAACGGGTAATTTTATCGATGACGAGCGCGGTGCCGGGCACTCTCGCGGCCTTTTTGTGCTTTTTTTCCCTGACCGTCAACGTTCCGGGCGCGCTGGCCCAGGAAGCGACGGGCAAGCAACCGGCCGCAACGGCCAAGCCGGAAAAAAAGCTGACCGAAATCAAGATAGGCTATTTACGCGCCTATGCGCCGCAGCTCGCTTTGTCGGTGCTCGACGTCCCGCCCCGCGATGAAGGCGTTGCCGGCGGCAATGTCGCGATTGCCGACAACAACACGACCGGCAGCTTCCTCGGCCAGAAATTCAGCCTCGACGTGATCGAGGTAAAGCCGGACGCGGATGTCGTTGCGGCCTTCCAGGAAATGATCGCCAAAGGCGACCGCTACGTAATCGCAGACCTCTCGGTCAAACAATTGCTGTCGATCGCCGATCTTGCCCGCGACAACGGCGTTCTGATCTTTAATGCCGGCGCCACCGACGACAGTCTTCGCGAGGAGGAATGCCGCGCCAACATCTTCCACACCATCCCGACGCGCAGCATGCTGGCCGACGGGCTGGCGCAATATCTGATCTGGAAGCAATGGCGGCGCTGGGTGCTGATCTACGGCTCGCACGAGCGCGACCAGCTTTTTGCCGAGGCCCTGCGCCGGGCGGCGACGCGCTTCGGCGGCGAGATCGTCGGCGAAAAGCTGTTCGAGGATACCGGAACGGCACGGCGGACCGATTCCGGCGTCGTCCAAATCCAGCGGCAGATGCCTGTCTTCACCCAGGATCTGCCGGAGCACGATGTGTTGCTGGTCGCCGACGAAAGCGAGGTGTTCGGCAGCTATGTTCCGTTCCGCACCTGGACTCCGCGGCCGGTCGCCGGCACCGCCGGGCTCACCCCGTCGGCCTGGCATCCGGCCAGCGAGCAATGGGGCGGCACCCAGATCCAGAACCGCTTCGCCAAGGCAAACGGCCGCCGCATGATGTCGAAGGATATGGCGGCATGGACCGCGGTGCGCATCCTCGGCGAGGCGGCGACCCGCACGCAGGGTGCCGACCCGCGCAAGATGGCCGACTTCATCCGCTCCGACGATTTTTCGATCGCCGCGTTCAAGGGGCAGAAACTGACTTTCCGCAAGTGGAACCAGCAGTTGCGGCAGCCGATCTTCCTCGGCGACAACAGGTCGGTCGTCTCGACGTCGCCGCAGGAAGGTTTTTTGCACCAGGTGTCGGAGCTCGATACGCTCGGGGTCGATGAACCCGAAACAAAATGCGTGCTTGAGTAGAACCAATTGGGAGGAATTTCAGTGCAGAGACGAGCTTGCGCACTCGCCATTCTCGCGACCGGCTTCATGGCCTGCCCAGCGTCGGCCTACATGGCCTATGTTTCCAACGAGAAGGACAACACGATGTCCGTCGTCGACACCGCGACGATGCAGGTGGTGAAGACCGTCAATGTCGGGCAACGTCCGCGCGGCATCACCATCTCGCATGACGGCAAGCACATTTATCTCTGCGCCAGCGACGACGATTCGATCGAGGTGATCGACACGGCGTCGCTGGAGATCGTCGATACCTTGCCCTCCGGGCCCGACCCGGAGCTCTTCGTGCTCTCGCCTGACGGCAAGACGCTTTATGTCGCCAATGAGGACGACAATCTCGTCACCGTCATCGACATCGAGAATAAGAAGGTGCTGGCTGAAATTCCGGTCGGTGTCGAACCGGAAGGCATGGGCGTCAGCCCGGACGGAAAGATCATGATCAATACGTCGGAAACGACAAATATGGCGCATTTCATCGATACGTCGACCCACGAGATCACCGACAACGTGCTGGTGGATGCGCGTCCGCGCTTCGTCGAGTTCACCCCCGACGGCAAGCAGGCCTGGGTGAGTGCCGAGATCGGTGGCACTGTTTCGGTGATCGACAATCAAACGCGCGAAGTTGTCCAGAAGATCACCTTCCAGATTGCCGGCCTGAGGGCCGAATCGATCCAGCCGGTTGGTGTGCGCATCACCGCCGACGGCAAGAAAGCCTATGTAGCGCTCGGACCGGCCAACCGCGTCGCGGTGATCAACACGCAGACATACGAGGTCGAGAAATACGTGCTGGTCGGCCAACGCGTCTGGCAGCTCGCTTTCACTCCGGACCAGAAAACCATCATCTCGACCAACGGCGTGTCGAACGACATCACCTTCATCGACGTGGAGACCGACGAGCCGGTGCAGTCGGTGACCGTCGGCGCGCTGCCATGGGGCGTCGTCGTCTCGCCCAATTGAATCAACTCAATTGAATCAAACAGACAGAACAACAGCAGAAGGGCAGGAAATCATGCGGAAATTTCGGGCCGTCACTTTCGCTGCGCTGGTGGGCATGGCACTCACGCAGGGCCAGGTCGGGGCGCAGGACAATGACGACGACGCAGCCGCCGGTGCGGCCACCAAAACTGACGCCAGCCCCGAAGCCGAGAAGGCAACCCGGGCCAGCAAGGACGTGCCGGAACTTATCCTCGGCAGCAAGGAAGACCAGTTCACCGCCAACCAGAAGGACTTCCAGCTGATTGCCGGCCAGGGCTATCGCTGGAAGATCACCGCGGCGGGCGGGCTGGAGTACAAATTCCATACCGACCTCTTCCGCAATGTGTGGAACAACCAGATCGTGATCAATGACCTCGAGGTGCACATGAACGGCGCACCCGCATGGCTCGAATTCGACGCCGACGGCACCATCCAGGTGCAGTTCACCACCGTGAGGCCCGGCATCTACACATGGTCGGTGCCCGACCTCGCCGACAGAGGCATGAAGGGCACAATCACGATCAAGTAGGATCACCGGAAAGCGGGACCTTCGCGATCGGGCCCGGTGCGCTAGACTCCTGGTGCGCTAGGTGCGCTAGACTATCGTCGACGACAAGGAGCCAGCCGCGTGCAGCATGTGAGGACAAGCGGACCAGGAGATGAGGTGGCGGCGCTCGACGTCGTCGGCGTCAGCCATTCCTATGGTCCGAAGCGGGCGCTCAACGACGTCTCATTCTCGATCGCGCCGGCGACCTTCACCGTCCTTCTCGGCCTTAACGGCGCCGGCAAGACAACTCTGTTCTCGCTGATCAGCCATCTTTACGACACGCGCCGCGGATCGATCCGTATCTTCGGTCATGACGTCAGCCGCGCTTCTGGCGAAGCACTCAGGCGTGTCGGCATCGTGTTCCAGGCCCGCACGCTCGACCTCGATCTCAGCGTCCACCAGAACCTCTCCTATCACGCCGCGCTGCATGGCATCGGCGGACGCGAGGCCCGGCAGCGCATTGCCGCGCTGCTCGATACGGTCGACATGCAGGGCCGTCAGCATGACAAGGCACGCAGTCTTTCCGGCGGCCAGATGCGGCGCATCGAGATCGCCAGGGCGCTGCTCCACCGTCCTTCCCTGCTGCTGCTCGACGAGGCGACCGTCGGTCTCGACATCCAGTCGCGTGCGGGCATTCTCGCCACCATCCGCAAGCTCGTCGAAACCGAGGGCATTGGCGTGCTGTGGGCGACGCATCTGATCGACGAGGTCAAAGACGGCGACCATGTCGTCGTGCTGCGGCAGGGCGAACTGGTCGCCAAGGGCAAGGTTGCCGATGTCGTCAGGACGAGCGGCGCCGGTTCGATCCGCGACGCCTTTTCGAGGCTCAGCCGCATCGAGGCAGCCGGCATCGCGGAGATATCGCCATGAGCGCTCCCGCAATGCCCGAGAAAGTCGCCGGCATCATCCCGGTGAAGTTCGAAAAATTCGGCCTGCGCCATTATCTCATTTGCCTCAAAGGCGTCGTCCTGCGGGAGTGCCTGCGCTTCCTGCACCAGCGCGAACGCTTCATATCCTCGCTGGTTCGGCCGCTCATCTGGCTGTTCATTTTTGCCGCCGGATTCCGGCAGGTGCTCGGCGTATCGATCATCCCGCCCTACAAGACCTACGTGCTCTACGAGGTCTACATCACGCCGGGCTTGTGCGGCATGATCCTGCTGTTCTCAGGCATGCAGTCTTCGCTGTCGATGGTTTATGACCGCGAGATGGGCAACATGCGCACGCTTTTGGTCAGCCCCTTCCCGCGCTGGTTCCTGCTGGTGTCGAAGATGCTCGCCGGCGTCTCCGTATCGATTGCGCAGGTCTACGCGTTCCTGATCGTTGCCTGGTTCTGGGGCGTCAAGGCGCCGCCGATCGGCTATCTCATGGTGCTGCCGGCGTTGTTCTTGTCGGGCATGATGCTTTGCGCGCTCGGCATGCTTTTGTCGTCGATGATCAAGCAGCTCGAAAACTTCGCCGGCATCATGAACTTCGTCATCTTTCCCGGCTATTTCGCCTCTCCGGCGCTCTATCCATTGTGGCGCATCCAGGAGGCGAGCCCGCTGCTCTACAAAATCTGCCTCGCCAATCCGTTCACCTATGCCGTCGAACTGATCCGCTTCGCCTTCTACGGTCAGCTTGACTGGCTGTCGCTGGGCGTCGTTGCCGGTTGCACTGTTCTGTTCCTTGCAGCCGCCATCATCGCCTACGACCCTTCACGCGGCCTAATGATCCGCAAACAGGACACGGGAGGAAATGCCTGATGGCACGAATGAGCCTTGTTCGCAGCCTGGTTGTGGCTGCCATGCTCGCGCCGAACGTGAGCGCCAAGGCGGCGAGCACCGATCCGGACTGGCCCTGCATACAGCGCAAGGTGCCGCAACTCTCGCTCGGCCAGATCTGGAACGGGCCGGAGCTGCCGCCAGCGGCGAAGGACTTGTCGAAGGACGCCGCCGTCTCCGCCCTGGTCGAGGAGGTGGCAGCCCGGCAAATGCCGATTGCCGAAGCCCAAAGGAAGATCAAGGATTTCGCCGCCTCGCTGCCGGCCGAGCAGCTTGCCCCGAAAATGGCGATGCTGGTGCAAGGTATGTTCGATCAAATGGACGCCGAGCGTTCGCACGTGATCTCAGGCATTGCCCGTTACGCTCACAAGCAGCTCGAAATGGCCGCCGCGTTGCGCAAGGAAGCGTCCGACGTCGATGCGTTGCGGGCAAAGCCCGATGCAGATCCCGACGAGATCGAACGGCGAACCGAACAGCTGAAATTCGCAACGCGAATTTTCAACGAGCGCGTCCAATCACTGACTTACGTCTGTGAAGTGCCGACGATCATCGAGCAGCGGCTTTATCAATTGTCCAAGGCGGTCTCGGAAACACTCGCCGCGAAGAAGTAGAACCTCATTCAACCTTCGCGGCGGATCTCACGATCCCCGGCCGGGCAGCACGCGCCAGCGCTGAACGAAATAACCGGGATGCGTCTCGATCCACTGGGCGACCAGCGGCTGCGCCTGCATGAAGGCGGTCCCGGGATTCATCGCCAGGCCGTCCACCATCTGTTCGCGTTGTTCACAGGTCTGCGGCACATCGGTCAGGCAGACCATCATAACGAGCGTGTAAAGCATTTACCCCTTGTCCCCATCGAATCCCGAACCCCATGCCCGGGAGGTTTCAGTGATACCGACCAGTCTGCAGGGGTTCGCACATACAGATTGCTTACGGCTATGAGAGGACGCGGCCCCCGCTCTTTCGCACTGCAACATAACATATCGCTTATCTTACGCCAACGATCGCCGGGACGTTCTCCAGAGCAATTGCTTCAGGTTTGTGCTGCCTCGATGTGGCGCCGATATTTCCAGTGCCGATGAACCCGATCATCACGGCGTGTCGTCGATGTCGTCAGACCGGCAGCCCGTTCTCCTTACGCAGGCTCTTGTCGAATGCGAATGCGGGGCGAAACGGCGCAGGAAACTGACTTGGCGCGCCATTTTTTCCCGCCGCATAGCGCTTCTCGGAGGGCGTCAGCTATGAGCGCCCCTGGTGCCCGCACCGGCCAACTCGTCCGTCCAGCGCCGGAATAGCGCGCTGGCATTGACGCCTCCGAAGCCGAAGCCGTTGGAGATCGCGTAGTCCATTCCCATCGGGCGGGCTTGGTTTGCGACGAAGTCGATCCCGTCGCCGGCTGGATCCGGCGCGCTCAAATTGAGTGTCGGCGGTGCTACTTGATCCCTGAGCGCCAGGATTGTGAAGATCGCTCCAAGCCCGCCGGCGGCTCCGAGCAGGTGTCCGGTCGCCGACTTCGTTCCGCTGACAGCGATGGCGGAATCTGCGCCGAAGAGTGTTCTGATCGCCGCGATTTCCCCGAGGTCACCGACCGGGGTGGAGGTCGCGTGCGCATTGAGGTGGCGGACCTCACCCGGCGAGATGCCGGCTTGGGCGATCGCGATCTCCATAGCCCGCCGCGCCCCGTCGCCGTCCTCGGGACCGGAGGTGACGTGATGAGCATCCGCCGTCGTGCCGTAGCCGACGAGCTCGGCGAGCGGTTTCGCACCGCGCGCAAGCGCGTGGCTCAATTCCTCGATCACCAGAATGCCGGCTCCTTCGCCCATGACGAAGCCGTCACGCAACATGTCGAACGGACGGGAGGCCTGATCAGGACGGTGATTAAAGGAGGTCGAAAGAGAGCGAGCCGCGGCAAAACCACCGAGGCTGACGATATTCATGCATGCTTCCGTCCCGCCGCACACCGCGATGTCGGCTTCATTGGCGCGGATAAGACGAGCCGCATCGCCGATCGCCTGGATGCCGGCCGCACACGCCGTCACCGGTGCGCCGAGTGGCCCCTTGAAGCCATAGCGGATCGAGATGTGGCCCGCCGCGAGGTTCACCAGGAAGGACGGTACCGTAAACGGCGATAGACGGCGGACGCCGCGCCGGTCGACCGTGCGCACCGCCTCGGTTATGGCGGGGAATCCGCCGACGCCCGAGGCGATGATCGTAGCCGTACGCAGGCGATCCGCTTCCGAGGCGGGTGCCCATCCTGCTTGGGCGAGTGCCTCTTGTGCAGCGGCGAGTCCAAAGAGAATGAACCGGTCTACCTTGCGCTGGTCCTTTGGCGGCAGGACGGCATCCGGATCGAAACCAGCGTCCGGATCGTCTTCCAGCGACGGAACCACCCCGCCGATCTTCGCCGGCAGGTCTCCCACCACATCGCCGGGAAGCCTGCGGATACCTGAGCGACCAGCCAGGAGGCGCGACCAGGACGCTTCGACATCGGCAGCAAGGGGCGTGATCGCTCCCATGCCTGTAACGACAATCCGTCGCATCTGTTCTCCTATCGATCTCGGCAGGTGGCTAGAATCGCTTGGCTCCGCCCCGGCGAGGTGGCGCTCGGAAGAAGCGGTGCTTGCCACATTGACCACGGTTTCGCGGTTTTCCGCGGCCTGCATGCGGCTCACACGCATCGTCGAATTCCTTTTTTTAGATTGCGTTCGAAATCTATATCGGATATAGAGTGCGAATACAATCTATTTTGAGAGGAGGCGATGGGCATGAAAAAGCGGAATCGTGTGGTGTTAGCCGGTGTCTTGATCGCGGTGTCAGGGGCGGTGGCGTTCGCCACACTTGCCATTCCCACGCAGGAAGCCGCCGCCGTGGGCGACCCGAGGCAGGAACCCCCTATGGTCAGGTTGGCGATGGCAGCTCCGGTGGCCGGATCCGAACGCAGCTTCACGGGCATCATAGGAGCGAAGGTCGAGAGCAATCTCGGTTTTCGCGTCTCAGGCAAGATCGTGGAACGGCTCGTGGACGTCGGTCAGGAGGTCAAAGCCGGTCAGCCGCTGATGCGGATCGACGACACCGACCTTCGCCTTTCGCTCACGGCGAAGCGCAACGCTGTCGCTGCAGCACGCGCTGTCCTGGTTCAGGCGAGCGCGGACGAAAAGCGCTACGCTGTTCTGGTCAAGAAGGAGTTGGCTGCAACCCCGCAGCGGTACGAGCAGGCAAAGGCCGCGCTGGATACTGCCACGGCCCAGCTTGCCGCGGTGGAAGCGGAAGCGAAGGTCGCAGAGAACGAGGCGACCTACGCGGTCCTGGTGGCGAACGCGGATGGAACGGTGGTCGATACGCTTGGCGAGCCGGGGCAGGTCGTCTCCGCCGGCCAGCCGGTGGTTCGCATCGCCCAGGCCGGCCCCCGCGAAGCGGTGGTCGCGCTTCCCGAAACGATCCGGCCGGCGATCGGGTCGGTGGCCGAAGCCAGCGTGTATGGGGGTGATGGGCGTCGCTATGCAGCACATCTCCGGCAGTTATCGAACTCCGCCGATGCCCAGACCCGTACCTACGAGGCCCGCTATGTGCTTGATGGCGAGGCCGCGGCAACACCGCTTGGCGCGACGGTAACCATTCGGCTTGCAAGCCAGGCCGGTCAGCCTGAAGTCCAGGTGCCGCTGGGGGCTGTGCTCGATGATGGTCGGAAGACCGGCGTCTGGGTCCTGGACAGCGCCACCTCGACCGTACACTTTCAGCCCGTGCAGCTTGTTCGTGTGACCAGTGAATCCGCAGTGATCTCCGGATTGAACTCTGCCGATCCGATTGTTTCGCTCGGCGCTCACCTCCTGCAGGAGGGCGCTCAAGTCAGGACTGCATCCGAAAGCGGGGGCAAGTGATGAACCTCAATCTTTCCGCGATTGCCGTTCGCGAACGGGCCGTCACCCTGTTCTTCATCCTCTTGGCAGTGGCGGCCGGCGCCTATGCGTTTGTCATGCTCGGGCGGGCGGAAGACCCCAACTTCACCATCAAGACCCTGACGGTCACGACGGCGTGGCCGGGTGCGACAGCACGCGAGATGCAGGATCTCGTCGCCGAACCGTTGGAGAAACGGCTTCAGGAATTGACCTGGTACGACCGGGTGGAGACGACCACACGGCCGGGCTATGCCTATATGACGGTCACGCTGAGGGACGACACGCCGCCATCCGCCGTTGAGGAGGAGTTTTACCAGGCCCGCAAGAAGCTCGGGGATGAAGCCCGCAACCTGCCGCCCGGCGTCTTCGGCCCCTTCGTCAACGACGAATATTCGGACGTGAGCTTCGCCCTTTATGCTCTGAAGGCCAAGGGCATGCCGATGCGTGAGCTGGCCAGGCAGGCCGAAGTGATCCGCCAGGACCTCCTGCACGTGCCCGGCGTCAAGAAGATCAACATCCTCGGTGAGCGTCCCGAACAGATATTCGTCGAGTTCTCCTACGCCAAATTGACAACCCTCGGCGTCTCGGCACAGGACATCGTCGCCGCCTTGCAGCGGCAGAACACCGTCACACCGGCGGGCTCGATCGACACTCAGGGGCCGCGGGTCTTCATCCGGGTCGACGGCGCTTATGACAGCGTCCAGGCGATCGCCGACACGCCGATCGTCGCTTCGGGGCGGACGCTGAAGCTCTCCGACATTGCCGAGGTCCGCCGCGGCTACGAGGATCCGCCCACATATCTCATCCGCCGCCAGGGTGAGCCCACCATCATGCTGGCAGCCGTCATGCAGGAGGGCTGGGACGGTCTCGCGCTCGGCAAGGCGCTGGAGGACAGAACTGCGGCCATCGCACAGACACTCCCGCTCGGGATGACGCTCGACAAGGTGAGCGATCAGGCCGTCAACATTACCTCGGCGGTCGACGAATTCATGATGAAGTTCGCGATGGCGCTCGGCGTGGTGCTGCTGATCGCCCTGATCAGCATGGGTTGGCGCGTCGGCATCGTCGTGGCGGCCGCCGTTCCTCTGACGCTTGCGGTCGTCTTCCTCATCATGCTGGAAACCGGCCGGTTCTTCGACCGCATCACGCTCGGCGCTCTCATCCTGGCGCTCGGTCTTCTCGTGGACGATGCCATCATCGCCATCGAGGTGATGGTGGTGAAGATGGAAGAGGGCATGGACCGCATCAAGGCGGCGGCCTATGCGTGGAGCCACACCGCGGCGCCGATGCTGTCGGGAACGCTCGTGACGGTCGCCGGGTTCCTGCCGGTGGGCTTCGCGCGCTCCACGGCCGGCGAATACGCGGGCAACATCTTCTGGGTCGTCGGGTTTGCCCTTATCATCTCGTGGATCGTCGCGGTGATCTTCACGCCCTATCTTGGCGTCAAGATGCTGCCCGAGATCAAACCGGTCGAAGGCGGTCACCACGCGATCTACGACACACCGAACTATCGGCGCCTGCGGCGGCTCATCGTCCTTGCCGTGCGGCACAAGTTCGTAATCAGCGGTATTGTCGCCATCGCCTTCGTGCTTTCCGTCGTCGGCATGGGCTCCCTCAAACAGCAGTTCTTCCCAACATCCGACCGCCCCGAAGTGCTGGTGGAGGTTCGCCTGCCGGAAGGCACCAGCATCGAGACGACGACCGCCACGGTCGAGACGCTCGAAGGCTGGCTGGACGACCAGCCCGAGGCTGAGATCGTCACGAGCTATGTCGGTCAGGGCGCTCCCCGCTTCTTCTTCGCGATGGCGCCGGAATTGCCCGATCCCGCCTTCGCCAAGATCGTCGTGCTGACACCGGACGCGGAGGCGCGCGAGGCATTGAAGCACCGGCTCCGGGAGGCGGTGTCCCAAGGGCTTGCACCCGGGGCCGACGTACGTGTCACCCAACTTGTGTTCGGGCCCTACACGCCGTTCCCGGTCGAGTTTCGGGTCATGGGACCTGATCCCGTGCAACTCTACAGCATTTCCGAGAAGGCCCTCGACATCATGCGGGACGTCCCGGACGTACGGCAGGCCAACCGCGACTGGGGCAACCGCACGCCCGTGCTCCGCTTCGTCCCGGATCAGGACCGGCTGAACCTCATCGGCCTCTCGCCTGCCCAGGTGGCCCAGCAACTGCAATTCCTCCTCACCGGTATCCCCGTAACGCAGGTCCGCGAGGACATCCGCAATGTCCCCGTCGTCGCACGCAGCGCCGGGGCTGAGCGGCTGGATCCGGCACGCCTGGCGGATTTCTCGCTGATGAGCCGGGACGGCCGCCAGATTCCGCTCGACCAGATCGGCCATTCGGAAATCCGCCTGGAAGAGCCGATCCTGAAGCGCCGCGATCGCACGCCCGTCATCACGATCCGCTCGGACATCAACGAGGCGACCCAGCCTCCGGAGGTTTCCAAGCAGATCATGAAGGCCCTTCAGCCGCTGATCGCGTCTCTTCCGGCCGGCTATCGCATCGAACTGGGCGGATCGATCGAGGAGGCCGAAAAGGCCAACACCGCGCTGGGTAAAGTCTTTCCGGCCATGATCGCCGCCATGCTGATCGTCATCATATTGCAGGTGCGGTCCTTCTCGACAATGGCCATGGTCATGCTGACGGCACCGCTCGGCCTCGTCGGCGTCGTGCCTATGTTGCTCACCTTCAACCAGCCCTTCGGCTTCAACGCCATTCTGGGCCTGATTGGTCTGGCCGGCATCCTGATGCGCAACACGCTGATCCTGACCGAACAGATCAAGGAGAACCAGGCGGCCGGCCTCGACGACTATCACGCCGTCATCGAGGCCACGGTGCAACGCACGCGGCCGGTGATCCTGACCGCACTTGCCGCCGTGCTGGCCTTCATCCCCCTCACGCACTCTGTCTTCTGGGGATCGATGGCCTATACGCTGATCGGCGGTACGGCGGTCGGCACGGTGCTGATCCTGCTCTTCCTTCCAGCGCTCTATGCCGCGTGGTTCCGGATCAAGCCAACAGCAGACGACGTCCATGAGGAGCCATCCGACTCGACGGATGAACTGGAAATGCAAACAACATTAGCCGCCGAATAGGGTTCTGTTGCCGGAGGAGGCGGTTCAAGTTCTCGTCCGCTGGCCTTTGCCTGAACATGCGCAGGGCAAGCTGCACGATCTTGCCGCTTACAGATGATCGTCCAGGGCGAGCCCGGCAGTCATCAGTTCTGGAGACATTTATGAATCGTCCCGTCCGAACGCGAACTGATCCCGACGAGATGCGCGCACGCATCCTGGAGGTCGCGGAGGAGCACTTCCGCCGCATCGGCCACCACAAGACGTCGGTGGCCGACATCGCCTCCGAGATCGGCATGAGCCCGGCGAACGTCTACCGTTTCTTCGCCTCCAAGGGTGCGATCAACGAGTCCATCTATGGACGTGTCGTGAACGAGGTCGCTGAGATCGCCTTTGCGATCGCATGCACGAACGCGACAGCCTCGGAAAAACTCGACCGGCTCCTGACCGCTATTCACCACCACAACAAGACGAAACTGATCAAGGAAAAGCGCATGCACGACATGATTGTCGACGCCATGCAGGCGAACTCGGCGATCATCAAAGCGCATATCGAGGGGATGGTGACAATCTTCGAGGCGATCATCCGCGAGGGCATCGAAGCGGGCGAATTCATCGTCGAAGATCCCGCGGAAGCGGCGCGTGCGATCAAGACCGCGTTCACGCCGTTCTTCCACCCGATTCTGATCGAGCACAGCGTTCAACACGGCGAAGACACCGAAGCGGGCCTGCGCGAGCAGATTCGCTTTATTCTGAAGGCTCTCGGCAAGTCGGACTAGGCGGCCTGGGAAGGCGGCTGCCAGCACATCGCAAAGCCACCAGGCGTTTCGAGCGCATGCGTCTGCGCGAATTCCAGCTCGCAGTAATCGCCCACGACATCAGACTTGATGGATATGAGAAGCAGCGGCCCGCAGCCTATCGCCGACGCGTCGAATGGTTCGGTCCGGCTGTGGGTCCTTACCGGCAGCTCTGCGCTTCCGCGCGAATGCTGCCGTCCGCCAGCCTCGCAACGAGCTCGAGCCCGGTGCAGTCCGCCAGCTCGGCGATTGAGCCTGTCGCGCTGCGCGCTTCGCTCGCAGAATCCATCGTCATTGGCGCGGTCCTTGCTGGGCATCGCCCGCAGACGACGCAATCAGCACGCTCTCGGCCGCCGCTTGCAGGAACCGCTTCGACAGCCGCTCGTCGTTGACAGCCCGCGAGAGGACTACCGCGCCGACCATGGTCGAGAGAATGGCCATGGCCTTGCCACTGGGCTCCTCGCCGTCGCCAACCCAATTACCGAGCATCTCGAGGTACTCCCTGACGCCGGCTTCGAATGACGCCTTGACATCGGCGCCCTGCCTGGCGGCGTCCGAGCCGAGCGCCACGACCGGGCAGCCGTCCATTCTGTCTGCGCGATGGTCCAAACTGAGGTAGAATGCGATCACCGCGCCAAGCGGATCCTCAGGATTGGCCGCGGCTGCGGCCGACCATCGGTGGAAGGCACTCTCCATCGCCCGCCTGGACGCCTGCGCCGCCAGATCGTCCTTTGATGCGAACTGCTTGTAAAACGCGCCCTGGGTCAGCCCGGCAGCCTCCATCAGGTCCTTAAGGCCGATGCCGTCAAAGCCGCGCTCCCGAAAAAGCCGGCTTGCCACATTGATCACGGTTTCGCGGTTTTCCGCCGCCTGAATGCGACTCACACGCATCGTCATCTCCTAAATTAGCTTGCGTTCGACATCTATAGCAGATATAGAGTGCGAACGCAATCCAATTTGGCTGCGCACGGGTGCCCGCGATCACGCCATCGAAAATTTGGAGGAGAGGTCAAATGCTATACAGTTATTTTGTCGAGAAATCGATCCGGGAGAGCTTCGACCACGTCAACAAACATCGCTGGGATGAGGCGGTGAAAGCACTCGTGCCGCATGTCCATCACCGCGTTTCCGGCACCCATGCGCTTGGTGGTGAGCGGCACGACAAAGAAGCCGTGCGCCGCTGGTTTGAGCGCCTCGGCCGCGTCCTGCCCAATCTCCATCTTACGGTCAACCACGTCTGGGTGAAGGGCTGGCCGTGGCATACCACCGTCTTTGCCCAGTGGGACGGCACCGCGACGCTGCTCAACGGCGACGCGTCCTACGTCAACAGCGGTCTCCACGTGTTCACCCTGCGATGGGGCAAGGTCTATGCCCTCGAGGAATTCTACGATTCACAAGCAGCAGCCCGCGGTCTTGCCGCCCAAGCGGCAACTGGCCTCGAAGAAGCTGTCGCCGAACCAATTGTAGGCTAGCAGAAGTGCAGTCGGCGGCCGCAGCGTAACCGCGGGTACGCTAGCCCGTGGCCATGCCGGGCATCGCCCGCAGACGACCCCATCAGCACGCTCTCAGCGGCCGCTTGCAGGAACCGCTTCGACAGCGCTCGTCGTTGCCGGTCCGCGAGACCACCGGCGGGTGGCGCTCTCCATCGCCCGCCCTCGATGCCTGCACCGCCAGATCGTCCTTGGAGGCGAACTGCTTGTAGAACGCGCCCTGGGTCAGCCCGGCACCTAAGGCCGATGCCGTCAAAGCCGCGCTCCCGAAAAAGCCCGCTTGCCACATTGATCACGGTTTCGCGGATTTCCGCAGCGCCTCACAGGCATCATTATTTTTCATTTTTAGATTGCATTCGTAATCTAACTCCTTTATAGAGTTCGAACGCAATCTAAAAAGAAGGAGTACGAGATGATCCGCAAAACCCTGAGCGCCTCGGTTTTGGCCGCGCTGTTTCTTGCCGCCCCGGCATTTGCCGAGGAAGCCACCATAGGACGCCCGATCGAAGCCGGCAGCCTGCACGAGGGACACCTCGACATGGTCGTCTATTACGTCCCGGCCGAGGGCGACCTCCTGGAGGTCACCGCCACCTTCGCGCCGAAGATCGGGGGCGATCCGCAGCGCGTCGTCATGGGCCTCGCCGACGGGGACTCCGTGGCCTTTTCGATGCCGGGCAACCGGGGCGCCCTCTACGCGTTCTCGAGGTCCGGCGAGGAGGTGACGGTGTCGTCCGAGACCGACGTGCACCTGCGAGCCGACGCCAGTGCACTGACCCGTCCTGCAGACGGCAGCCTGCGTGCTGCTGGCCGAGAGCTCGCGTCCGTGGGGCCGATGTAAAGGTCAAACGCAATCTAACTTGAGAGCGACGAGGGCCATCGTTTGTCTGAAGGGTTTGCCCTGGGGCCGCGCCCTAACTCGCGCGACCTCTAGTGTTCGGTTCTTCGTGCGGATAGAGCTTGCCGAACAGGGGCAGGTACATCGCGCCTTTGCGCATCAGGAAGTCGTGGAACGTCGCCATGGCAGGCGAGATCGCGTGATCGCTGCGCATCACCGAAAACCATTGCCGGCGGATCGGCATGCCGACAACGTCGAGGATGACCAGCCGGCCGGCTTCGGTTTCGGCGGCGATGGTGTGGGCAGAGATGAAGGCAATGCCGAGCCCGGCCATCACCGCCTGCTTGATCGTCTCGTTCGAGTCCATCTCGACGCCGAGATCGTCGATGCGGCCGGGCACGTCGCTCAGGAATATCTCCAGCGAGATGCGCGTGCCGGAGCCGGGCTCGCGAATGAGGAAATGCTCCTCGGCGATCCGCTCCTTGGATATCTCGCGTACCGAGGCCAGCGGGTGGTCGGGCGGCGCGATGATGACCAGCGGGTGATCGCCGAAGACCGAGGCACGGACCGGGACTTCCTTCGCCGGGCGTCCCATCAGCGCGATGTCGATGTCGTGGTTCTTCAGACTGTCGATCGTTTCGGCGCGGTTGCCAATGGCAAGCCGCATGTCGATGTCGGGATGCTCCTTCATGAAGCCGGCCATGAGCCGCGGCGCGAAATATTTGGCGGTGGAAACGACGCCCAGCCTCAAGCTGCCGATGCGCACGCCCTTGATCGCATTCATCCTGTCTTCGAGCAGGCGAAGCCGCTCTTCGATCGCCTGCGCCGTCTCGACGAAGGCCAGACCTGCGGCAGTGGGACGCATGCCGTCCGACGTCCGGTCGAACAAGGCCAGTTGGAACTCCTCCTCGACTTGCCGCAATTGGATCGTCAGCGCTGGAGGAGACAGGCCTAACGCCTTGGCCGCGCTGACGATTTTTCCGTGGCTGATGATTGCCTGAACTGTCTTGAATTGCTTGAGCGTAAGGTTTCTCATGCGACACACTAAAATTTTTTTAGTGTGGAAGTAAAGTTATTGAATTTTACTTATCCGGTGGTGTTTGTTCTCATTCCCCTGTCCGGCCGACCCGAGGAGAGGCGGCTGGATCGGGAGGTTACGATGCCAGCGGCAACGCTCGATGCTTTTCTGAATTCCTATCTCGGCCCGCCGGACGAGCTGCGCTCCGCGGTGGTGGCGACTGTCCGCCAGCTGACGCAGGCCGCTACCAATATCCGCAACACCATCAATCAAGGGGTGCTCGGCACCGCCTTTGCCGGGACCCGCGGCGCCAATGCCGATGGCGACATCCAGAAGGATCTCGACATCTTCGCCGACGACATCTTCCTCGACGCCATGCGCCACGCTCCGGTCGCGCTCTACGCCTCCGAGGAACTGGAGCAGCCGGTCCTGCTCGACAGGCAAGCGCCTCTCGCCATCGCCATCGACCCGCTCGACGGCTCCTCCAACATCGACACCAACGTGTCGATCGGAACGATCTTCTCGCTCCTCCCTGCAACTGGCGCGCCGGACGAAAATCCGGCCGCCTCTTTTTTGCAGGCAGGCGTGAACCAGCTGGGTGCCGGTTTCTTCATCTACGGGCCGCAGCTGGCGCTGGTTCTGTCGCTCGGCAGCGGTACGCATGTCTTCGTCCTCTCGACCAGGCTCGGCACCTTCGTCCAGGCCTACGAGAGCCGGATCATCCCGCAGCGCACCCAGGAGTTCGCCATCAACGCCGCCAACTACCGGCATTGGGACGAGGCAGTGCGGCTCTACATCGACGACTGCCTCGAAGGCACCGAAGGCCCACGAGAGAAGGAGTTCAACATGCGCTGGATCGCCTCCCTGGTCGCCGACTGCTATCGCATATTGATGCGCGGCGGCGTATTCCTGTATCCAGGCGACAAGCGCAAGGGTTATCGCCAGGGAAGGCTGCGCCTCGTCTACGAGGCCAACCCGATCGCCTATCTCATCGAACAGGCGGCCGGTGCCGCTACCGATACGATCACCCGCATCCTCGAAATCGAACCCGAAAGCCTGCACCAGCGCGTCCCCGTGGTGTTCGGATCGGCGCGGGAAGTCGCGCGCATCACCCGCTATCACACCGAGCCCAGCGCCATCGGCGAGCGTGCGCCGCTGTTCAGCCGCCGCGGCCTGTTCAGGGCTTGAGCATCATGTCGGCAAAGCACCCCATCATCACCATCACCGGGTCGTCGGGCGCAGGCACCACCTCGGTCAAGCGCATCTTCGATCTGATCTTCCGGCGCGAGAATATCGAGGCCGCCTTCATCGAGGGCGACGCTTTCCACCGCTACGACCGTGCCACGATGAAGGTGAAGGTGGCCGAGGAGGAGAAGGCGGGCAATCCGAACTTCACCCACTTCAATGCCGCGGCCAACGAACTCGGAATCCTCGAAGAGGTGTTTGAGGAATATGGCCGCCGGGGAACCGGAAAGACCCGCACCTACATCCATGACGAAGACGAGGAGAAGCAGTACGGCACGCCGCCGGGACAATTTACCGAATGGCGCGAATTCCCGCCGAGCGATCTGCTCTTCTACGAGGGCCTGCATGGCTGCGTCGTCACCGACAAGATCAATCTGGCCAGGCACGCTGACCTCAAGATCGGCGTGGTGCCGGTCATAAATCTCGAATGGATCCAGAAGATCCATCGCGATCGGGCAACGCGCGGCTATTCCACCGAGGCGGTGATGGACGTGATCCTGCGCCGCATGCCGGACTATGTCCGCTACATCGTCCCGCAGTTCTCGCAGACCGCCATCAACTTCCAGCGCGTGCCGATCGTCGACACGTCCAACCCATTCATCGCGCGCTGGATTCCGACGCCCGACGAATCGATGCTGGTGATCCGCTTCGCCAACCCCCGCGGCATCGATTTCCCCTACCTGCTTTCGATGATCCACGACTCGTTCATGTCGCGGCCGAACTCCATAGTGGTACCAGGCAACAAGCTCGACCTTGCCATGCAGCTGATCCTGACGCCGCTCATCCTGCAATTGATCGAACGCAAGAACCGTGTGTCGTGAGGAGGACGCCATGAACAGCCAAGCAGCAGCATTGAAGCCCGTCGCAGCCGTCTCGGAGCGCGACATGGCGAATGCCATTCGGGCACTGGCGATGGACAGCGTCCAAAAGGCCAATTCCGGTCATCCTGGCATGCCGATGGGCATGGCCGATGTCGCGACGGTACTGTTCAGCCGCTTCATCAATATCGATCCGTCGGCGCCCAACTGGCCCGATCGCGACCGCTTCGTGCTTTCGGCCGGGCACGGCTCGATGCTGCAATATGCGCTGCATTTCCTGCTCGGCTACGACGACATGCCGATCGAGGAATTGCAGCGGTTTCGTCAGCTGGGCAGCCGTACCGCCGGACATCCGGAATATGGCCATGCGCTTGGCATCGAGACGACGACCGGTCCGCTTGGACAAGGCATCTCGACCGCCGTGGGCATGGCGCTGGCCGAACGCATGCTTGCCGCCCGCCACGGCGCCGATCTCGTCGACCATTTCACCTATGTGATCGCCGGCGACGGCTGCCTGCAGGAAGGCATCAGCCATGAGGCGATCGACCTTGCCGGTCACCTGAAGCTCTCCCGGCTGATCGTCTTCTGGGACGACAATGCGATCTCGATCGACGGACCGACTTCGCTGTCGACATCGATGGACCAGCCGGCACGGTTCAAAGCCGCGGGATGGCATGTCCAATCGGTGGACGGCCACGATATGGGGGCCGTCGCTGCGGCAATCGAAGCAGCGCAGCAGTCGGACCGGCCATCGCTGATCGCCTGCCGCACGGTGATCGGCAAGGGCGCACCCAATCTGGGTGGTTCGGAAAAGACGCATGGCGCGCCGCTGGGCGATGCCGAGATTGCCGCGACGCGCGAAAATATCGGCTGGGCCTACGCGCCATTCGAGGTACCGGACGACATCCTGTTCGCCTGGCGCGAGATTGCCGAGCGCGGGCAAGCGGCGCGGCGTGACTGGGAGCAGCGGCTTGCCGCCTCGTCACGGCGCGCAGCCTTCGAAAGCGCGGTCGCCGGCAACCTGCCCGACGCGGTCTTCGAAGTGCTCGGCGCCTTCCGCAAGGAGCATGTCGAGAAGGCGACCAAGGTTGCAACGCGAAAAGCCTCCGAAATGGCGCTCGGCGCGATCAACGCCACAACCAACCTGACCGTCGGCGGCTCCGCCGATCTGACGCATTCGAACCTGACGATCACCAAAGGCATGGATCGCATAGCGCCTGATGATTATGCCGGCCGCTATATCCACTACGGCATCCGCGAGCATGGCATGGCCGCGGCCATGAACGGCATCGCGCTGCATGGCGGCTTCGTGCCTTATGGCGGCACCTTCCTGTGCTTCGCCGACTATGCCCGCGGCGCGATGCGGCTCTCGGCGCTCATGGGCCAGCGCGTAATCTATGTGATGACCCATGATTCCATCGGCCTCGGCGAGGACGGCCCAACCCACCAGCCGATCGAGCACCTGGCGATGCTGCGGGCGACGCCGAACCTCAACGTCTTCCGGCCGGCCGACATCATCGAAACGGCGGAGTGCTGGGAACTGGCGCTGAAGAGCAGGAACCGGCCGAGCGTGCTGGTGCTCTCGCGGCAGAACCTGCCGATGCTGCGCCAAGCATATAGCGACGAGAACCGGTCGAGCCGGGGCGCTTACATCCTGCGCGAGCCAGCCGGGCACCGCGGCGTGACGCTGATCGCCACCGGCTCCGAGGTCGAGATCGCCGTTGCCGCCGCCGAACGGCTGGAGACCGAGCACGGCATCGCCGCCGCGGTCGTCTCGATGCCGTGCTGGGAGCTGTTCGAGGAACAGGATGCCGACACCCGCAAGGCCGTCCTCGGCTCGGCGCCGCGCATCGCCGTCGAAGCCGCAGCACGGCTTGGCTGGGACCGCTGGATCGGCGACACCGGCGCTTTCGTCGGCATGGCCGGTTTCGGCGCCAGCGCCCCTGCCCCGGATCTCTACCGGCATTTCGACATCACGCCCGAAGTCGTCGCCGCAACGGCGCTGAAGCTCATCATCTAGGAAGGACCCTAAAATGGCCCGCATCACCCTTCGCCAGCTTCTCGACCATGCCGCCGAGCACGGCTACGGCGTTCCGGCATTCAACATCAACAACATGGAACAGGGCCTTGCCATCATGGAGGCGGCCAGGGCCTGCGACGCGCCAGTCATCATCCAGGCCTCGCGCGGCGCCCGCTCCTATGCCAACGACATCATGCTGGCCAAGATGATGGAGGCGTTGACCGAAATGCATCCAGCCATTCCGCTCTGCATCCATCAGGACCACGGCAACAACGAAGCCACCTGCCTTTCGGCGATCCGCCACGGCTTCACCTCGGTGATGATGGACGGGTCGTTGATGGCGGACGCCAAGACGCCGGCGAGCTACGACTACAACGTCGCCATCACCGAACGAGTCGCACGCATGGCGCATTGGGTCGGCGCTTCCGTCGAAGGCGAGCTCGGCGTGCTCGGCTCGCTGGAAACCGGCCAGGGCGAGGCCGAGGACGGGCATGGCGCCGAAGGTGCGCTTTCGCACGACCAGCTTTTGACCGATCCCGATCAGGCGGTCGACTTCGTCACCGCCACCCAGGTCGACGCGCTTGCGATCGCCTGCGGCACTTCGCACGGCGCCTACAAATTCAGCCGCAAGCCCGACGGCGGCATCCTCGCCATGCAGGTGATCGAAGCGATCCACGAAAAGCTGCCCAACACGCATCTGGTCATGCATGGCTCTTCCTCGGTGCCGCAGGAACTGCAGGACGTGATCAACAGATATGGCGGCGAGATGCCCCAGACCTTTGGCGTTCCGGTCGAGGAGATCGAGCGCGGCATCCGTTACGGCGTGCGCAAGGTCAACATCGACACCGACTGCCGCATGGCCATGGCCGGGCAGTTCCGCCGCGTCGCGACGGAGGACCCGCGCGAATTCGATCCGCGCAAATTCCTGAAACCGGCGATGGACGCCCTGCGCGACCTGTGCCGCGACCGCTTCGAACGCTTCGGCACCGCCGGCAACGCCTCGAAGATCAAGGTTATCGCCATGGACGAGATGGCCAAACGTTACGCCGCGGGAAAACTCGACCCGCAAATCGCAACCGCGAAAGCCGCCTGAGCGGCGAACAGGAGACCTGTCATGAACAAGATCGACATGCAGTCAGCAGGCACGCTCAAGGAGGGCAGCGAACGCTACAAGTCTGGCGTCATCCCCTACAAGAAAATGGGCTACTGGGAGCCGGACTACCGGCCCAAGGAGACCGACCTGATCGCCATGTTCCGGATCACGCCACAGCCCGGCGTCGACCACGAGGAAGCGGCCGCCGCGGTTGCCGGTGAATCCTCCACCGCGACATGGACGGTGGTGTGGACCGACAGGCTGACCGCCTGCGAACTCTATCGCGCCAAGGCGTTCAGATCCGAGCCGGTGCCGAACACCGGTCCCGGCACCAAGGTCGAGCAGCAGTACTTCGCCTACATCGCCTACGACCTCGACCTGTTCGAGCCGGGCTCGATCGCCAACCTGACGGCATCGATCATCGGCAACGTCTTCGGCTTCAAGGCAGTCAAGGCCTTGCGGCTCGAGGACATGCGTATTCCGGTGGCTTACCTCAAAACCTTCCAGGGCCCGGCGACCGGCATCGTGGTGGAACGCGAGCGGCTCGACAAGTTCGGCCGGCCGCTGCTCGGCGCGACGACCAAGCCGAAGCTTGGCCTGTCAGGCCGCAACTATGGCCGCGTCGTCTACGAGGCGCTGAAGGGTGGCCTCGACTTCGTCAAGGACGACGAGAACATCAACTCGCAGCCCTTCATGCACTGGCGCGACCGCTTCCTCTACTGCATGGAGGCGGTGAACAAGGCGTCGGCCGCCACCGGCGAAGTCAAGGGCCATTATCTCAACGTCACCGCCGGCACGATGGAGGAGATGTACGAGCGCGCCGAATTCGCCAAACAGCTTGGCTCCTGCATCATCATGATCGACCTGGTCATTGGCTACACGGCGATCCAGTCGATGGCCAAGTGGGCACGCCGCAACGACATGATCCTGCACCTGCACCGCGCCGGCAACTCGACCTATTCGCGCCAGAAGAACCACGGCATGAATTTTCGCGTCATCTGCAAATGGATGCGGATGGCCGGCGTCGATCACATCCATGCCGGCACCGTGGTCGGCAAGCTGGAAGGCGACCCGCTGATGATCAAGGGTTTTTATGACACGCTGCGCGAGGAGCGCACGCCGCAGAACCTCGAAACCGGGCTGTTCTTCGATCAGGAGTGGGCCTCGCTCAACAAGGTGATGCCCGTCGCCTCGGGTGGCATCCATGCCGGCCAGATGCACCAGCTGATCCATTATCTTGGCGAGGACGTCATCCTGCAGTTCGGCGGCGGCACGATCGGCCACCCGGACGGCATCCAGGCCGGCGCGACGGCCAATCGCGTCGCCCTGGAGGCGATGATCCTCGCCCGCAACGAGGGCCGCGACTATCTGCGCGAAGGCACCCAAATCCTTGAGCAGGCGGCCAGATGGTGCACGCCGCTGAAGGCGGCCCTGGAGACCTGGAAGGACGTCACCTTCAACTACGAATCGACCGACACGGCCGACTTCGTGCCAACCGCAACGCCCAGCTTCTAGACGAAAGGAACCGTCGCCATGATGACCAATCCGGGAAACAAGGTCACGCAGGGACAGTTTTCGTTCCTGCCCGACCTGACCGATGAGCAGATTTCGGCGCAGATCAAATACGCGCTGAAAAACCACTGGGCAGTCAGCGTCGAGTACACCGACGATCCGCATCCGAGAAACACCTATTGGGAAATGTACGGCAACCCGATGTTCGACCTGAAGGACCCGGCGGGCATCCTGCTTGAAGTCAACAATTGCCGCAAAGCCATGCCCAACATGTATGTCCGGGTCACCGCCTTCGATTCGAGCAAGGGCTGGGAAGCGCCGCGCATGTCGTTCATGGTCAACCGGCCGCCCAACGAACCCGGGTTCCGGCTGCTGCGCCAGGAGCGCGACGGCCGCAGCCAGGGCTATTCGATCGTGCCTTATGCGACCGACAAGCCCGAAGGCGAGCGGAGCTAGCCGAAACCATGCTGGACGCGATAGCAAAGGGCGCTGCCGCGCAGGACGCGCCGGTCGATCTGCAGGCCGAGTTCGAGGCGTCCAACATCGATGAGGTGCTGGGCAAGCTCGACCGCGAACTCGTTGGCCTGAAGCCGATCAAGACCCGCATTCGCGAGATCGCGGCGCTGCTCCTGGTCGACCGGCTTCGCCGCAAGTTTGGCCTGACCTCGGGCGCGCCGACGCTGCACATGAACTTCACCGGAAATCCCGGTACCGGAAAAACCACCGTGGCGCTGAGGATGGCCGAAATCCTGCATCGTCTCGGCTATGTCCGCGAAGGCCACATGGTCGCGGTAACGCGAGACGATCTCGTCGGCCAGTATGTCGGCCACACCGCGCCCAAAACCCGCGAAGTGATCAAGCGCGCCATGGGCGGGGTGCTTTTCATCGACGAGGCGTACTATCTCTACAAGCCCGAGAACGAACGCGACTACGGCCAGGAATCGATCGAGATCCTGCTGCAATGCATGGAAAACAACCGTGACGATCTGGTTGTGATTCTTGCCGGCTACAAGGACAAGATGGACCGCTTCTTCAACAGCAATCCCGGCATGCGCTCGCGCATCGCCCATCACCTCGATTTTCCCGACTACGGCGTCGGCGAACTCAAATCGATCGCCGAGATCATGCTGGCGGAACAGAATTACCGTCTCAGCGAGGCGGCGGCCAAGGCGCTCGAAGAGTATCTGCCGATCCGCATGCGGCTGCCGCATTTCTCCAATGCTCGCTCGGTCCGCAATGGGCTCGACCGGGCGCGGCTTCGCCAGGCCAACCGGCTTTTCACGTCGCGCGACCGGGCATTGACGAAGACCGACCTTATCACCATTGAGGAATCCGATATTCGCGGCAGCCGCGTGTTCGCGGAAGGCAAGCTCGAAGGCGAGCCGGAGACGAAGGCGCGCTGACAAGCCGGTTGGGTGCAGCGACCGGAAACGGAAGACAGAACGGGAGCCGACGACCATGGGTACCAAGACAATCATCGCGCCCTCGGTGCTTTCTGCGGACTTCTCGCGGCTCGGCGACGAGGTCGAAGCGGTCGTCCGGGCGGGCGCCGACTGGATCCATCTCGACGTGATGGACGGCCATTTCGTGCCCAACATCACCTTCGGTCCGCCGGTGATCAAGTCGATCCGCGATCGAACCGACAAGGTCTTCGACTGTCACCTGATGATAGCGCCGGCCGACGCCTTTCTCGCCGCCTTCGCCGATGCCGGCTGCGACATCATCACCGTGCATGCCGAGGCCGGGCCGCATCTCGACCGTTCGCTGCAGGCGATCAGGAATCTCGGCAAGAAGGCCGGGGTGTCGCTGAACCCGTCGACGCCGGAAAGCGTCATCGAATATGTGCTCGACCGGCTCGATCTGGTCCTTCTGATGACGGTCAATCCGGGTTTCGGCGGCCAGGCTTTCATTCCGGCGGTCGTCGACAAGGTCAAGCGGGTCAAGGCGCTGATCGGCAATCGCCCGATCGACATCGAGATCGACGGCGGCGTCACCCCCGAGACCGCCCCGCTGGTCACCGCGGCCGGCGCCAATGTGCTGGTCGCCGGCTCGGCCATTTTCAAGGGCGGCAGCGAGGCGGCCTATCGCGCCAATATCGGCGCCATCAGGCAGGCGGCCGACGGCGCGAGCCGGAAAGCCGCGTAAACCATTTCATCGGAGGGCAACATGGGGGCGATCCCACCTGTCTGCGATTTCGGCTGGCAAGCCATCGATGCCGTTTTGCCCGGCGTCGACGGCAAATCGCATTTGATCTTCAGCCACGCCGGCCCGAACGGGCTGGTCGTGGCCTTCATCTGCAACCATTGCCCTTATGTGAAGGCGGCGATTTCCCGCATCGTCCGCGATGCCAACGACCTCAAGCCCGAAGGCATCGGCTTTGTTGCGATCAACTCCAACGATGCCGACGCCTATCCGGATGATTCCTTCGACAACATGAAGCTTTTCGCCAGGACGAACGGCTTCACTTTCCCCTACCTCCACGACGAGCGCCAGACGGTGGCGCGTGCCTATGGAGCCGTTTGCACGCCGGATTTCTTTGGGCTCAACAGCGAATTGACGCTGCAATATCGCGGCCGGCTGGACGCGGCGCGGCGCGACGCTGGACCGCCCGGACTAAGACGCGACCTGTTCGAGGCGATGAGGCAGATCGCCCGAACCGGCGACGGACCGCTGGACCAGATCGCTACGATCGGCTGCTCGATCAAGTGGAAGGATGCTGCATGAACGTCGGCGCAGGCAGGCGGTTTCGATCGCCGAAAGCGATCCTGTTCGACCTCGACGGCACGCTGGTCGATTCGGCGCCTGACATAACGGCCGCCGTCAACGAGTTGCTGGCCGGCCGTGATCTGCCGCCGCTGCGCCTGGAGCAAGTCAGGGCGATGATCGGCGGCGGCGTCAGAAAACTGGTCGAGCGCGCCTTCGCCGCTTCCGGCGCGCCGCTGCTCGGCAGCGCGCTCGACGAAGCCAACCGCGTCATGGCGCCGATCTACCGCAGACATCTGACCGGCCTGACAAGGCTGATGCCCGGCGTCAAAGAGGTTCTCACCCACTTCCATTTGAGCGGAATAGCCATGGGCGTGGTGACCAACAAGCCGCAGCTGGCGGCTCGCGAAATCCTGCTGCATTTCGGGCTGACGGAGCATCTCGGCGCGATCGTCGGCGGAGACGCGGTGACATCCTTGAAACCGGCGCCCGATGCTCTGCTGCTGGCGCTCGACCAGCTTCAGGTCGAGCCTCGTGACGCGCTGATGGTCGGAGACAGCGGCGCCGACGTGGCCGCCGCCCGCGCCGCCGCCATGCCGGCTATTCTGCTGCGTGGCGGCTACACCCAAATTCCGGTTGAAGAGCTTGGCGCCGACCTGGTTTGCGACGGCTTGCTCGACCTGCCTTCCGCCATGCGCAGGCTGCAAGACGCCGCGTGACCGGTGCCAACCGGTGCGAGCGCCGGCCGAACGCAGTTACGAACGGCCGGCGAAGTTACTTCCTGCGGAAGAACCGGGTTACTTCCTGCGGAAGAACCGGGTTACTTCCTGCGGAAGAACCGGGTTATTTGGAGTATTGCTTCAGATAGGCGATGACGTTGGCGAGATCCTCGTCCTTCTTGAGACCGGGAAACGCCATCTTCGTACCCTTGATCATGGCCTTCGGGTCGCGAAGATAGGCTGTCAGCGTGGCTTCGTCCCATTTGACGCCGGATGCGCCCGCCTCGGTCATGGGTTTAGAGAATTTGAACCCCGGATGCGTGCCGGCCGTCCGGCCGATAACGCCGCTCAATGACGGACCGATCTTGTTCTTGTCCGAATCGACGACGTGGCAGGCCTTGCATTTGGCGAAGACCTTCTCACCCGCCGCGGCATCCTGTGCCTGAGATTGGTTTGTGATAGCAGTCGCAATGGACACGACGGCGAAAAATGCGATTGCACGCATGGCGTTTCCTCATTGATCGTCAAGGTGCCCTGGACGATTTGCGCATGCCTTTGTCGGATCATCGGCATGCGTCGTTTTATGCAGAGCGAAAACGTCTCATTGTGGGAGTTGCCGCGCCTGCATCCTGGAAGCTACCCGGCAGATGGGGGAAGTCAACCGCTACCCGAGTACAAGGCAGTCGCTTCAGACCAATTGCTGTGGCGCAGTCGGCAAAGCTGGCCGCTTCGGCTTTCGCCAACCACCAACGCTGGAAGACTGGGCAAGCAACCGGCGGAGTTCGGCATCGGCGCCCCAATCCATTCGCCGTTGTTGACGGCCATCGGGCGAACGCGTAGCCTCAAACCATTCCGGTTTTCCATGGGCACCTCGGGACTCCGGCAGTTGGCGATTTTGTCCAGGCTCGCAGACCGGGCGGGATCTCGCCGAAGCGGGCGTCTTCAAGCGCGCAAGAGGTGCTGAATGGATATGGTCGACCTCATCTTGACGGTTTGCCTGATTGCCGATCCGAGCAATTGCCGAGACGAACATCTCTATTTCGAGAGCCGTGGCTCTCTCGTCCAATGCATGGTCTTGGCGCCCAGCGAAATCGCGAAATGGTCGCAGGAACACCCGAAGCTAAGGGTCAAGCGTTGGAAATGCGCTTTCCCGAACAAAGAACGCGCGATCTGATTGGCGCCCCGGCCTGTTATTGGCCCCGGAGGAGACATCGTGATGATTTCGCGTCGAGGAACGCTCCGTCTGGCAGCCCTTGGAACGGCCGCAGCGCTGGTCTCAGATCCCTCCTTCGCCAAGAACAGGGTTCGCATCGGTGTGCTGAAATTCGGCACCGTGAGCTGGGCGCTTGACACGCTGAAGCACCACAGATTCGACATAGCCAACGGCATCGATCTGGAGGTCCTCGATTTCGCCGGCGAGGATGCAACCAACGTCGCCTTGCTGGCCGGCGCGATCGACATGATCGTCTCCGACTGGCTGTGGGTCTCGCGCCAGCGCTCCGAAGGCGTCGACCTCACACTGGTCCCCTATTCGACCGCTGTCGGGGCGATCATGGTGAAGCAGGGAGCGCCGATCCGCACGATCACCGATCTCAAGGGAAAAAAGCTCGGCGTCGCCGGCGGACCTCTCGATAAAAGCTGGCTGCTGATCCAGGCGCTGGCCAGACGCGATCACGGCCTCGACCTGCCGGCAACCAGCGACGTCGTCTTTGGCGCGCCGCCGCTGATTTCGGAAAAGGCGATGCAGGGCGAGCTCGATGCGGTGCTCAATTTCTGGCATTTTTGCGCCCGACTCGAGGCCAACGGCTTTCGTCGGCTGATCGGCGCCGATGCTGCGGCGAAAGCGCTCGGGGCCTCGGGCGCCGTGTCGGCGCTCGGCTATGTCTTTCATGACAAATGGGCGAACGAACATCCGGACGCTATCAGGGGCTTCGTCAAGGCTTCGGCGCAGTCCAAGGACTTGCTGGCCAGATCCGACGACGAGTGGCTGCGCCTTGCGCCTGTCATCCGCGCGCAAGGCGAGGAACTGGCAAAACTGCGTGACCGCTATCGCGAGGGCATTCCCAGACGCCCCGTCGCCGAGGATGCGGCCGACGCGGGAAAACTCTATCGCGTGCTGGCCGAGATCGGCGGCGAAAAGCTGGTCGGCCGCGCGCCGGAGATGGCGCCCGGCACGTTCTGGCAGGTACCCCGCAATGAGCGTACCTGACACCGGCGATCGCCCGCCTGGGGCTGCGGCCGGCATGTCCAGCCAATCCGGCCTTGCAGCGGCGCTGACACCGGTGCTGACGGTGGCGGCCTCGCTGCTCGGGCTTGGCCTGCTGTGGGGTGTTGCGGCACATGCCTGGCCGAGCCGTGCCTTTCCAGGGCCGGGACAGGTCTGGCAGGTGCTGCTTGCAGAGGCGGCGAACGGCGATCTTTTCTACCATCTCGGCGCGACCCTCGGCCGGCTTGCCGCGGCCTATGTCGTCGCGATGGTTGTTGGCTCGGTCATCGGCGTCCTCCTCGGCAGCCACCGCAGCGCAGACCGGTTCTTCGCTCCCTGGGTGGTTCTGTTCCTCAACATTCCCGCGCTGGTCGTCATCGTGCTCGCCTACATCTGGTTCGGCCTCAACGAAGCGGCGGCGATTGGCGCGGTTGCCGTCAACAAGCTTCCGAATGTCGTGGTGACGATGCGCGAGGGCGCCAGGGCGCTTGATCCGAGTTACGCCGAAATGGCCGCCGTCTACCGCTTTGGTCTTCTCGACCGCATTCGCCATGTCCTGCTGCCGCAACTGCAGCCCTATCTTGCCGCCGCCTCACGATCCGGCATCGCTCTGATCTGAAGATCGTCCTGGTGGTCGAACTGCTCGGCCGCTCCAACGGCGTCGGCTTCCAGATCTATCTTTATTTCCAGCTCTTCGACGTCGCCGCCATCCTTGCCTACACCCTGGCTTTCGTGGCGGTGATGCTTGTCATCGAACTCCTTCTGGTGCAGCCCGTTGAACGACATGCAACCCGTTGGCGCCGCCGTCCCGCTTAGGGTCGACATCGCCGAAAAGACCTTCAGGTCCGCGCAAGGCGTCTCGATCACGGCGCTCCAGGACCTTTCCTTCGAGGTCCGGCAAGGCGAATTCGCCTGCTTGCTGGGGCCGTCCGGCTGCGGCAAGACCACGACGCTGCGCATCCTGCTTGGGTTGGACAAGGACTTTTCCGGCTCGTTCCAGCTGCCTGAGGGCGGCTCCGGCCGGATCGCCGCCGTGTTCCAGGAGCCGGTCTTGCTGCCGTGGCGGACGGTGGAGCAGAATGTCAGGCTGGCGCTGCCGAAAAGCCTGAGGACGAAGAATCTCGACGGGCTGTTCGACACGCTCGGCCTCGCCGGCATGCGCTCGCTCTACCCGGCGGAGCTTTCGCTCGGCCTTGCGCGCAGGGCAGCGCTTGCCAGGGCCTTCGCCACCGAACCGGCGGTGCTGTTCCTGGACGAACCCTTTGCCTCACTCGACGAACGGACCGCCGAACGGCTTCGGCACCTGCTTTTGACCGTGTGGTCGGCGCGGCCCACGACCGCCCTGATGGTAACCCACAATCTGCGCGAGGCCTTGATGCTGTCGGACCGCATCATCGTGCTCGCGCAGCGGCCGGCCCATGTGCTCGGCATGTTCGACGTAAAGCTGCCGCGGCAATATCGCAATCCACAGGTGATGAGCGACCTCTTGCGGTCGTTCCATCGAAAATTCCCAGGCGTGGCCTGATCGCCTTACGGTTCGGAAATGCATATGGGAGGAAGCCATGCCGATCGACAGGATACGACGCAAGCTTGTGAACGGCTTCGCCTGCACCGCGGTCAGCGCCGCGATGCTGCCCTGTTGCCTCGGGCGGGCCGCTCTCGCCGCAGCCTACGGCCCTGAATTCAAGCTTAGGAAAGTCGCCGACGGCGTCTTCGCGTTCCAGGGCGTCGATGAATTGATGAGCGCCGCCAACCAGGGCGCGATCTCCAACCTCGGCGTCGTCGTCGGCACCGACGCCGTCGCCGTCATCGACAGCGGCGGCAGCCTGATCGAGGCGAACGCCCTCATCGCCGCGATAGGCAAAGTAAGCGCCAGGCCGGTCCGCTACCTGATCAACACCCACATGCACCCCGACCATGTCTTCGGCAACGCGGCGTTCCGGCAAATCGGCGCCACCATCGTCGGCCACCACAATCTGCCGCGCGCTCTCGAGGCGCGCGGCGCCTTCTACCTGCATAGCTTTCGCGAACAGATCGGCGACGCGCTGATCGAAGGGATCGAGATTATACCGCCGACGATGCTGGTCGACGATCGCCTGCAGCTCGACCTTGGCGGACGCGTGCTCGAATTGCAGGCATGGAAGGCGGCTCACACCGACAACGACCTGACCGTCTTCGACAGCGCGACCCGCACGCTGTTTGCCGGCGATCTGGTTTTCATCGGTTCCTTGCCGACGCTGGACGGATCGCTGCTCGGCTGGCTTCGCCAGATGGATGCGCTCGCCGCGATCGGCGCAGTGCGCGCCGTGCCGGGTCATGGCCCGGTGCCGGCCGACTGGCCGGCGGCGCTGATGGCAGAGCGGCGCTATTTCGAAATTCTGGCGCGCGATATTCGCAAGGCGATTGCCGACGGGATACCGCTCCGCGACGCCGTCAAGACTGCCGGCGCAAGCGAACGGGACAATTGGCATCTGTTCGACGACTACAACGAGCGCAATGCAACGGCCGCCTTTGCCGAACTCGAATGGGAATAGGTCACAGCGACAGGCGCTGTGGATCGATTTGCCAACGCATCGTCAAGGGTCTATCCTCGACTTCGGCCTGGGCACCACCTCTTTGACATTGGTGGAGGCATCGAAATGCAGAACCACGCTTACCGGAGCCGGCAGCTCGGCTTGCCGCTCGCAGTCGTCTTTGCCGCGATTGTCCTGACCGTCGGCACGCTGTTTGGCGCCTCCGGCGCCGCCAACGCCCAGCAGACAACCGCGTCTTCGAACAGGATCTGGCAGGCTCTGAAAGGCGACGTGTTCGGCGATCGGGCAATTCTGGTCGATAGCGGCGTCGTCAGGATCGAGGCGCCGAAGCGGGCTCAGGATGCCGCCATCGTGCCCGTCGACATCTATATCGACCCGGCCAGGGCGCCCGCCGGCATCAAATCCGTCACCTTGATCATCGACGTCAACCCGGCGCCGGTGGCGGCGACGTTCGAGATCGGCAAGGACGCCGGCGTGACGCATCTGTCGACGCGCGTGCGCGTCGACGACTATTCCTATCTGCGTGCCATAGCAGAGACGCAGGGCGGCGAGCTTCACATGGCCCAGACCTTCGTCAAGGCGTCAGGCGGATGCTCCGCCCCGGCGGTCAAGAACCAGGACGAGGCGATGGCGACGATGGGGCAGATGAAGCTGCGCCAATTCCCGCCGCAAGAGACGATGACAAAGGCGCAGGAATTGCAGCTGATGATCCGCCACCCGAACAATTCGGGCCTGCAGCGCAATCCGCTGACCCAGTATTTCATCCCCGCGCATTTCGTTCAGAAACTGTCGGTCTCGCAGGCCGACCGGCTGATCCTGTCGATGGAAGGGGGGATATCTATTTCGGAAGATCCCAATTTCCGGTTCGATTTCACCGCGCACGGCACTGGCCAAATCCAGGTCGAAGCAATCGATACGGATGGCAAGGTGTTTCGCAATCAATGGCCGCTGGAGGTTACGGGGCTTTGAAGCCTCGAAACCACATGCAAAGCGTCGCATGAATCCACTCAAACGCGACGCGCTTTAAAAGCAGCGCACGTCGGCCTCCGCCTGCGCGCGCTTCAGTTCCGTGCTTGCGGCTTTTGCCGGCGCGTTTTCGCGGAACAGTCCCGAACGCTCCCCTGTCGTCAGGGACATGCTCTTGAAAGTCTCGGCCCTTTCATAATCCTCGAGCGGAAGGATCGAGGCGATGACGTCGATCGAGCAGGAACAACTCTCCAGCGCCTGACGTGTCTGGCCATTCGTCTGCATGCAGCCGAGCACATAGTCGACAACCGTCACCGTCGGATAATCTGATGCGGCGCCGGCCGGATTGGCGAAGGCCAGGCCCGAAATGAGCAACAGCGGCAAGCTCGAAAAGCCGACAAATCTGATCATGGAGAACCTCCGATTGGCCCGGAACGTGACAGGCCGAGCCCGCTGGCCGAGCCCGCTGGATCGAGACGGATCACCGCACCAGTTGGCCTCGCGAAACCACGCCAGTCAAGTTCTCGTGCAGGCCATATAGTACCAAAGGACAGGGCCGTCCCGGCCGGCAAAAGGCCTCCCCGACAGCACGAACATCGGCTCCGAATCCTGGTGCTGAGCTTGATTTCAGGTCTCCTCCACTATCGGCAACCGAAGCGACGTGCGCATACTTAAAATCATACGCTCCAACGAATATTCGATAATAAAAATCAATACATTTTGCGCAAAAAATACGCAAAATTTAACCACTTATATAAATCTCGCTTCATCCACAGTCGATCAATAGCTTTCAGTCCGGGTTTTTTCACATCTATTTCTCTATATTGCAGTGCAACATAGATGGAAGTGATTTTTCTTGCCTTCCGTCTGGGGATGACATAGCTTCATCCTGTTTCCGGCTTCAAGGGCGTCACCGTCATTAGGGAGCGGCGACAGTCTTTCGTAGGCCAGGTGGGATGGGCAGTAACGGTGCCCTCTGCTCATTCGGCTTAGGTCGTGACACGCTGCCGGAAATACTTCCCCCACATGAATCGCTTGGGCAAGCCCTGGTGGGCTCAACGGACGATTCGTCATTGTGCACCCTGGGAGGACTTTGATGCGTGTATTAGCGAGAACTGCCTACCTACTAACGACCGCGGCGCTCATGTCGTTCGGCGCGGTCCACATGACGTCGGCCAATGAAGAGCTGATGAAAATGTCCTCTGACCCCAAGAACTGGGCGATGCCAACGGGTGACTACGCCAACACCCGTTATTCGAAACTGAACCAGATCAACAAGGACAATGTGAAGAATCTGCAGGTCAAGTGGACGATGTCCACTGGCGTGCTGCGCGGCCATGAAGGCGGCCCGCTGGTGATCGGCGACGTGATGTATATCCACACGCCGTTCCCGAATATCGTCTACGCTCTCGACCTCAATAACGAGGGCAAGATCCTCTGGAAGTACGAGCCCAAGCAGGATCCGAACGTCATTGCGATCATGTGCTGCGATACGGTCAATCGTGGCGTCGCCTATGGTGACGGCAAGATCATCCTCAACCAGGCCGACACGACTGTTGTGGCGCTCGATGCCAAGACCGGCAAGGTCGTCTGGTCGGTCAAGAACGGCGAGACCGACGGCAGCAAGGGCGAATCCGGCACAGCCGCGCCTATGGTCGTCAAGGACAAGGTCATCATCGGCGTTTCAGGTGCTGAATTCGGTGTCCGCGGCTGGACCGCGGCGTATAACCTCAAGGATGGCTCGCTTGCCTGGAAGGCTTATTCCACCGGTCCGGATGCAGAGACGCTCATCGATCCGGAAAAGACCACGCATCTCGGCAAACCCGTCGGGCCGGATTCCGGCATCAACACCTGGGAGGGCGAGCAGTGGAAAACAGGTGGTGGCACGACCTGGGGATGGTTCGCTTATGATCCCAAGCTGAACCTGGTTTACTATGGCACCGGCAATCCCTCGACCTGGAACCCGGTCCAGCGCCCGGGGGACAATCGCTGGTCGATGACGCTCATGGCGCGCGATGCCGACACAGGCGTGGCCAAATGGCTCTACCAGATGACCCCGCATGACGAGTGGGATTATGATGGCGTCAACGAGAACATTCTCGTCGACGGCATGGAGGTCAACGGCGCCAAGCATGACGTGCTGGTGCATTTCGACCGCAACGGCTTTGCCTACACCATGGATCGCGCCAGCGGCGAGCTTCTGGTCGCCAAGAAATACGATCCCACGGTGAACTGGGCGACCGAGGTCAACATGGACCCCAAGAGCGACCAGTATGGCCGCCCGCAGGTCGTGGCCAAATATTCGACCCAGCAGAACGGCGAAGACACCAACACGACGGGCGTCTGCCCGGCCGCGCTTGGCACCAAGGACCAGCAGCCGGCGACCTATTCGCCGAAGACCGGTCTGTTCTACGTGCCGACAAACCATGTCTGCATGGACTATGAGCCCTACAAGGTGAGCTACACCGCCGGCCAGCCCTATGTCGGCGCCACGGTGGCGATGTACCCGACCCCCAACAGCCATGGTGGCATGGGCAACTTCATCGCCTGGGACGCTGCCAAGGGCGAGATCGTCTGGTCCAAGCCCGAGCAGTTCTCGGTCTGGTCCGGCGCGCTTGCAACCGAAGGCGATGTGGTCTTCTACGGCACGCTGGAAGGCTACATCAAGGCCGTCGATACCGAAGGCAAGGAACTCTACAAGTTCAAGACGCCGTCGGGCATCATCGGCAACGTCAACACGTTCGAACATCGCGGCAAGCAGTATATAGCCGTCCTGTCGGGTGTCGGCGGCTGGGCTGGCATCGGCCTCGCAGGTGGCCTTTTGGGAGCCGAAGGCGCCGCGGCCTGGCAAGCGGCAGTGGCGGGTGAAAAAGCTCCGACCGAGGAAGAAAAGTCCATCTCCACGGCTGGTCTTGGTGCGGTCGGCGGCTATGCCGCTCTTGCCGACTACACGACGCTGGGCGGTCAGCTCACCGTCTTCGGCCTCCCGGATTGATCTTCCGGGACATCGCACGACCCTAGCGATGCAAAGGCCCATGGCCTGAGAAATGGCCTGAGAAACGAGAGCCCGGATCACCGGCGAATGCCGCCGGGCTCTCGATTTCGCCGCGCTCCAAAACATCGATCAATGCCGCTTCACGACAGCAAGACCGTGTGCAGGCGAAATGAAGGAAGTCTGAATGTCCGTTCGCATTGTAATTTCCGCTCTCGCTCTGGCTCTGCTGCCTTTGGCAAGTTCAAGCCTCGCACAAGCCCAGGACAGCGCGGAAAAAGCCAAGGCAGTGACGGAAGAAAACGGCAAGCATTTGGACGCGGACGGAAATCCGACCTACAAGATCGAAAACGGAACCGTCGATTGGTACACGTTCAGCGGTTACCGCCGCTATCACTCCGACTGCCATGTCTGCCACGGGCCCGATGGCGTCGGCTCGAGCTACGCGCCGGCCCTGGCGGAGACCATGAAGAACATGGACTATGGAACCTTCCTGTCGATCGTCGCCGAGGGTCGCAAAAATGTCGGCGGCGGCAAGGAAAACGTCATGCCGGCCTTCGGCGACAACAAGAACGTCTACTGCTACATGGACGACCTCTATGTCTATCTGCGCGCACGCGCCATCGGCGCTGCTCCGCGTGGCCGCCCGCCCAAGAAGGCGGAGAAGCCGCAGGCAGCCAAGGACCATGAAGCGTCCTGCATGGGAGGATGAGATGAGTTGGTACCGCGATAGACTGCGCCTCTTCCTGTTCGCTGCCACGGCTGCCGCGTTCGTCCCCGCCCATGCGCTGGCGCAAGATGCGGGACTCGGCGCCGCCGGAGAACTGGTCGACCCGGAAGTGCTGCGCGTCTGCGCCGATCCCTCGAACATGCCGTTCACCGACCAAAGTGGCGAAGGTTTTGAAAACAGGCTGGCCGAACTGGTTGCCGAAAAGACCGGCCGGAAATCAGTTGCCTATACCTGGTTTCCCATGATCACCGGTTTCGTGCGCAACACGCTGACAGCCAACCGCTGCGACGTCATCATGGGATACGCGCAGGGCGACGAACTGGTCCAGAATACCAACGCCTATTACCGGTCGGCTTATGTGCTGGTTTACAGGGAGGGCGGCGGTCTCGGCGGCGTCGAAACCATAGGGGATCCCAAGCTTGCGGACAAGAAAATCGGAATTGTCGGCGGAACGCCGCCGGCTTCCAACATGGCCGCGGCCAAGCTGATGCGAAGCGCCAAGACCTACCCGTTGATGGTCGACACGCGCATCGCCCCATCGATGGCCGAAATCATGATCAAGGATCTTTTGGCAGGCACGATCGACGCCGCGATCGTGTGGGGGCCGATGGCGGGCTACTACGCCAAGAAATCGGGCGCCGATCTCACCGTCGTTCCGCTGGTGAAGGAAAAAACCGGCGTCCGCATGTCCTACCGTATCACCATGGGCGTGCGTCCATCCGACCAGGAATGGAAGCGGACGCTCAACCGGGTGATCAGGGAAAACCAGGCGGAGATCAACAGGATCCTGCTGGACTACAATGTGCCGCTGATCGACGAACACGATAATCCGATCACGCAATGACGAGAAACGTATGAAGGGTATGAAGGGAAAGGAGACGATTTTGCTGGTCGCCGCGGGCCTTCTGGGTCTAACCGAACCGATGTGGGCTGGCGATATCGCCGGGCCCGGCGGCTACCGGATGGACGAATATCGGGCGCCGGTGCCACAGACGTTGCAGGGCGCGAAGGTCGTGACGACGGCGGAGGCGGAGGAGCTGTGGCGGGAGAAGAAGGCCGTCTTCTTCGACGTCATGCCGAACACGCCCAAGCCGGCCAATTTGCCGGCAGGAACGATTTGGAGAGCCACGATCAGAAAGGACATCCCCGGCAGCACCTGGCTGGCCAATGTCGGTTACGGCGCTCTCTCCGAGGAGACCGCCAACTATTTTCGCCAAGGCCTCGCGGCCGCAGCCGGTCCCGACAAGTCGCGTGCCATTCTGTTCTATTGCATGACGAATTGCTGGATGTCGTGGAATGCTGCGAAACGGGCCATCGAATGGGGCTACAGTTCGGTGATCTGGTATCCGCCCGGCGCCGATGGATGGGAACGTGCCAACCTTCCACTGGAGGAAAGGAAGCCTTATGTGATTAGCAATTGAGCATGAGCATTGATATTTTCTTGTTTTTCGACTTTTCAGGACCTGCCGTTTCATTTGTCCATTTTGAGAGCTGATGGACGAGCCATTGCAATGGTGCCCAGCAATGGTTGACTGAGAAAAGGATCGGCCCCTTCGGGCTGGTAGAAGAGGAGATATGCCATGAAGAAGAGCTGGACAAAACCGACCATGTGCCAGGTTGCTGCGGGCTTCGAGATTTCGCGGTATCTGCCTGCTGAAATTACTCCCAAGAAGTAGGCCGCAGAGGTGCGTGTCCCCGGCAACGGGGACACGCACTGCCATTTCGCGCGAGCTCTTGGTGAAATGCTTTGACGCGTTCAATGCGGGCGCGAAGCCATTCGCGGTCGAAAATTTGCTGTTGGTTGAACAGGCCGCTGTTGGTTGAACAAGCCGTTGGGCGGGCATTGCAATGCGCTTGAAGATCATCGGCTCGGCGGCAGGCGGCGGCTTTCCGCAGTGGAATTGCAACTATCGCCTAAGCCGCGCGGCTCGCACCGGGATGGCTGGCGTGCATTCGCGAACCCAATCAAGCATCGCCGCCTCGGTGGATGGGGCCGGCTGGGTTCTCTTCAACGCCTCGCCCGATATCCGCCAGCAGATTGCGCAAACGCCTGAATTGCAGCCCGCGCACGATGCGCCGCTGCGTTCGACACCTATTCGTGCGGTGGTGCTGACCAATGCCGATGTCGACCATGTCGCCGGCCTGCTTAGCTTGCGTGAGCGGCAGCCCTTCGCCATCTACGCAACGACAAAGGTTCTGGCAACGCTGGAGGCGAATTCGATTTTCAATGTTCTCGATCCGACGCTCGTGCCGCGACGCATCTTGCCGCCGGCGGAAGAACTGGCGATCTGCGATGTAATCGGCAACGACACCGGCGTGATTGTCGAGAGCTTTCCGGTGCCCGGAAAGATAGCGCTCTATCTCGAGGAAAGAGGCCAGCCGGATGCCAATTTCAGCTCCGAGTCCGGAGACACGATCGGCGTCCGTATCGCCGGTACCGGCAGTCGCGGCTCCGTCTTCTATATCCCGGGCTGCGCGCGCATCGATGCGACCCTGCGCACGCTTCTAGCCGATTCCGCCTGCCTCCTGTTCGACGGCACGGTCTACACGGACGACGAGATGATTGCTGCCGGCGTCGGCCAAAAAACCGGGGCGCGCATGGGGCATCTGGCAATGTCGGGAGACGCGGGTTCGATCGCCGGCTTAGCCGATGTAAGGATCGGCCGCCGTGTCTTCGTCCACATCAACAACACCAATCCCGTTCTGGACGAGAGTTCCGCCGAACACGCAGCAGTCAAAGCGGCTGGCTGGGAAGTCGCCCGCGACGGGATGGAGATGGAATTTTGAGTGATTTCCACGACGCGGCTAGGAACGGCCTGTCCTCCAGCGAACTCGAAGCCGTGCTGCGTCGGGTCGGTGCCGAGCGTTATCACAATCGCCATCCTTTCCATCACAGGATGACCAGCGGTGCGCTGTCGAGGACCGAGATGCAGGCCTGGGCCCTGAACCGCTACTGCTACCAGGCCGTCATTCCGCGCAAGGATGCCATGATCCTCGCCCATGCCGAGGACCCGGCGTTTCGTGCCGCCTGGCGCAAACGCATCGAGGACCACGACGGCGAGGACGGCTGGAGCGGCGGTATCGCGCGCTGGCTGCATCTGGCGACCTCGCTCGGCCTCGATGCCGATGCGGTGAAGAGCGAAAGGCTGGCGCTGCCGGTGACACGTTTCGCGGTCGGCGCTTACCTCTCCTTTTGCACGAACCGGACGCTGTTCGAGGCTGTCGCATCGTCGCTGACCGAGATGTTCTCGCCGCTCATTATCGGCGAGCGGGTCCCGGCGATGCTGGCCAAATACGATTACATCACCGAGGATACGCTGGCCTATTTCACCCGGCGGCCCGAACAGGCCTCGCGCGACGCCGACTTCGCCCTCGCCTACGTGCTCAGCCATGCCGACACGGCGGAGCGCCAGCAGCAGGCGATCGATGCGCTGGTGTTCAAATGCGATATACTCTGGGCCATGCTCGACGCGCTTCAACACGCTTATGCCGAGCCGGGAAACATCCCGCCCGGCGCCTTCCGTCCGGAGACAGCCCGATGATGGCGCTGCGCGAAAGAGCTTTGGTGTCGTCACGATCGGTGCCTTCGCTGCCGAAGCACGTGCGCATACAGTACGATCCCGTGCGGCAGGCCTTCGCCGTGCTTTCGCCGGAAAAAGTGTTTTGGCCGAACGACATCAGCCTCGACATATTGCGCCGCTGCGATGGACGGTCCACGGTCGGCCACATCATTGCCGACCTTGCCGCGGATTATGACGCCGAACAGGAGGCCGTGGCGGCCGACGTCGTCGCCTTCCTGCAGGAATGGTCGGACAAGCTGCTGGTGAAGCTATGAGCGAGCCCCTTCTCCCTCCGATCGGCATGCTTGCGGAACTGACGCATCGCTGCCCGCTGCAATGCCCTTATTGCTCCAATCCGCTCGAATTGCTGAAGGCCAATCGCGAACTCGATACACAGACCTGGCTCGACCTGTTCTCGCAGGCCGCCGATCTCGGCGTTCTCCAGGTGCATCTGTCGGGCGGCGAACCGACGCTGCGCCGCGACCTCGAGCAATTGATCGCCGGGCTTTCGGCGCGCGGCGTCTACACCAACCTGATCACCGCCGGCGTCGGCATCGCCGAAGGCCGCATTGAGGCGTTTGCCGAAGCCGGGCTCGACCATCTGCAACTGAGCTTCCAAGGCGCACGTCCGGCGACCACCGACCGCATCGGCAACCACAAAGGCGGCCACGAAAAGAAGCTGGAGACGGCACGCCGCGCTCGCGCGGCCGGCCTGCCGCTTACCATCAACGCGCCGATCCATCGCCACAACATCGAGGAGGTGCCGGAATTCATCAACCTGGCGCTTTCGCTGGGCGCGGAGCGGCTCGAGATCGCCAACGTGCAGTACGCCGGCTGGGCGCTGACCAATCGCGATCAACTGATGCCAGAGCGTGCTGCGGTCGACCGGCAGGCGGAGATCGTCGCGGCGGCGCGCGAACGGCTCACCGGCATCATGAACATCGATTTCGTCCCACCGGATTATTTCGCTATCTATCCCAAGCCGTGCATGGGCGGCTGGGCGCGCGACGCGTTCATGGTGACGCCGGACGGCACCGTGCTGCCATGCCATGCCGCACAGACCATCCCGTCGCTCAGTTTTGAGCGTTTCGGACCGCGCAGCTTGGCCGAGATCTGGACGGATTCGCCGGCATTCAACGCCTTTCGCGGCACCGACTGGATGCAGCAGCCCTGCCGCAGCTGCGAGCGGCGTGAGATCGACTGGGGCGGCTGCCGATGCCAGGCGATGGCGATCGCCGGCGATGCCGCCGCGACGGACCCGGCTTGCGCGAAATCGCCGATCCATGCGCGCATGGCAATGCTGATCGACGAAGCCCAGCGTGCTGCGGCAGTTCCTTCGAACGACGAACAATTCGTCTACCGGCGGATCGGCGTCGTGACCGAGCCCGCCTGACGCGCGCTCTTCTATTCCACCGTCTCGCGCTCGCGCACCGCGTCGGCGAAAGCCAGTGCATCGCGATTGACCGCGACGTTGTGCACGCGAAAGATCGAAGCGCCCTTCAGCCGCAAGATGACGCTGGTCGCCGCTGTGCCGACGTCTCGCCCCTCGTCGCTTCCGCCGACCAGGTGACGGGCAAGACGCTTGCGTGACGTGCCGACCAGCAATGGAAAACCGAGAGCGCGCAATTCACCGAAGCGAGCCATAAGCTCAAGGTTTTCCTCTCCGTCCTTGGCGAAGGCGAAGCCCGGGTCCAGCACGATCCGGTCCTCCGGGATGCCGGCGTCGCGCGCGATCTCCAGCGAACTGTTCAGAAACAGGAACTGGTCGGCGATCACATCCGCCAGTTTTTCGCGGCCGCGCCCGGTGTGCATTATGACGAGGCCGGCCCCGGTTTCCGCCGCGACATGCGCGATGTCGGGTTCGCGCTGCAGGCCATGCACGTCGTTGACGATATGTGCGCCCGCCGCGACCGCCAGCCGCGCCGTCTCGGCCCGATAGGTGTCGACCGAAACCAGGCTGCCGCCGTGGGATGACAGCGCCTCGATCAGCGGCAGGATGCGCGCTTGTTCCTCGCGCGCCGAAACGGCGCCGGCGCCGGGCCGGGTGGACTCGCCGCCGACGTCGATGATCGCCGCGCCATCGCCGATCATCCGCCGCGCCTGTTGCAGCGCCCGCTCCGGCCGAGCGAATTCTCCCCCGTCGGAAAAACTGTCCGGCGTGACGTTCAAAATCCCCATCAGCAACGATTGCGCGCCAATGTCGAGATGCCGTCCATGAGCAAGCTGCCAGCGCGTCATGCATCAACCTTCCGTCATATCAGAAGCCATTCGCGACACGATTGTCACTCACACGGGTCCGGTTTCCCCATCTACCTATGCTCCCGAAACTACAAGGAGCGTAGCAATGACCAAGGAAAGCTTTATCTACACGACCTATGTTGTCTCGACACCGGGAAAGGTGTTCGAGGCGATAACCAAACCGGACCTCGCACGGCGCTACTGGGGCCACGAGAACGTCTCCGACTGGAAGCCCGGTTCGAGCTGGGAGCATGTCCGCGCCAATGATGAACGGAGCGTCGAGCTCGTCGGCAAGGTCGTCGAGGTGTCGCCGCCGACCCGTCTCGTCATCACCTGGGCAAACGCTTCGCAGGCGTCTGATCCGGCGAGCTACAGCCGGGTGACCTTCGAGCTCGAGGAATATGAGGCCATGGTCCGGCTGACCGTCAGCCATGACGAACTCGAAGCCGGCAGCGGGATGGCGAACGGCATCAAGCGCGGTTGGCCGATCGTCCTCTCCAGCCTGAAATCCTTCCTCGAAACGGGTCAGGCGATCGATGTCTTCGCCAGGCCGCGCGCGTCCGAACTGGCGGCCTGAACCCGGGAAGTAGGAGCGAGCAGATGAGTACTCTCTACACCGGCGGATGCGCGTGCGGCGCGGTCCGCTACGAGGCAAAGGCAGCCCCGATCTTCGAAAACCACTGCCAATGCCGCGATTGCCAGAAAAGAAGCGGCACCGGCCACCAATCTTATCTGACGTTTGCGGCGCGGGCAGACGTGAAGATCACCGGCACGGCGACGGACTGGCGCGTTGCGGGTGACAGCGGCAACGATAACATCCATTCGTTCTGCCCGGTCTGCGGAACGCCGGTCTACCTGACCTTCGCCGCCATGCCGGAGCCGATCGCGGTTTATGCCGGAAGTCTCGACGATCCGAGCCGGTTCAATCCGACCGTTGTGACCTACGGCAGCCGCGCCCTCCCCTGGGACAAGATGGATACCGCGCTGAAGACGTTCGAAAAGATGCCGCCAGGCCCGGCGTCATAGCGGACGCGCACTATCTTCATGAGGCGGATCTGCGCCCACCGCGGGCGCGGATCGAAGGCACGGCAGGCAGAAAGGAAATAGCGCACCTGTCACCGTAATTCGCGGTTGTGCCCATGACACTCACCGCTCAGCGATTGCCGTACTCGTCATGGCGGCGCCACCATGCCTGGGGGAACTCGAGCCCGTTCTCGTTCCTTCCCCACGGAGCCAGGTCGAGGAAACGGTAGACCCCCATAAGCGCCTCGGTGCCACGGGCGTAGGTGGAGTAGGTGTGGTAGACGGCACCGTCCTGGAGCGCGAAGACGCTCATTCCCTCCTTCTGCGGCTCGGCCCTGTCGACATGCTGATAGTTGTAGTCGGCGCCGTCTCTCTGCTGCTCTTCGGTGAAGGCGGCGCCGAAGTCGTATTTGAAATCGCTCGCGAGCGACGAAACCCACGGGAAACGCCAACCCATTTGCTGCTTGTAATCCTGGAGCTCCTGCAACGGGGCGATCGATTCGCAAACGAGGGTAATGTCGCGGCCGTTCAAGTGGGGGATGACGCAGTCGAAGTGATCGGCGATCAAGGAGCATCCGGTGCATCCTCGGCGCTCATCGGTGAGCCGGTATCCGTAGCCGAACATGAAATGATAGACGAAGAGTTGCGAGCGCCCTTGGAAGAGGTCGGCGAGCGAGGCGCTTCCCTCCTCGGTCTCCAATAGATACTCCTTATCGATCCGAACCCACGGCAGCTCCTGTCGCTGTCGCGCCAGCTCGTCGCTCTGCCGCATGAGCCGTTTCTCCGCCTCGAGCAGTGCGAGCCGCGCTCCCAGCCATTCTTCGTGTGTTCCGGTCTTGTGTTTCGTCATCGCTCCTGTCTCCTTACCCGGGGGGTTTCCTTTCCGTTCCTCGAAGCAACTTGTTGCGTCAGGAGATAAACTTAACGCCGGAGGCGAAACAAGGTAGCCAGATGTGGGGCGGGTTTCCGATGGACTCCCTGATCACGGATGCCAATGATGTCACTTTGGCCTTCGAAGACTACAAGCTGGAAATGGATAGCGCTCCCGCTCGAACACCTCTGCTCGATGCGTTGCGGACCGCAGGCTGAAAAAGAAGGACGGAGTCACAAGGCGAGGGTGCTGATGTTCCCTCGCGGCGGGCATTTCCTGCTTGAGACGCACGCCGAACCGGCGCCCTCCCTCTTGATGGAGTTCATCAAGCGAACACAGGGGGAGCGGCGACGGCACCTACAACGGCCAGCCCATGTCGACCCGAAGATCCTGCAGCCCGCCATGTCCGCTGATAACCGAGCAGCTGTCGACAACAAAACCTCGACTTTCTCACGCGCCTGTGGGCCGTGTGGAACCTGCGCCAAACTCGTGAGTTCCAGATAACGCCCAATCCGTCCGGCGCTTTGGCTGATCTTCGACCTCGAGCTCAGCCAGCCTGGCATGGCATCGCCGCTCTTGCGAGTTGACGCTGGCCATCCAGCGTCCCGAGACGCCGACAATGAAACGCCGAAGATGAACGAGAAAGAAGCAGCGGAAATTGAGCGCAACGAGATGTCGCGAACCCTGATTGTCATTGGTTTGATTATAGTCGCCACAGGCCTATTGTGGCCCTGGTTGTCTCGAATCGGTCTGGGCAGACTGCCTGGCGACATCGTGATCGAACGTGAGAACTTTACGTTTTATGCTCCGATCGGCACCGGAATATTGATCAGCATCGTTCTCTCTTTTGTTCTGTGGCTACTCAACCGGTAACGAGTCCGGCGAGCCTGCGTCTCCGGAGGGAACGGACGACGCGGGGAGCAACCCGATCTGGCAGCAATAGCGATTGCGCCTTATCTCGGCGAAGGCGGTTTTTCCGCTGCTCGGCAAGAGAAACTCTTGAATAGGACACGGCTTTCACCAATTCGATTTTGCTGGGCGAGTCACCCGGCGGTACAGACGGCGGGACCTATACAGCCCTTCGTCTACTTCGGAGGATGCGGCTGTGAGCGCGAGATTCTGTACGAGATACGTGTGTTGTCAGGGAGGCCTGAAATGCGCCGGGATTATCGCGACTGGGATGCTGTGATGCTTTGGTCGGGTATCGGATTCATTCTGATCCTATGGTCCACGTCGATTCTCAAGGCCCTAACCGAGTGATTCAGAAAGGGCGGGTCCTTGGCCGGCTCCTATGTTGAATTCGTATTGGCAGAAGCAGCCGCACTTCGCATTCGTGACCTATGGTATCCGGGCCCTCCCTTGGGACAAGATTGATACCGCGCTGAAGACGTTCGAGAAGATGCCGCCAGGCTAACCGGCCCGGCGGCAGGGCGGACGCGCACTATCTTCAGGAGGCGGATCTGCGCCCACGACGGCATTACGGATCGAAGGCACGGCAGGCAGAAAGGAAAATAGTGCACTGTCACCGCAGTTCGCGGTTGTGCCCATGACACTCAGCGATTGCCGAACTCGTCAATGGCGGCGCCACCATGCCTGGGGGAATTCGAGCCCGTTCTCGTTCCTTCCCCACGGAGCAAGGTCGCATCTGACCGGCTGCGTATGATCTGCGACCACGAAGCCGCTGATATCGCCAGCGTTCGGAATGTCCAGCACGAGGCTGAAGCAAGGTTTGAGCGGCTGCCGATGTGCTGGGCGAGATCCAGTCGTCAGGCTAGTGCGGGTGAAAGTTGCAAGCCGTCGTTGTGTGTCGGAACCTAGCCAGCAGGCAACCGCTCATCTCTGGATCGAAGTGCGCCTCGCCGAATGCAGCGTCCAGGCGTGCCACCGTGGCGGCGATGCGCCAATCTTCCATGACCGTGATGGACGCATGTCAGGGAGGAGGCGGCCCGGTCCTGTTCGCGCTATAGATGCAGCGGTTGGCGATTGAGCAGCATGGAATCGCCGAATTCATGCGTGCGGTATCGGTACGCGGTGAGGGTTGCGGAGGCCTTGGCGAGCAGAGCATCGTCGGCAAAGGCACGCAGGAGCTCGAAATGGCTTTCGCAGGGCTGGTGGACGCCTGTGAGAATAGCATCAACCACGTGAAGCCGCGTGTCCCGCGCGATGCGCCCTGTCGCAATGCCATTTCCGGCACGCACATTCCCGTCGGGACTGGCGGCCGCCTCAAGCGCGCGCACTACACTCGTGCCGATCGCGATGATGCGGCCGCCGCGGAGCTTCGCCCGCGCAACCTGCGCCGCGGTGCGCTCGGGGATGCGGTACGGCTCGTCGAAAGGGAGTCGCGAATCGAGCGCGGGATCGCCGGTGGAGGAAACGCCCGCGGCATGCGTGACTGTTGCGAAGCCGACGTCGCGCCGACGCCAGGCTTGGAGCGTGCGCCAGTCGAGCGCAAAGCCTGCCGACGGCGCCTCGAACGCGACCGGCCCGGCGGCAATCTTCGTCCAGACATCCCACAGTGCCAGCGGTTCGGGAACATGCGCGTATTGGATCGGCCGGCCGTGCCGCGCCAGGCCTGCAAGCACCACTGTGCGGTTGCCTGGGAAGCGCAGCTCGAGAAGGCGAGGATGGTCGAGGAGGCGCTCTACGACGGCTTCCAGCGGGCTAAGCCGGAGGCGGTCACCTGGTGACAGCGGCGGCGGAGGCAGCCGGTCTTCCGTGCGCGTGCGGTGATCGCCCGCGCCGAAGGCAATAGCCACGAAGCGGGTTGGATCGGGAAGTGACAGCCAACCTGCCAGGCGAATCTCGATCGCCTCTTCGCTGGGAACATGCGTGCCGTGCAAGCTGGCAGGCAAGGTCGCGGCGTCGTTGGCGACGACCAGATCGCCGGGATCGAATAGCATCGCGAGTTCAGCGCGCGGCAGGTCGCGCATCGCGCCGTCTGCCTTGACGACGAACAGCCTGGCGGAGCGCCGATCGGGACGGTCGGCGGCAATCATTCGCGTGTCCCGGCGAGAGTCGTTGTGCTGACCGGCAACGCGTCGAGCATCCTTTCGATGATCTCGGCAGCAGCCACTTCGGGGTGCTTCAATGTCGACGGATCGGCGTCAGGAAGCGCCAGCGCGTGCAGCGGGGTGTCCATATCGCCGGGATCGAACGCGAGGAGCCGGATTCCGTCGGCTTTCGCCTCCTCGTCCCAAATCGCCGTGAGATGGGCAAGAGCAGCCTTGCTCGCGCCATACGCGCCCCAGCCGGGATAGGCGTTCACCGCCGCGTCGCTGGAGATGTTGATCACCAGCGCGCCACGGCCCTCGCGTGCGGACGCGGCAAGCGCACCGAACAGGGCTTTCGTCAGCCGGAACGCGCCGACGAGATTGACCGCGAGCGCTTTTTCCAACTCCTCGCACTCGGTATCGGCAAGAAGCGCCAGAGGAACAGGTCCAAGGCTCGACGCATTGTTGATCAGGACGTCGAGCCCGCCGAGGCTGGCGGTGACCTGCAACGCGATCGGGTAGATGTCTTCCTTCTTGCCGACGTCGCCGACAATCCCGTGCGCGCCGGTCTCGTCGGCGATGAGTTCGACGTCCGCGGTGGTGCGGGCGACGAAGGCGACGGACGCACCCTGCTCGGCAAGCTGCCGCACAAGCGCCAGTCCGAGGCCGGACGTGCCGCCCGTGACCGCCGCGCGAAGTCCCTGAAGCTCGATATTCGTCTGCATTGCCGGTGCTCCTTCAATCTGCACCGCCCGTTGCTACAAGTTCAAGTTAACTTGAAGTCAAGCGGGAATTGTGCTTTCTTTCATGCATGGAATCCATGCTGACCATCACCGACGTGGCGCGGCGCAGCGGCGTCGCCTCATCGGCATTGCGTTTCTACGAGGAGCGCGGGCTGATCGCTTCCGAGCGGGCGGGCTCGGGGCATAGGCGCTATCCGCGCTCGGTGCTGCGCCGGATCGCCTTCATCGTCTTCGCGCAGCGAATTGGGCTGACGCTTGAGGAGATTGGCGCCGAGCTCGCCAAGTTGCCAGCCGATCGCGTGCCGTCACGTCGGGATTGGTCGCGTTTGTCGGGGCGGTGGACCAAGCGCATCGACCAGCGCATCGCTGAGTTGCAGCGTCTGAGGTCTGGGCTTACCGAGTGCATCGGTTGCGGCTGCCTGTCGATCGACCGCTGTAGCCTTGCGAACCCTGCCGATATGGCAGGTCACAAGGGGCCGGGGCCGAGGTATTGGCTGGGGTGAGTTGCCATTACGGCATTACGGTGCATTAGCATTACGGTGGTGATAGTGCACTTTTTGCCATGTTTGCTCGGCTGTCGCTGTGTGTAGATTGAACCGCATGGCTCGACTTGCGTCGCCGCGCTGCCGATGTCGGCATCTGTGCGGCCGGTGGGCAGCGAGCCACTTCTGGCCGGATTGCCGAGCAAACCGGAAAAGCCGTGAAATCGGGCAGACGCGGCAGGTGAGGAAAAGAAAATGGTGCACTGTCACCGTAATTCAAAGCGGCGCGAAGTTGCAGCCAGGATTACGGTCCTAACGCCAGACCAACCGTTTGGCGCGCCTCGTTGACGGTGGCCACACGCCGGCCAAGCCTCTCGACTGAGGCCGCCGCGAGTTCGACGAGCTCCGCGTTGCTGCGCGCCAGGCGTTCCTTGGTGATCCTGATATTATCCTCAAGTCCGGTACGCACTGCGTCTGCTCCGCATGCCAACGCCCAGTTCATCACGATCGTTTGGTTGCGGCCTATTCCGGCCGCCGTCCAGGTAGATTGTGGAAACAGGAATTTCGCTTCCCTGAGGAGCACGTCGAGCAATCTCTCCTCCGCAGGCAGTGCGTTTTGCACGCCCATGACAAACTGAATGTGCGGGCGCTCACCTATAAGTCCCCCGTCGGCCAGCCGCCTGGCAGTGTGAAGGTGCGACAGGTCGAAGATCTCGATCTCGGGCAGCACGCCATTTGCGTTCATCGCGGTTGCGAGATCACCGATCAGGGCGGGATGGTTCTCGTAGACCATGGATGGGAAGTTGACCGAACCGGTCGAGAACGAGGCCATGTCCGGCTTCAGATAAAGTGCCCAGCCACGCGCGGCAGGATCACGACCGCGCCCGCCGGTCGAAAACTGGACGATCATACCGGGGGCAGTGCCTACGCACCCCCCTCCTGAACGGCAGCGAAGCGCGTTGGTTCAGACGATGAATCCAGCTGCCGCCGCCGCAAATGAACCGGCAGTGCTGTATCCGCGCCAAGTCTGTCGGTTGTCTCCTCATGTGACCTACCGCGATCGGCAGCACCCCTCCGTGTGCCGCTCGCGTCCAGTTGTCCACGTCGGCCGACAATCCGCAAACGCACCGCGCCCGACGAATCCGGCAGCATGGCGCGAGGCAGGCTTGGCGCCGCGTTACCGGCTACTCAGGAGTTCGATGATGGTGCGCCGCTCAACTGCGTTGTTGAAGCGCTGGACCATGCGGGTGCCCGGCACCATCGCGGTCGGATTGGTGAGATAGGACTCCAGCGTGTCGGCTGTCCAAGTGATGCCGGAGTCGCGTAGGGCCGGCGAGTAGTTGAACCCCTCGATGCTGCCGGCGGCCCGACCGACCATACCCTGCAAATGAGGCCCGGCACCGTTACGTGTCGTCGCGATCTGGTGGCAGGCGCCGCAGCGCTGCCGGAACAGGCGCTCTCCTGCAGCGGCGTCCGCTTCCTGGGCAACAGATGCGTGCGTTGCCCACGACAGTGCGACCAGCGCCATGGCGGCGAGGACGGCATTCCTCATCCTTCCACTCCCTTCAAGTCGAGCTTCGAGAGTGGCAGGCTGCGGATGCGCTGACCCGTGAGCACCGAAGCGGCATTGACCACTGCCGGCGGCACGCCCGGCAGGCCGGGCTCGCCAATCCCGCCCATCGGCGCTCCGCTCTCTACGATGCGAACATGCACGCGCGGCATGCGATCGGGCGGCAGGATTGGATAGCCGTCAAAATTGCGCGCCTGAGGCATGCCATCGACATAGATAGCTTCCTCAAGTAGAGCCGAGGACAGGCCTAGGGCGACTGCCGAGTTCACCTGCGCCTCGATGATTGCCGGATTGACGATGCTGCCTGGGTCGATCGCCACCCAGACGTCGTGAACCACGACCCCACCATCTCTGAGCGACACTTCGGCGATCGTCGCGACCTCGCTGCCGAAAGGCGAGGCCATGGCGACGCCCCTTGCGCGCCGTGTTCTATCCTCCGCAGTAAAGGGACCGCGCTTCCACCCGCCGGACAGCTCGGCGACTGCCTGCAGGAGATTGCTGTGCCGCGGGCTGTCAGCCAGAAGCCGCAGCCGCAGCTCGTAGGGGTCCTGCCGGCCTGCATCGGCCATCTCGTCGAAGAAGGTCTCGTAGAAGAAGTCGTTCATCGAGTGGCCGACCGAGCGCCAGAAGCCGATGATCGCCGGATCATCGACGTGGATCTGGCCGACCCGCCGATTTGGGATCGCATAGACCTTTCCCGCAATGCCCTCGACTGCCGAACTGTCGACCTTGTCCGGCTGGCGGCCGAACAAGCGACCGATCGGACCTTCGCCCACCGCAACCGCATCCAGCGCAACCGGCAAACCGGCAGCGTCGAGACCCGCACGAAAGCGAGCCGCAGTCATCGGCCGCAGCGTGTCGCGCAGGAATTCCTCTTCGCGGCTCCAGACGAGCTTGACGGGTTGCCCCGCCGCCTTGGCAAGCAAGATTGCCTGCGGAAATGGATTGGCCGTCTGGTAGAGGAAGTGCCGGCCGAAGAAGCCGCCCAAAATCGGCGAATGGATGATGACCTTGTCCGGCTCGATGTCCGCGACCTTCGCGGCTTCGGTCTGAAACATCTCCGGCGCCTGGTTGGGGATCCACAGCTCCAGCGTGCTGTCGTCGTTCCAGCGCGCGATCGCCGACGGCGGCTCCAGCTGGCCATGCACCAGATAAGGCGCGTCGTAAGTCGCCTCGACGATGCGCGTTGCGCCGGCAAGGGCGCCCGCGGCGTCGCCTTCCTGCTCGAAGGCGATGCCGTCGCCCGGTGTCGACTTCAGCATCTCCTTGTGGGCCTCGGAGGAGAAATCAGCCGGCATTGCGCGAGGCGTTCCGGCCGCAGGCTCCGCCCAGGTCACCTGGAGGGTTTCGACGGCCCGGCGCGCCCGCCACCAGCTGTCGGCCAGAATCGCTACCGCGCCGGGCAACCGGTGAACGGAATGCACGCCCGGCATGGCGTGGACTTCGCTCTCATTCGCCAGCGCGCTCGGTTCGCCACCAAGGCGCGGGCTGTGCTGGACGGCGGCATGCAGCATGCCGTCCACCTTGAGGTCGATCGCGTAGTGCGCGCGGCCCGTGGATTTGTCGCGCGCGTCCAACCTTGCGACCGGCTTTCCGATCCAGCGGAAGTCTGCAGGGCTGCGGAGCACGACATCGGCCGGCACAGGCAGATAGGCGGCCGCATCCGCTATCTCGCCGTAAGGGATCGTCCGGCCGGATGCTGAATGCACGACACGGCCGGGTTCCGTCGACAACTCCGACACCGGCACGCCGAACTGCGTCGCCGCCGCCTGCATCAGCATCTGACGCGCCGATGCGCCGAGCTTGCGCATAGTCTCGTAGCTCATGCGCACCGACATGCTGCCGCCCGTGAAACGGCCGCCGCCAGTCAAAAGATAGTCGGGACCGGGAGGGGCGCCTTCCACGGTAAAGTTCGCAGGATCAACATCCAGCTCTTCGCCGACGATTTGCGCCATGGCGGTGAAGATGCCTTGCCCACCTTCGATGAAAGCGCTGCGGAACAGGACGGTGCTATCGGGGCGAATTTCCAAAAAGGCGTTGACGCGCGTGCCGGGCGCGACGGCAGCAGCGGCCTGCGCCCTGGCACGTCCGACCGGCACGGTCACCGAAAGAACGAGCGCCGCTGCGCCACCCAGGAAGCCGCGCCGCGAGACATTGAGCGGCCCGTCTTCGCCGCCCGTGGACAGGCGGTCGCGGATGAGAGTCATGTCGTTCATCGTTCCCCTCCTCAAGCCTGTGCGGCCTGCCGGACGGCAGCCGAGATCGCGTTGTAGGTTCCGCAGCGGCACAGGTTCACCATCGCGCCCGCGATGTCGTCGTCGGTCGGCTGTGGAGTCTGCTTGAGGAGAGCCGTCGCGGCCATGACTTGGCCGGACTGGCAGTAGCCGCATTGCGGCACCTGGTTGGCGACCCAAGCCTCGACGACCTTCTGGCCCTCGGCATCCTGCTCGATCGCCTCGATCGTCGTGATCGCCATTCCCGCCACGCTATCCACCGTTGTCACGCAGGAGCGCGTGGCCTGCCCGTCGATCAGCACGGTGCATGCGCCGCATTGCGCCACGCCGCAGCCATATTTCGTGCCGGTCATGCCCAATTCGTCGCGCAGCACCCAGAGCAGCGGCGTGTCCGGTTCGACGTCGACCTGATGTGCCGTGCCGTTGACAGTCAGTTCCATGGCCTTCTCCTCGTATTCGCAGAAAGCCAACGCGACTGGCTGTTGGCTCTTCGAACCCGAAGAGTAGGTGCCCAGGATCGCCTCGATTAGACCGCATAATTCACTTGCGTCTATCGACCAGAGGCATAAATCTTCATCTGATCAGTGGACGGCGACATGGCCAAGGAAGACTTCAACGATCTCTTGTGGTTCCTGGCCGTGGCCGAGGAGAAAAGCTTCACGCGTGCGGCAGCAAAGCTCGGCATCACGCAATCCACTCTCAGCCACACGATCAAGCGGCTGGAGACGCGAATGGGTATTCGGCTGCTCACGCGCACGACCCGCAGCGTGGCAACGACCGAGGCCGGCGAGCGCCTGCGGCAGTCTCTGTCGCCGCGTATCGCGGAGATCGAGACCGAGATCGCCGCGCTCATGGAATTCCGCGACAAGCCCGCCGGGACCATCAGGCTGACGGTTTCGGATCACGCGTTTGAAAGCGTCGTCTGGCCGAAGCTCAGGCCTGTGCTCGCCGCCTATCCCGATATCAAGCTGGAGCTCAGCATCGACAACGGGCTACGCAACATCGTCGAAGACGGATTCGACGCCGGCGTCCGATTGGGGGAAAGCGTCGAGAAGGACATGATTGCGGTCCGCATCGGTCCTGACTGGCGCATGGTCGCTGTGGCCTCGCCCGATTATTTCGCCGCGCATGCCGCGCCCCAGCATCCTCAAGAGTTGATCGCGCACAACTGCATGAACATGCGCCAGACCCGTAGCGGCGGGCTCTATGCCTGGGAGTTCGAGAAGGACGGGCAAGAGCTGCGTGTCCGCGTCGACGGGCAGCTCACCTTCAATGCCTCCTACGCCATGGTGGATGCGGCTCTCAACGGATACGGCATCGCGTTTCTGCCTGAGGATCTTGTGAAGCGGCACATCGCGTCCGGCAAGCTCGTCCAGGTGCTTGACGACTGGTGCCTGAAGTTTCCAGGCTACTACATCTACTATCCAAGCCGCAGGCAGAACCTGCCGGCGTTCAAGGTGATTGTCGACGCGCTGCGGCAAGGGGAAGTGTGAGCAGCGGACGCGGCACCCTTAGTCCTTGCTGCCGGCTCTGTCGGCTGCAGCATCAGACCCGAATCAGCACCTTGATCGCCCGCCGCTCGTCCATGGCACGGTAGCCTTCTGCGACGTCGTTCAGCGGCAGCTCGAGATCAAAGACCTTGCCCGGCTTGATTCTGCCCTTGAGCACGCGGTCAATCAGATCGGGGAGGAAACGGCGAACCGGCGCCGGCCCACCGAGCAGGCGTTTCTGTCCGAAGAACAACTGCTGGCCGTCCAAGCGGACGCCATGCGGAACGCCGACATAGCCGATTGTGCCGCCAGGGCGCGAGCTGGCCAGCGCCTGATCAAACGATTCCAATGTGCCGACGCATTCCAGCACCGAATCCGCCCCGACGCCTTTGGTGAGATCCTTGACGCGCGCCACCCCCTCCTCGCCGCGTTCCGAGACAATGTCGGTCGCGCCGAACTCACGGGCGAGGCTCTGTCGGCTCTCGTAACGACTCATCGCGATGATGCGCTCCGCACCCATTTCCTTGGCCGCGAGCACGCCCATCAGGCCGACCGCACCGTCGCCGACCACGACGACGGTCGAGCCTTCCCGAACCTCTGCGGCATCCGCTACATACCAGCCTGTGCCGAGAACATCGGACACCGCGAGCAGATCCGGCACCAGATCGTCGGAAGGAACATCGGCTGTTGCCACCAGCGTGCCGTCCGCCAACGGCACACGGGCAAAAGGCGCCTGTGCGCCGCTCATGAACTCGCGCTGCACACAGGATGACTGAAAGCCAAAGCGGCAATGCGAGCAGGTATTGTCGGAAATACAGAAGGAGCCGACGACGAACTGGCCGGGGCGGACCGTGCGGACCTCGCTGCCGACCTCGACGACGATGCCGCAATATTCGTGACCCATATGCATTGGGCGGTCCACCGGCTGCAGCCCGCGATAGGGCCACAGATCAGACCCGCAGATGCAACTGGCTGACAGCTTGATGATGGCATCGGTCGGCTGCTGTATCTTGGGATCTGCAATCTCCTCGCAGCGAATATCGCCTGGCTGATGTAGGATGGTCGCGAGCATGGAGTGCTCCTTCTTGCGTTGCGTCAGGAAATGGCCTCTACGCGCAGTGGGAATTCGCCGCGCACGTGCAGAGCCTCGTAGCCCTCGTCGAAACGGCCGAGCCTGATCAGACCGGGATGGCGGTAGTCGGCGTAGAACATCGCCAGGTTGCCCCAGGGAATGAAGTAGCAAAGGTCGTAGGGCCTTTCATTGCCAAAGGGGCCACTGCCTTCCTCGGTGAGCTTGCGCGGAAGGTGGGCGATTTTTTCGTTGTTGCTGAAATCCTCGATCGTAAGGTCGAGCGGCAGCATAGAGAAAAAATCACGCGCCGACGGGTTGTCGTAAAGCGTGGCGGTCATGGTCCGACCGTCGAACGTCATGCTGATCCGCATGTCGGTAAGCTCCTGACTGGCCGGGTCCCTGCCCTGCTGGCCGTAGGCGAGACGCGGCAGGACCGCCGTTGCGAGCACGGCGCCGAGCAGCGTCCGGCGGGTGAGGGCTGAGTGCTTGATCGTCATGGCAGAGACCTCCGAGCTGCGCGCCACGCGGCGACGGCCAAGAGCGACGATCCGCAGAGAAGTGCCGCGCCGAATGCGAACGCGCTCCACCAGCCGATCGCATCGAAGAGCATGCCACCGATCGCGGCGCCGCCCGTAATCGCAAGCTGGATGACGGCAACCTGCAGCCCGCCGCCGGCCTCCGCCTCATCAGGCAGAGTGCGGCCCCCAACCGACCGGCGAGGCGGTGGCGAAAAAATTCCAAGCGACGAGCAGCAGCGACACAGCAACCGGCATTGCTCCGACGCGATCAGGACCGCAACGCAAAGCGCCATCGAGAGCACCGCACCCCATGCGCCGCGGGCATCGGCAAGCCGGGTGTCGTAGGTGGCTTCCATGGCGAGCATCCTGACAAGGCGGCAGGCGGTCATTCGTGCCGTCAGTCCACCGCGATGCCCGGGAAATAGCGTCCCTACGCTCATCATATTAGACAGCCCAATCCACTTGGACTTATCGATCCTGGGCATAAATGAGGTCCGAAGCCGTGCCTGCCCGCGGCCTGCCGAGGCTCCGGCCGTGGCCAAGAAAGCTTAATTGCCCCGCGCGCCTCCATGGTCCGTTTGAATTCCGAGCTCACCGAACGGAACATTGGGCCGGACGCGATCGCATTTAGTGCCAAGCCGACTTAGAGCGAGGCTCGCGGAGTGTCCGAGAGGGTCAGACATTCGGGTTTCGCAGGGACGCGTCGCACCGAAATGCCCGTTGCACCAAGCCACGCGAACTCTCGCGCTGTCCACACGGCCGTACCACCCGCTTGCAATGGAACTTCCGATTTCTCGAAGATTCCAAATGGGTTCGAATCCAAAAGATGGGCTCGAATAGCGCCAGAAAATCTAACAAATCGAATAGTTAAAATAGTGATGGGCCCGGAGGACGTGTTCAGTCCGCCTCGGCTTCTGGGTGTCCTCTAAGACGAGAAAGCGGAATAAAGCGTCCCGGCGCGTGCTCGAATTCACGGGCTGTGTCCTCGTCTGTTCAACTTCCGCAACCCGCTCAGAGCAAAATTTTTGCGTTTATGAAGCACTTAATTCCGTTTGCCTTCGATTCTCGCGGCGCGCAGGCTGTGCACCGAACGGACCTCAGCCATGCAAGACGCCATCCCAGCAGAGACCACTGAATACGCATCTCCCCCGTGCTTCATGCATGAACTCTCGCCGGAATACCGCGTCGAGGCCCTGCGATCGGACGCATGGAGCGGTGTCCCCAGATGGCGGAAAGCCGAGCGGAAACGGCTTCTCGACAGACGGCTGGCGTTGACCCAGCACGATCGGGAAGCCCGCTCCAGCCGCATCGCCAGCATGCTCGACCTGACGATCAGCGATTATAGCGGGCGAATCGTTGGCACTTACTGGCCATTCCGCGGCGAATCGGATCTTCGCAACTGGGGCGCCCAGGTCGTTGAGCGAGGCGGACGCATCGCCCTACCCGTCGTTATCCAGAATGGTTGGCCACTCGAATACCGGATATGGACGCCGGGCGATCCGCTTGAACGCAGCGTCTGCAACATACGCGTTCCGGCGCAAGGCCCTTCCGTGCAACCCGATATCGTAATCGCGCCGGTCGTCGGTTTCGACGTGGCGCCCTATCGCCTGGGCTACGGCGGCGGCTTCTTCGACCGGACGCTGGCTATCATGCAGCGCAAGCCGTTGATCATCGGCGTGGGCTACGCCCAGAGCAGGATACCGACCATTTACCCTCAGCCCCACGACACCCCGATGGATGTGGTTCTCACGGACCGACGGGGTACGCAGGCAAGGCCCGGCGCAACACGACGACGGCACCGGAGACGCCATCTCGCTCCAACCACCGGGCCTGGCGCAACAGAAAGGCGGGACGCGATGTCGGCCACGACGAGCACTGCAGTAGATGACAGACCACCGTTCGTCAGACGTTGGCTGTTCTCGACCAACCACAAGGATATCGGGACGCTGTATCTCGTACTGTCGATGTTATCGGGTGTCCTCGGCACCGGACTGTCTGTCCTGTTGCGTGCCGAACTGCAGGAGCCGGGCCTGCAGATTTTCGCCGACCCTAATCTCTTCAATGTCGTCGTCAGCTCGCACGGATTGGTGATGATCTTCTTTGTCATCATGCCGGCTTTGATCGGCGGCTTCGGCAACTGGTTCGTTCCGATCATGATCGGCGCCCCGGACATGGCGTTCCCGCGGATGAACAACATCTCGTTCTGGCTTCTGGCCACCTCACTTGTCCTGTTCATCCTGTCCCTATTCTTGCCAGGGGCCTCCGGTTCCTTCGGTCACAGCGGCGGATGGACGCTCTATCCGCCTTATTCGACGGATGGCCAGCCGGGCCCCGCCGTTGATCTCGTCATCTTGTCGATCCACCTGTCGGGAGCCTCGTCCATCCTCGGCGCCATCAACTTCATAACCACGATCTTCAACATGCGTGCGCCCGGCATGACGCTGCACAAGATGCCGCTGTTCGCCTGGTCGATGCTGGTCACCGCGTTCATGCTGCTTCTGTCGCTGCCGGTGCTCGCCGGCGCCATCACGATGCTACTCACCGACCGCAATTTCGAAACGACGTTTTTCAATCCCGCTGGAGGAGGCGATCCGATCCTCTATCAGCATCTGTTCTGGTTCCTTGGCCACCCCGAAGTCTACATCATGATCCTGCCCGGCTTCGGCATCATCAGCCACGTCATCTCGACTTTCGCGAAGAAGCCGATCTTCGGATATCTCGGCATGGCCTATGCGATGGTGGCGATCGGCGCCATCGGCTTCGTGGTGTGGGCGCATCACATGTATACGACCGGCCTGTCGGTGGACACGCAGCGCTGTTTCGCCTTCGCCTCGATGGTCATCGCCGTGCCGACCGGGGTAAAGGTCTTTTCCTGGTTGGCGACCATGTGGGGCGGGTCGATCGTGTTCAAGACGCCGATGCTGTGGGCAATCGGTTTCGTCTTGCTCTTCACCATCGGCGGCGTCACCGGCGTCGTCCTTGCCAACCCGGGCGTCGACCGGATGCTGCACGACACCTACTATGTCGTGGCGCATTTCCACTACGTTCTGTCGTTAGGAGCCGCCTTCGCGATCTTTGCCGGCTTCTACTATTGGTTCCCGAAAATGACCGGCTACATGTACAGCGAAACGCTGGGCAGGCTGCATTTCTGGCTGATGTTCGTCGGCGTGAACCTCGTCTTCTTCCCGCAACATTTCCTCGGCATGGCCGGCATGCCGCGCCGTTACGCCGACTATCCGGACGCTTTCGCAGGCTGGAATTTCGTCTCGTCCATAGGCTCGTACATCTCTGCTGCCGGGCTCGTCATCTTCTTCATCACCGTCGCCGAGGCCTTCGGCCGCAAGCGCATCGCGGGTGCCAACCCTTGGGGTGAAGGGGCGACCACGCTCGAATGGACGCTGTCATCACCTCCGCCTTTCCATCAGTTCGAGACGCTCCCTCGCATTCGGTAGCCTGCGTTTCGTTTGGGGAGGCGCTTGAATAGGAGTGCACTGACATGAATGAAACGGTCGATCTTAACGCCTACGCGTCCTACGTCCTGATAGCCGCATACTACGTGATCATGCTTCGGTTATGGTTGCCGCCTCCGCCGTCGGAGAGGCGCGACGAGGCCGGCAATAACAAGGCCGTCGTTCCGGATGGAGTGTCATCCCGAGCAACCGGGCGGCAGATAGCGCCGCCCCCTCCCGGCGACAATGGCCAGCCGAGTCCGTCGACCAAAGCAGTGCAACCGGACGAACCGCTTGAGCGGATCCGCGCGGCGGACGAACATTTCGACGAAAGCGCTTTTCTTTCCGGGGCATCACAAGCCTACGAACTCGTCGTCAATGCCTATGCCAAGGGAGATATGTCGAAGCTGAACGGCCTTCTCGACGCCGATGTGGCCGCTGCTTTCCATGACGCCATAGGCGAGCGCAGGGAGAAAGGCGAAGTTCTCACGCTTAGTTTCGTCGGCATTCGAGAACTGGATATTGCCGACGCCTGGCTCGAGGCGGGTCTGGCGGAAATCACCGTTCGCTTCGTCAGCGAGCTGGTCACGGCAACGCACGCGGCCGACAATACAGTTATCGCCGGTGACCCCACCAGGATTGTTACCTCGACCGATTTGTGGACATTTGCCCGCCGCGTGCCATCAAGCAATCCCAATTGGAAGATTGTCGCTACGGGTGGCCCTTGACCCGTCAGGTCTAACTGTCGACGGGAGAAGCCGGCACGTTGCGGGCGCGAGAGCCTGAGGCCCCCTAGCCGGCGAATTTCCCCCAAGGCATCGCTAGTGACGCAGCCGACTGCAATGGGCTGCGAAGCTTGTAGGTCTCTTCGCTCTACTCGAACATCAAACGAGCAGTACCCCTCTTTGCAATCAGCCTCCTGCGGACATCCTGCATCCGCTCCGCCTGCTGTTTGCTACAAGGCCCCATGGGGCGGGTCCTTTTGTCGCCGCAGCGAACATTTGCAATACCAGTTGTTACCGATCGCATAGATTTCAACGGATGTCGGGCTCGACTCTCTGTCCATGACCTTGTCGATGAACTTGACGGCCGCCGAATGGCGTTGCGCGGGCGTAACTAGGCGCACACCGCTGGTGGTGTTCGGTTCCTGCTGCATTGTGGCCATGAGGCTATTCCTTTCCATCACCGCGACATTCGTGATTCCGCTTTCTATGCGAGTTCCTTGTCGAGAGCTCTTCCTACGCCGCCCTCTGGTGTTCCATAGCCAGCTCGGCCTCTAGGCTTTCGCTATCCCGGAAGATTGATGCGACAGCCAGTGTTCGCCCGTTGCGCTTGAACCGGAGAAGGCAATCTCTGGTCGCAATGTCGCCCTCGATCTCGACCGCGTCCCAGTGCTCGGCGTGGCCGACATAGTTGATCGAAACATCGTAATGCTGGCTCCAGAAGAAAGGCACGTCGGTATATTTCTCGCGCCGGCCAAGCATGTTGACCGCCGCAGTCTGCCCCTGTCGTTCCGCAACCACCCAATGCTCGACTCGAATGTTCTCGCCGGTGTGAGGATCCGGCCACCGGGCTATGTCGCCAGCCGCGAAGATCCCCGGCACGCTCGTTTCGAGAAAGGCGTTCACGGTCACGCCGCGGTTGAGGCTCAACCCCGCGGTTTCGGCAAGCGCCGTCCGCGGACGCACGCCGATACCGGCGACGACGAAATCCGCAGGCAATGTGCCGCCGCCGTCGAGTTTCACCGTCGCGCCGTCGATTCTGCTCGCATTGTCCTCGAGGTGAAAGACGACGCCGTTTTCCTCATGCAGGGAACGGATGAAGTCACCCATCTGGGCCCCAAGTATCCGTTCCATCGGTCGCTTGTCCGGCGCCACGACGTGAATCTCGATGTCACGGGCGCGAAGCGCCGCCGCTACCTCGAGGCCGATGAAGCTGGCGCCCAGCACGACCGCGCGGCGCGCGGTCCCGGCGCTGTCGATGATCGTCTTGCAATCGGCGAGTGTACGCAGCGTATGAACATGCGGCTGGTCAGCGCCGGGGATGGTCAGGCGAACGGGCTCGGCTCCGGTCGCCAGCAGGAGCCTGTCGAAGGGAATCCTGCTTCCGTCCACGAGCACCAGCTCACTGGAACCGACGTCGATGCCGCTTGCACTCGTCTCGAGACGCAGATCGATCTCGTTCTTCGAATAGAAGTTTTGCGCGCGCAGCGGAATCCAGTCCTCTGAGGCTTTGCCAGCGAGGTAGTCCTTGGAAAGATTGGGGCGATCGACGGGTGGCGCTTTGTCGTCGCTGAGCATGACGATGCTGCCTTGATATCGTTCGCGGCGCAATTTCTCGGCCGCGGCAAAGCCAGCCGCGCCGCCGCCGACGATGACGATCTTATCCGGAGCCTCAGCGGGCCCTTCATCACGCTGCTTCGGGGCGATGCGCTTGAGCTTCTCGCCTAGGAATATCTTGTCTTCTCGCTGTTCCACCGACCAGCACGCGAGCGGACTGAAGGCGGGAGCGCGCACGGCTTCGCCTGTGCGCAAATCGAAGCAAGCGTGATGCCATGGACAACGGACGGTGTCATCGACTACCAACCCATCGACCAGCGGCCCGCCGTAGTGCGTGCACGTCGCGCTGACCGCGAACACCTCGGCCCCGCGGCGCACCAGCAGCACCTGCTCGTCGCCGCATCGACCGACGAGTTTGCTACCGTCGGGGAGATCGCCAAGCGCAATGCCTTTGACGAGATCCGGTCCGTCCTGGCTTTCAGCCATTTTCCTTCTCCTTGACGATCTGATCGAACCAGCCGCTGCGACTGGAGGCACGAACTTCTGTGGTCGGCCGCTTCGGATTCTGTCCTGCCGGCATCCTCCGGCTTTTGCTCCGCGCCGAACTATGTCCTCCGTGGCGGGTCGGGCCGCATTCAACCGATTGTCGAACCGTTCATGGCAGCATGCAAACGAATTTAACCGGCACTTCCGCGCAACTTTTATGCTAACTCAATATCACCGCCACGGTTACAGGATCGCTTGCCCTGTCTTCTTCCAATCCGCGAGAAAAGCTTCGAGCCCCTTGTCGGTGAGCGGGTGCTTGGCAAGATTTCTCAGTACTCCCGGCGGAATAGTGGCGACATCCGCGCCTGCCACCGCTGCTAGCTTGACGTGGAGAGGCGTGCGCATCGAGGACGCGAGGATTTTGGTCTCAAAAGATTTGTCGTTGTCATAGATTGTCCGGATTTCGCGGATCACCTCCATGCCGTCCAGACCGATATCGTCGAGCCTTCCGACGAAGGGAGAAACGTAGGTTGCGCCCGTCTTCGCGGCGAGTAGCGCCTGGTTGGCCGAGAAGCACAGGGTGATGTTGACCTTTCGACCGCGCTCACTGAGCGTCCGGCAGGCCCTGAACCCGTCCCATGTAGACGGCACCTTGACGGCCACGTTGGCGGCAATGTCGGCTAGCCGTTCTCCCTCAGATATCATGCCGTCGAAGTTGGTCGCCGTCACTTCAGCGGACACAGGACCCACAACTGTCTGGCAAATTTCTGCGATCACGTCACGGATTGGCCGGCCGGTTTTGGCGATATGCGATGGGTTGGTCGTCACCCCATCAAGTACTCCCGCCGCAGCGAGCTCTCGGATCTCCAAAATATCGGCTGTATCGACAAAGAACTTCATTTTTCTTCTCTTCGAAAGAGAACCTGTGTCCTTGATGATTGGATGCCGTTCCGCCAGTTCGGTTCCAAAATGATGATTCGTGTTTTAGTCATCGCTGGGCGTCCTATGTCTTTGAGGTAAGTGCAGTGCCGGAGCGTAGTCGATGGCTGAAAAGGTCCCCGAGGAACGAGTGAAAACGAAGCGGGCGTATGAGCGCCCGGCCGACGACGACGGCACGCGGGTGCTTGTTGATCGCCTTTGGCCCCGCGGTCTCAAGAAGACCGATGCTGCGATCGACCATTGGGCAAAAGAGCTCGCGCCGAGCACGGATCTGCGGAAATGGTTTGGACACGATCCGGCCCGCTGGGAAGAATTCCGCCGACGCTATTCGGAGGAGATCCGCCAACGTCGCGAGGAGTTCGACCGATTGCGCGATCTGGCTCGAAAAGGTCCGGTCACGCTTGTCTACGCAGCCCATGACGAGACCCACAACGACGCCGTAGTGCTCAGAGAGATACTGCTGGCGCGCCGGTAAACCAGGCCGCATCCATGTTTCCCAGATGGGCGGTGCGTCATATCTAGTCCTTCTTGAGGCGGGCGAATGCCCCTTCATCACCAACTCGCGTGACGCAGAAGCTCGTCAGCATCCTCATTCCCAGCAATGCGGAGCACTCGTCGCGGCGTTCGCCGATCCAACCTCGCCCTGCAGTATGGTCAGGCGCTCGGCTGTAGGTTCACCGAAGCGTAGCGCGCAGCTACCTATCTGACAAACGAAGTCGATTGACATTTGAATGCAAGTTTTATGCTATGTCGGATGGACATCGAACTCGCGCGCACCTTCATCGAAATCGTTTCTACCGGCAGCTTCATCCGGGCTTCGGAGCGGCTGAATGTCGCTCAAACCACCGTGAGTGCCCGAATCCGCAGCCTCGAGCAACAGCTCGGACGTGCGCTTTTCATTCGACATAAGGGTGGAGCTACGCTCACACCGGCAGGCGAGCAATTTCTTCGCCACGCTCCGATGTTCGTTCAGCTATGGCAGCGTACGCTTCATCAGGTTGCCGTGCCACCGGGTCGTCGCGCTGTTCTAACAGTCGGAAGCGAGGTCAGCCTTTGGCAACCGCTGCTCCTTGATTGGGTCCGATGGATGCGCCAGTCGCTACCGGACATCGCGCTTCGAGTGCACGTCGATGTGCCGCAGGATCTGATTAATCAAGTTGCGTCTGGACTGGTCGACGCTGCGATCATGTACGCCCCGCAGCATCGCCCAGGTCTGAAAATCGACCTGCTCACCGAAGAAAAGCTCGTGCTCGTGACGACCGATCCCGAAGCGCGCCTTCTAGGCGGCTCCGACTATGTGTATACGGATTGGGGGCCCGACTTTGTACTTCACCACGACATGAGTTTTCCGGACGTCGCACCGGATCTTTCTTTTGATCTCGGTCCACTCGCGCTCAGCTATCTCCTTTCAGCCGGAGGCTCCGGCTATGTCAGGATGAGTGCAGTCCAGCATCATATAGCGGAAGGCCGGCTTCACCTCGTTCCCGAGATGCCGCAGTTCTCCTATCCGGTCTACGCTGTGCACTCAGCTAATTCGGATGACACCGTAGTAGGGCCCGCCCTGGCTGGACTGCATTCCATTTCAGAAGGCAGCACCGAATAGGCCATTCGCCTTCCGCGTTCTCCGGTAGAGCGGCGAACAGGACCATAGAAACCTTGTTGTTCCGTTCAGCGCAAAGCCAGCGAGGTACTTCGCCAACAAACGGTTGGGCTATGCACAGGCGGGCTGGATCGAGCAATGAACGTGCACTCACGCGGCAATAACATTCGTTGGACGTGGAACCCTATCCGGCAAACAATCGGGTGTCGGTCGCAGACAATGACATTTTTGACTTGAAAGGGGCGCTGCATGCCACTCCACACGGCTTTCAAGCCCAAGTTCCCAACATTGATAACGCGGATTCCAGCTACGACCGCCCAACCAACGGGACGTCGGCAGGCACGGCTCGTGAGCATCCGCCTGCAACGGGAACTAACCAGGTGCGCGTGCCGTGGAATACCTATCACATACAGGCAGCTGCTCCGATCAATTGCAAATGTATCAGACGCCGACGCAACTCTTGTCAGGGCCGCCCTTGAAAGACTGATGGACGAGGACACGATCGCCGCCAGGCCCTTCGTGGCGGCGTTGGTTATAGGCACACAAGCAGGCGGGCGTCCGGAGCCATGGTTCTTCAGCAAGGCTCGAATGACCGGACGGCTGGCTTCGCTGTCGGATGAACTCGATGCGTTGGCATTCCACGCGAGAGAACTGCAGCGAGCGATTTCGTATTATCGCGCCATGGCGTCGAACTCCGCGGCAGCGCTCAGCGAGCGGCGCCCGGGCGTGGGTAATGAAGGAGCAGTCGAAATGCTGATGGCCAAAGATGTAATGACCCCGGACGTCATCACCGTGGCGTCCGACGCCCCTATTCACGCTGTCGCGGATATCCTCGTCACCCAAGGCATCAGCGGGGTCCCCGTTCTGGACAAGGATGTTCTGGTGGGTATCGTGACCGAAGGGGACCTCCTCCATCGCGCCGAAATCGGCACAGCTCGGCGCCCAGCGTCATGGTGGTCCAGGTTATTCAAGAACAAGGCACTGCTTGCCGCCGCGTACAGCCGCGAGCATTCCAGTCGCGTGGTGGACGTCATGACCAAGAACGTCGTGACCGTAGACGAATTCACGCCGATTGCGGACATCGCGGACTTATTGGCGCAGCGAAGGATAAGGCGGGTGCCCGTGATACGCGGCGGGAAGCTTGTGGGGATAGTCAGTCGCGCCAACATAGTTCGCGCCCTAGCTGTAACCGCGAACCTGCCACGAAGCGCGTGCAAGGCAGATGACGAAACTATCCGCCAGCAGATTCTTTTGGCTTTGCGCGACGAGGCGTGGCCGAGCGGCAGCACGCCCAATTTTACGGTCAAGAACGGCGTGGTCTCCTTCTGGGGCATCGTAGAGTCCGACGCGGAACGCAACGCCCTCCGGGTCCTATGCGAAAACGTTCCAGGTGTCCAAAAAGTCGAGGATCATCGTATGATTCTGAGCTTTCCGACCTTTGCCCTATGATCGGCGCAGGTAGGAAGACACATCCTGCGTCTTGTTATGCTAAAAGGGCCAGGAATTGCGGTCGGATTGGCTCGCGGCCGTCGTGACGAATGCCGCAACGGCGTCCGATCTCCCATCCGCGATTGGAAAGAAGGTGACACAGGAAACGTCCGTCCAGCTTCATACGCCGCTACCTTCCGCTGCTGCGGCGGAGCAGCGGGCAGCAGCGACACGAAGGCTGGCAGCGCTTGGCGAACTCACCGGAGGAATAGCCCACGATTTCCGGAACTTGCTGACAGCTATCGGGTCGGGCCTCAGGCTGGCTGAAAACAACTGGGACGATCCCGCGAAACTGCGCGCGTACCTCGCAGAGACGAAGATCGCGATCGACGGAGGGATCGCGCTGACGTCTCAGCTCCTTGCATTCGCCAGGCATCAGAGCCTGGACCCCCATGTCGGCAACGTGAACGAATATTTGCACACGTTCGAGCCTTTTCTCAGATACGGCGCCGGGCCGGACGCTCGTCTCATCCTGGATCTCACTCCTGACCTGCCGAACTGCCTGCTGGATCCAGCCTTCTTCGACGCGGCCGTTTTAAATCTTGTGACTAACGCCAGAGACGCCATGCCGAACGGAGGCAGGATTGACATCAGCACCAGACAGGTTTCTGGCTCAGAGACACCTGGCATCGACCTCACATCGAGCCACGTTCGCGTCAGGGTCAGAGATGAGGGCTGTGGAATGCCCGCCGACATCATCCGCAAAGTGTTCGATCCATTCTTTACGACGAAAGGTGATCACGGGACGGGGTTCGGGCTTCCGCAGGTGCGCGCGTTCATGGAGATGGTTGGCGGCACGATAGCGATTTCCAGCGAGCCCGAAGCGGGCACGACTGTCGATCTGCTTTTCCCATCTGTCTCGTAAACCAGCTGTTGTCGCGACAGGCTCGGTCGACGGTGCACCGAACGGTTAGTTCGCATAGGCATTCCAGCCCCACCTCGTATTCTCCACCTTCGAACAGGGCTGGCTCGTTCCTCCTCGGCCGTGTTCGAGTCAGACGATCGCTCGGTCCCAGCCGCCGTAGTGCTCTTCGCTGCGCGTTCCTCGGGGCAAGCTCAGGCCTGTCAGCGCCACGCCGATGATCACGGCTGCCGCCGTCCCAATCGGTGTGCCGCCCTCGAACACGAACGGTGATGCTGCGACGGCGAGACCAAACGGCACATTGAGGAAGCGAACGGGTCGCGCCACCTCGGCCATCGCTGTCACCGCGACCATGATGATGAGGCAGCCAAGAACGTGATCGCTGAAATAGAGCGGCGGCTCGGTGCCGAATATTGGCGGCGTCGCCAACAGCAGAATGCCGAGAGCCACGCTCGCCGCCAGCGTCCAGGGGTAGTTGACTCCGCCAATGACGAAATCGCGCAGAAGTCTTGTCGCCGGACGGTCGAGGTCTGGAGCCGGCGTCTGGTTCTCCGATAGCGCCGGTCCGCCTTTCCAGAAAGTGCGCCAGAACGGCTCGCCCGCCTTCGTGGCGCGCCACAGGTACTGGACGGTCGCCAGCACCTCGTCGATCGAATAGGGGATGAGGGCCACCGTCACCGCCGCCTGAACGATACACAGCGTGCACAGCGCCCCGATCAGAAGTGGCTGGATGATGATAAAGAAGACGCTGGTCACTCCGAGCGGGATGATGAGCAGGCCGAACAGGAACACCATCCACGGCATAGTGCGCCAGCGCCTGCGGTCGCCGATCGCGCCGGCCAGGATGTCCAAGGCATAGGCGAAGGCACCGAAGCCGGCGTCGGCGATGGGGAAGCCCTTCGAGACCCAGGAGGTGACCACCGCCTCGCTGCCGTTGGCGACCGGCGCGTCGCCCGAACCGAAGAACGGATCCCATAGCCCGTCGATGTGTCCCATCTGGTAGGCCGCTAGATAGCGCGAGACGAACAGGCCGACGAAGGCGAGCGCCACGATTGGAATGCGCTGGGTGAAGGACGATGGCGAATAGCTCCAGCCCATCGGCCGGTCGTCGTCTGCGGCGAGCGCGCGACGGCTCATTCCGGGTGTCGGCGGGATCATCACCGCGAAGGCGACGATCAGCATGCCGATCAGCGTGTCGATGCCGTAGGCGGCGGCGCTGGTGGTCCAGAAGACGAGCGGCGCGAGCATGATCCACACGCCGACCGCGGCGGTGACCCACTGCACCCAGTTCCAGCGGCGATACATGCCCAGCAGCGCGAAAATGGCGACCAGCAGACCCGATACAATCTCGCTCGCCCCGAGGCGCAGGTTGCGAATATTGGCCTCGTCAATCTCGTGTCCGAGTGCCGGCGGCGGCGCGACGCTCACGGGATCGAACAGTCCAAGAATCATCGGCGACGAAATCAGCCACAGGCCGAGCACGGCGTTCGTCAGCGGTGCCCAGAGCGTCCGATAGCGGTGTTGCTCCAGGCCCGCGTCCACCTCCGCCTCGTTGCGCTCCAGCGGGCCCGCTATCCGCCGCCTCGCCTGCACGAGCTCCGGCCCGGATGCCGCCACCGCGGCAGGGTGCAGCTTGTTCTTCTCGTACCATTCGGTCGGGTCTGCCTTAAGCCGGCGTATCATCTCCGCCAGCGTTTCCCCGAGGCCGTGGCGCGGCTGCCAGCCGAGGAGCCGCCGAGCGCGCGAGGCGTCTATCTCGTAATGGTCGTCGGAGTTCTCGATCATCCACGGCCGGATGTCGGTGTCCTCGTCCAGCACCTCAGTCTGGAACCATGATCCGGCCTTGGTCAAACCCTTAGGCAGTGACAGCGTTCGCCATTCCTCGTCGTGAACGAGCCGTCCGATACGCTTCTGCATCTCCTCATAGGAAAGCGTCTCCTCCTCGCCGACTAGGAGCACCGTCTCATCGGGAAGCTCTGCGCGGCGGTCTACGGTTCGGACCACTGCATCGACGAGATCGTCCCGGTGCAGATAAGGTTGGCCGCTTTCGAGATCGCCCGTGAAGAGATAGGCCGTCGGCCGCCGTTCGAAGATGCGTGCGATCTGCTGCGCGATGAAGGCGGCGCGGCAATCCTCGTCATAGACGCCGGCGAGCCTGAGGATGACGGTCTTGATGTTGCCGCGCTCGCGGGCGATCAGAGCCTCGGTCTCCGCCTTCGATTTTGGGTAGGCCCATGTCGGATCGAGTGGCGACTCCTCGTCGATTCTCACTCCCTTTTCCGGGCTGGGTGCGTGGACGAGCAAGGTGCTGGAGAAGACGAACTGCTCGGTTTCCAGCGCCTTCAGGGCGGAAAGCAGCCGGCGCGTTCCCTGTACCGTGACCGCTTCGTACTTCGGATTGTCTTGGCCCGTCGTGTCGTAATAAGCAGCGAGGTGAATGACGGAGGCGATGCGCCCGTTGCCGCGTTGGCGCACCTCTTCGACCGCCTTCGTGACGCTGTCGTCCGAGGTGAGATCGACGGGGATTGTCTCCGTTTCTTTCGCTGCTTGCCTCGCGTTGAGCAGATCGAAGCCGATGACCCGGTATCGTCCCTTCAATCGATTGGTGATCGCTTGGCCCAGAAAGCCGCTGGACCCCGTGATCAGGACGAAGGGGAGACTTTCATTTATCATAATCTTGCCCCGTCGGGTGCTGCGGATGGCTATCTATCTCGGCTCGCGCCGCGCACTGCGACAACGATCACGGGGCGCCGCCGGCCGGGACCACGGTTTCGAATCCCGTCTGCCGTTCCCTTCACACGAGGAAATCGCCCGTTCAACGTGTCTGAGGGCCTTCTGTCACATCGTCGTCATCGCCCCGCCTCTTTGCGTAAGGCCATAGTGGATCGATTTGAAAGACAATCTTGCCGTTCTCGATCACGAAGCTGTCGGCGCGCTCGACCGCGTCAAAACGCGTGGATTTCGCAGACCAGACCAACAGCGCATACCGCCCGCTCACCTGCTTTGCGGCAACGTGGAACCGCGCCTCCGGCAACTGCCGCCCCAACCGTCCGCCGACCTCCGTAGAGCGTTATGACCCTCGCATCGGAGTTGACCGTCAGGAGAAGCACATCTTCCGAGTAGTTTCGTCGAAGATCCTCGGCTGCAGCGCGGACCAAGCCTAAGGATGATCGCAAAAGTATCTTTCTCACGCTCGGAAAGTATACGTTGGGATTCAATGGCCCATTTAGTGGTACTCATAGCCCTGAAATGGGGCGACCAACATAAACGTCAAATGAATGTTATTGCGCTTTGAATGCAATTTAGTTGCACACCGAGCGGGGCTGGAAAGCGGCTAAATCGCTCGTGCCATTGCGCTGCGATGCCGTGGCTGCGCTCAGCTCATCCGCATTGACCAGGGGTATGATGGATAGATCACCAACTCGTCTTCACGGATGACCGCCCCGGAGGTGAGAACGGCCCTTTCGGCTCGGCCTCCATCCATCAGGTGACAGACGTCCTCTCCGCGCGCAAGAAGGTGGTCCGAAACGATGCGTCGATGGCATCGCCACCATACCGCCTCGGAGCACATCATGGCGCACCTCCGTGCCCTCCCGAAATCGATCAGGATCGCGAGCCCCTTCTGGAACTCTTGCGAGAGGGCGTAGTCGGCATAGTTGTGAAAGCTGCTGTTCCGCCACGCGCCGTTCAACTCGGGCGCCACGGAGTTCGTCTTTCCTCTACGTCCGCCGAGAAGCGGGAGGTGTTCATAGGCGATCTGGAACTCGGCTAGCGATCGGGAGAGTCGATCCTGGTCGAACTGGGGGTTGGTTCGCGAACCTGGGGATCTACGCACATCCGCCACGATGCCGATTTCAGCAACACGAAGGATATCTAGAAACTCATGGAGGCTTCGGTTCGAATGTCCGACCGAAAAGAATGGGTTGGCCATCAACTCCCTCCCGACCTTTGACCTTCCACATTACGCTGGAGCCGAAGGCTATGTTCCCGCGAGCGGCATCCTCGATTGGTTACCTCAGTGAGATGCCCTCGAGACATGATGGGCCGGCCGATCCATCCATCCCGGTGGCTATCGAAGCGTCAGGTACCCTCTCGACTTGGTAGGAGGTCTGCGAGTCGCTCCCGTCTCCTTCCTCGAAGGTTTGCATCCAGGCGTGCGCCTCGGCAGCCGTCCGGGATTGCCGGAGTAAGTTCGGAAGCCCATCGCGCCGCAAGTGGCGCCAGACTCCGCGCAGGGCGGGTACGAATCCTCTCGAATCCGGCGTCGGCCACAGCAGAGCAAATAGCAGATCGACCGAAGCGTCGCCCGGCGTGCCGAATGCAACCGGCCGCTGCAGTGTTGCCAACACAGCCGCGGCAGGTTCCTTGAGACTGGGCGACACTCTACTGCTCTTTAAGCTATCGGCGCCGATCCGCAAACGACGCGGAAGTTTCTCGTCCCGTGAAACTGGCGCGGCGCGCAATACCGCCTGTCGCTGCGGGGCCTACCGCAACGACCTCGACCCATGGCGTCTCTGCAATGTCACTGCCGATCATGGGCATTCGGTCTCCCGTCGACAGTCCGAGCAAAGTGATCCCGAGAGGCGTGGCCACTGATATCTCAGCGGGAGGCCACATTCTGTCATCCGGATGGATCAGGAGTCCGCGTCCTGCCTTGTAGGAGCCTACCGTCCTGTAAGTGACGAAGCGGTCGAGCGAAACTGTGTCTGCCGAGATTGCCTCAGGATCGCGCAATTCCGCACGCTGGAGTTCCTGCAGGATCGGTGCTGCCAGGGGGTGGGACTGTTCCAGGAAGGACTGGGCAATCGCCTGCAGACTATTTCGGTCGCCTGCAGATATGACGACAGGGGGCAAGTCCGGATATGAGAGCATTCCAGCCTCCAAACTGACAAGTATCCATTCCTCCCCGATGCAGTCCTTTTGGATGCCGGCATTCGCTTTCAAAAGAACCGGCCTCCACCCTCGCTCGTGCACCGGCCTCATGCAGCCGAGGGTCCCGGGCCGTCGAAATCGTCTGACCCGGCGGGCACGAGGCGCGGCTCGTTGTAGAGGGCGCCGCGAACCAGCTTCAGCGATGGCTTGCGCTGCGCGGGAGTGGAAGAGCTCGACAAGGCTTCCCTCTCGCGCCGTGCGGCTTCCGGCTGATAGTGCACCTTCTCCAGCACGACACGCTCTTCCCGCCCTTCGTGGTCGGTCACAAGGAAGCCCTGACCCTCTGTGAGGCCGAGGAGGGCCAATCCGCGCGGATTCGTAATCGGCAGGAATAGGCCGACCGACGAGTTCATGCGGTCGTGCGAGAGAATACGCGTGTCGGGCGCTTTCCCGTCGATCCTGAAGGTTACGCGACTACTCAAAGTCGCAACGTTAACGGGAACGTCTTCTCGGAAGACCACCAGGGCGGTCTCGATCTTTCTCTTCAGGATCGGCGCGAGCGGGTCGCCGCTTCCGAGACAGCGGTCGTGCATGACCTCGATGATCGTGAAGTCCTTGGTCGTCAGGATACAGCTTTCATTGGACATCGCAGTTCTCCATCGCTCCGGCCTGGGAGCGGTTGCATTGAAACGAAATGGAGAATCCCCTGGCCGCGCACTGCGGCGCAGGGGCTACGATCCCGCGATGAGGCAGCCTCCGAAGAGCGAGAGGCGGCAAGGGGCCGGGACTTGTATCACGGCGTCGTCCTCAGTTCGGCGGACGCAACAGGACTTGGGATTGTACCCGGTGCCTCCACCGTCTCGACTGTGAGACGGTGGATCCGGCCATCACGCGCAGTCCAGTCGATCGACTGTCCCGCGGAAAGGCCGATAAGCGCCGCGCCGATCGGTGTGAGGATCGAGATCTTGCCCTCGGCGATGTCGGCCTCGCCCGGAAACACCAGTGTCGCGCGCCGGTCTTCTCCCAGGTCGCTGGTGAAGCGAAGGGTGGACCCCATGCGAACGACATCGGCCGGGATGCGTGCGTCTTCGACCACGCGCGCGCGTTCCAACTCTGCCATGAGTACGTCCGCGACATCGGGGGCCCTCACCGCATAGGATTCCGCCAGCAGCCACAGCCGCTCGCGGTCGGAGCGCGTCATTGTGATCGCGGGCTTGCGCTGTCTCTTACTCTCGGGAGCCATCTAGGCCTCCTACTGGTTTCATGCTGCTGCCGGGCACGGCGTGCCCGCAGCCTTGATCGTTGTCTTGGATTATGTCGCTCTGCGGCTAATCCCTGCGTCAGGGAAAGTGGCCTCTGCCCCGCGACCAGGGCGCGACGCGCTGGCCGGGGGTCAGGTGCCCGCGATGGGGCACACCCGCGTAAGGAGAAAAGTAATTCGGTCGGTCAACATGGTATGAAGGTGGGATGGCAATGACGAAAAGTCAAGCTCGGCCACCAAGCTGGACTAAGTCGACGCCCGCTCTTATTGTGATGGTCTCGCCACACGCAAGTTGCGGGCCAAGCAATGTAAACAGCCAACATGGCTGCCCTCCCCGCGAGCTGACGCCAGCCGACATCGAATTTTGCCACGCGAGCAATCCGCTCGCTGGACCCCAGGCCCGCAGCCGTCACAAAACTTCCATGCGACTAGCTCCGTCCTATTGGTTGGCACCGTCCGTGACCGGCGGCCAGTTTGCGTGCATCAGCCGCGGAGGTTCAGGCGTTAACGCCCGCGGTGGACCGTCCGCAGTACCGAGATGCCAGGGCGAGAAGCTGAAGCGTCGCGACGCAGTCGAGTGTCAACGCGCACGGCTCGGCACGACGAGTACATCGCAGGGAACATCATTCAGAATGCGCGAGGCTACGCTACCCAAAAGGGCATGCATCAAGCCGCTTCGTCCGTGCGTGCCTGCGATGACGAGATCGGTATCGGCTTCATTCGTCAGTACCTCGAGTCCGGTCACCGGGTCCCCATGCCGGACAATGACCTCAATCATAGAGACAGCATCCGCGCAGCCACGCCCTGGACGAAAGCCCGGCACTTCTCGACCGCGCTTTCCTCGAACTGGGTGTCGTAAGCTGCCTTGTCGTCCACCAGACCGCGATACGGCGGGTCGAACGCGTGAAACAGCTCAAGACGCCGAAACCCAAACCATCGCAACCCCACCATCAACGCCGGCTTCGACGAGTCCTACAGGTCGGTCGCCACGGCTGCTCGACCCTCCGTCTCCAGCACCCTTCTTCACAACCAGGAGTGGTACCGGCGACGTCCGCGCAAGAGCGTTGACTGTGCTGCCGATCAGTACATGAGCCAAGGGCCGGTCCCGGCTATTCCGGTCTTCGGGCTTTGGCCCTTTTGATTAGATCAGCGCTCACACGACCCGCAATCCTACCATCCTTACCAAGGAGAAGGCCGGATGGCTGTCGGTCCGTTCAACAAAACGCGATTTTAGTCAACATAGCAGCCGATGGGTTATTTCAACGAGTGGATGGCGGCTTAACGGCATTCTGTCCGAGCAGGCACGCTTAGCGGCACAAGAATGCGACACCCTCCCAAATCGAACTGCCTTGAGATGAGTACACATTGTTGATTACAGCCTCCATCGCGCACTCGTGCAGATTCGGGCTTGGCGCCTCCTAACAGCCTTCCGCCTTCAGCGAACGTACCATTCGGACTACAATCGGATCGTAGGGGATCTTCTCGTTGCGGCTATAATTGATGGTGAACAGGGCGGCGCGGTCCCGGCAGACTCTGATGGCCCGCACATACCGGATTTGGCCGTCCTTAACACCGGAGTAGCTGGCCCATTCCGGCGTCACCCGACGATAGGTCAATTGCCAGCCGTTCTTCTCGTCCTCGACCATGCGATGCTCGATCTCGGTCCGAAAACTCGCCTTACCGAGCCGCGCGCCCCAGACAGCAAGAAACGCGTCGTTTTTGCCCTCAAACGCTGCTCCCTCATCCGAACGCTGCGTCAGCACAAACCCGGGTGGAACATCGAACGCGAAGCCAAAGTGCCTGAAGCCAATGGGCAGCCAGGTCTGAGCATGGAGCAACGCGGTGGGGATCATGATGAAGGTTAGAATGAGCGGGAAACGTGTGACTTGTCTCATTAGCGTGGCCTCGATTATGGCCGGTAGCCCGCGCCAACCTTCAGGCGCGGGCCGGCCGGCCTCTGGCGGGCCAGCCATCCGCGGCTACTTGCCGGTGGCCGGCGGACTAAGTTTCAAACCGGATTGACCGATCTTCGTTCCATGACGATCTTGGAATATTAGCCGTATCTTCAGCAGTTGATCGCAACTCCGATCAAGGCCTGGAGGTCGACGTGTGCTTGCAGCCGGAGCCGTCGCAGTCAAGGCACGCAGTTCGCCCTCACCAGCAACGTACCGTATTTCGCCCAAAGGTGCTCGCACTGCTGTGTTCTCAAAGCTTGGAAATCATGGCGGAGCGAACGTCCAACATCGACGCGTTCGCGACAATCTGAATTGCTGCCCTAACTGGCGGTGATCGATCGCAGCTTCTTTCTTGTTCACCGTGTCAAACACGCCAAGGATCCGCGCTTCGTCATTGCGTGAGGCCAACTCTGAAATCATCGGGGACCTGAGCCAAATCCGACCCATTGGTCGACCATTCCCCGTGAGGTCCCTTGCCAAGCAGCGGCGCGTCGCGACAGCGGCATCAGTAGTCGCTGCGGCCCGCGGCCACCGCGGAGATACTCTGCACCCGCAAGACGACGCCAGGATTGTCGGAAAATGGGCCCGTGCTCTGCGCCATCTTCCGACGTTAGCGCAAATCGCGGCAGGGTTGGCCAGATGCGGTATTCGCTGGACTTTGACGATAGATGTAGCTGACCGCTGGTTCGGGGCACAGGAAGCCTGAGCCATCGATCTCACGAGACTGACCAGTTGGGGTTCATCGATCAGGGCCGCAGCGTCGGCTGGCGAGAGCCAGGCGCGTTGCCGCTGGGAACGCTCATTCCAGTCAGGCTGCACATCGACGACCGATAGCAGATAAACCTTGACGGTTACCCGCACGAAGTGACCGGAAAGGCGCTTCCAATAGCCGTAGACGTCCAGTGGCTCCTTCAATGCCTCGCCAACAACGCCGGCCTCTTCCCATGCTTCGGCGACTGCTGTCTTCCTTCCGCTTATGCCGTTCATCGGCCAGCCTTTCGGCACGATGAAGCGGTTGGTCGTCTTGGAGGTGATCAGCATCACCTCTACGTGCCGTGGCCGTCAAGCCGGAGCGGAACTGCCGCATCTGCCTGATCGGTTTACCCTTCTTCGCCCCGCGGACGATCCGCTTTTCCTTGACCATCAAATCGTGAATCTCATTGGACGCGCCTGACGTAACATCGAGGGTCCATTGCGGGAGGATCTATGGGCAGCCCTGTTCCTGCCGCTACCGCCTCGATTTGCAAATCGGCACAAAAGCTCCCAATCTGGTTGTCGCCGCAGCAAAGCTTGATACTTGTTAGACGGCGAAACAATGGGAGGAAATTCGCACATGAACAAGACCTATGTCCGTCTGGCGGCAACGGCTGTAATGCTCGTCTCTGCCGCCACCTCGGCTTACGCTGACAGCCTCACCCTCTATTGCGCCGCCGAGGAGGCCTGGTGCCAGCAGATCAAGACTACCTTCGAGGAAAAGACCGGCATCACCGTCGACATGACCCGCAAGAGCTCCGGCGAGACATACGCCCAGTTGCGCGCCGAGGCCGGAAACCCGAAGGGCGACGTCTGGTGGGGCGGAACCGGCGATCCTCATCTCCAGGCGGCCGAAGAAGGACTGACTGTGGAATATACGTCCCCAATGCGGGGCGAACTGCACGACTGGGCGATCAAGCAGGCGCAAGCCGCCAACAACAAGACGATCGGCGTCTACTCCGGTGCGCTCGGCTTCGGTTACAACAAGGATCTGTTGGCCAAGAGCAATCTGCCGGAGCCGAAATGCTGGGCCGATCTGACCAAGCCGGAATACAAGGGCCACATCCAGATGGCCAACCCGAACTCATCGGGCACCGCCTATACGATGCTCGCCACGATGGTTCAGCTCATGGGGGAGGAAAAGGGTTTTGAATACCTGAAGGCCCTCCACGCCAACATCAACCAGTACACCAAGTCGGGCTCCGCTCCGATTAAGGCCGCGGGTCTTGGCGAAACGACCATCGGCATCGTTTTCATGCATGACGCGGTGGCGCAGACGGCAGCCGGCTTCCCGATCGTCACGGTGGCGCCGTGCGAAGGCACCGGCTATGAAATCGGCTCGATGTCGCTGATCAAGGGCGCCCGCAACCCGGAAGCAGCAAGGCAGTTCTACGACTGGGCGCTGACCGCCGAGATGCAGTCGAAGGCGAAGGACGTGAAGTCGTTCCAGTTGCCTTCGAATAAGAACGCCACCGCGTCCGACCTGTCGCCCGACCTGTCGACCATCAAGCTCATCGACTACGACTTCAAGAAGTATGGATCGAGCGCCGAGCGCAAGCGTCTGCTGCAGAAGTGGGATACGGAGGTCTCGACCCTGCCGCAGTAATCATGCGCGTCCGCACTGCCACGAGCGCGCTTCACCCGACCGTCGTCCTGTGGACGGCGGTCGGATTGGTCGGCTATGCACTGCTGCCTTGGTATGGGCTGGAAAGCAACTTCTTTACCTTGTCCTGGCTGTTGGACGGCTATCCGCATGACGATGACGTCGCGCCGGCGCTTTTCCTTGTGCTGCAAGGCGAGAAACTCTGGCTTGCACCCCTCGGGCCGCTGCTTCTCGCGCCGCTCCTGCTATGGGGGCGAAGGAAGTCCGACCCTTTCTTTGGGAATTTGCTAATCGTCGTCGGCGCGACCGGCGTCGCCTACTTCCTGCTTCAAGGTTTCGGCATTGGTCTGCGTGGTTTCCAGTGGCAATGGTTGACCTGGTTCGTTGGCGAGCTCGACGACCGCCAGTTCGGCATGGGCTGGGGAGCACTGCTCGTAAGCGGCGCGTTCCTGTTCCTGTTCACCCTAGGGCTTGCGGCGCGCGGCGCGGTGGCCGGCGACGAGTTCGTCGTCGGCTCGATCGGCTTCGTCGTCGCCGTGGTCACCATCTTCATCTTCATGCCGATCGGTCAAATGCTGGGGAGCGCACTGCTCACACAAGAGGGCGACTATTCGCTTCCCATCTTTCTCGCAAAACTCTCCAGCGACCGGCTCTGGAATCTCGGCTGCCTTTTCGGCGGTCCGCGCTGCGGCGTCGCCTGGAATTCGCTGTTTCTCGCCATTCTGGTCGGCGTGATGACCACCGCACTCGGCCTGGTCTTTGCCCTGGTAGTGACGCGTACTGGCTTTCGCTACGGCGCGCTGTTGCGGGCGCTGACCGTGCTGCCGATCATCACACCACCCTTCGTCATCGGCCTCGCCATCATTCTTCTGTTCGGCCTCTCGGGCGCCATCAACCTGGGGTTCGCCGAGCTAATCGGCGTCAGTCCGACGCGATGGATCTATGGACTGCCTGGCCTGCTCATGGCCCAGGTGCTCGCCTTCACGCCGATCGCTTTTCTGGTGATGATCGGAGTGGTCGAGGGCGTCAGCCCCTCCATGGAGGAGGCCGCCCAGACCCTGCGCGCCAATCGCTGGCAGACCTTCATCACCGTGTCTCTACCTTTGATGCGGCCGGGTCTAGCCAACGCCTTTCTGCTCGGCTTTATCGAGAGCATGGCTGACTTCGGCAATCCGCTGGTGCTCGGCGGCAATTTTGACGTTCTGTCCACCGAGATCTTCTTCGCGATTGTCGGCGCACAATACGACCAGGCGCAGGCGGCGATCCTCGCCCTCGTACTCCTGTTCTTTACCCTTGGGGCTTTCTACGCCCAGCGATTCTGGCTCGGCAAAAAGTCCTACACGACCGTTTCCGGAAAAGGCGACGCCGGCGTCCACCCGCTTCTACCGGCAACATTCCGCAACCTCGTCGTCGCGGTAGCCGCTGTCTGGACGCTTTTTACCTTGCTGATTTATGCGACGATCTTCTACGGCAGCTTCGTCAAGCTGTGGGGCGTCGATTTCTCTCTGACCTTTGAACACTACGTGAAGGCGTTCTCCATCGGGTGGAACGAGTTCGGCGTCCACTGGCGCGGCTCGGCCTGGAGTTCGTTCTGGACGACCATGGAAATAGCTTTGATCGCCGCGCCGCTGACCGCGGCCATCGGACTCTTGACCGCCTATTTGCTGGTCCGCCAGAATTTTGCCGGCAAAGACGCTTTCGAGTTCGCAACGATGCTGTCCTTCGCCATTCCCGGCACTGTGATCGGCGTATCCTATGTGATCGCGTTCAACGTGCCGCCGATCGAGCTCACCGGCACCGGCATTATCCTGGTGCTCTCCTTCATCTTCCGCAACATGCCGGTCGGGGTTCGCGCGGGTGTCGCGTCGATGTCGCAGATCGACCGCAGCCTTGACGAGTCCTCCCTGACTCTCGGCGCTAACTCCTGGCAAACCTTCCGCAAGGTGGTGCTGCCGCTGCTGCGGCCGGCCATCCTTGCCGCGCTGGTTTATTCCTTCGTTCGCGCAATGACCGCCATCAGCGCCATTATCTTTCTGGTCAGCGCCCAGTACGACATGTCGACCAGCTACATCGTCGGCCGCGTCGAGAATAACGAATACGGCATCGCCATCGCTTATTCCGCCGTCCTGATCGGTGTCATGCTAGCGGTGATCGGCCTGATGCAGCTTGCTGTTGGCAGCCGCATGATCGGCCGGCGCGGTCTCGACGGCGATCTGGCGAAGTCGCGCACCAATGTCAGCCAGTCAGTGGTGGCGCGTCCACAGCCGGCGATCTCGGGAGGCGGATGATGGCCGAAATTCGCAGCAACGCCGCCTCAGTCGAATTCAGGAACGTCACCAAGATCTACGGCAAGAGCAAGGCGCCCGCCGTCAATGGCGTCTCGCTGTTCATCGAGGCCGGGAAGCTGGTCACCCTCCTTGGACCGTCGGGCTGCGGCAAGACGACCACCTTGCGCATGATCGCTGGACTGGAAATGGTAACGGGCGGCCAGATCCTGATCGGGGGCGCCGACGTCACCCGTTTGCCGGCTACCGATCGTGATGTGTCCATGGTGTTTCAATCTTACGCGCTTTTCCCGCACATGACCGTGACCCAGAACGTCGAATACGGCCTGGGCTTTTCCGGCTTCGGGAGGAAGGAGACGGCCGAGAGGGCCAGAGCAGGGCTTGAGCTGGTCCGACTCTCCAACTTCGGCGACCGCCTGCCGAGCCAGCTTTCGGGTGGACAGCAACAGCGAGTGGCGGTAGCGCGGGCGCTGGTTCTGGAGCCGCAGGTGCTGCTCTTCGACGAGCCTTTGTCGAACCTGGATGCCAAGCTGCGCCGGCGCGTGCGCGAGGAGATCCGCGAGATTCAGCAGAAACTCGGCCTGACGGTCGTCTATGTCACCCATGACCAGGAGGAAGCGCTCGCCGTCTCCGATCGCATCATTGTCATGAACAATGCGGTGATTGCTCAGGACGGCACGCCACGCGAGCTCTACGAGCAGCCCGCAAATGCTTTCGTGGCCGACTTCATCGGCGAAGCCAACATGTTCCAATGCGAGGTGGTGTCGGTCGAGGGCGACAGCGCCACCGTGCAGCTGGGATCCGCTGTCCTGAAGCTGCCGGCTCGCGGCCGCAAACCGGGGCCAGCCAAGCTGGCGGCGAGACCGAGCCGCCTCGAGATTGGTGAACCGAATGCTCCCGGCACTTTGCCCGGCACACTTGAAAAAGTGACCTATGTCGGCAGCCACCTCGAATTCGTAGTCGCCACGCAATTCGGCGAAGTCTTCGTGATCTCGCCGGATGTTGACACGGCGTTTCGAGCGGGGCAGCCGGTAAGCATCGGCTTTCCCGAACGCGGGCCCGTGCTGATCACAGACTGAACGCCTCTTTGCAAAGCGCGTGGACCTTGTCGAACACGCCCTTACCGCCCGCGATGACCAGTGTTCCTTCCTCCAGGACCGTTTTCGGATCGGCCGGGACGACCAATCCGCCGGCCTCTTCGACCAGAAGCATGCCTGCGAGGCAGTCCCAAGCGTTCATATGCTCCTCGACATAGGCGAGCAGCCTGCCCGACGCGACGTAGGCAAGCATAAGCGCGCCGGATGCATTGCGGAAAAAGACGCCGCCCTCCTGAAGCAGGAGATCGATCAGTTTGGCGACGGCACGAGCTTCACGCCGATTTGAGAAGCCGGTTCCGACCGAGCCTTGCATCAGACTCGTCGTCGGACTTGTCTTTATGGGCCGCTCGTTGAGGAAAGCTCCGCCGCCGCGTCGTCCATAAAAAGTCTCGCCGGTAGACGGTTCATGGATAACGCCCACGACCGTCACCCCCTCCTTGACGCAGGCGATGACGACGGTCCAGGCTGGGATGCCGCGCAGGAAATTGGCAGTGCCGTCGATCGGATCTATCACCCAGGTGTAACCCGATCCGCCCGCTAGTGCGGCGTGTTCCTCTCCGATAACGCCGTCTTCCGGGTACTGAGTCGCAAGCTCCTGGCGGATAAACGTCTCGACATTCCGGTCGGCCTCGGAAACCAGGTCCTGATGACCCTTGCTCTCGATTGTGAGCGTCTCCAGTTGTCGGAAATATTGGAGGCCGAGCTCGCCGCCGCGCCGCGCCAACGCAGTCGCAAACAGCATCCGATCGTTATTGCCACCGGCCATGGGCACTCGCTCTTTGTTGATCCACCTCTTGTCAAAGCAGATGTCATCGCCTTCCGCTGATCAGGATCATTCACGCAGGTAATTGTGTCATTGTTTCTGCTTCCGTTCGTTCCGTCAGCCGTTTGTATTGATCGCCGATTTTTCGGGGGAAAGCTTGAGTTTAACCCTCGCGTGGATGACCTCGTATCCCGGCCACTCGAAAGTGAAGAAATGTCCAGGGAACGGTTGATCCCCCTGCGCGAAATCGGCGCATCCAGTAGCTCGCAGAGCAAGAGCGTGCCGACACCGCGCCGTGCGACGAAAGCAATATCACCGTCGGATGGAGCGAAACACGGCCCGTACTTTGAGTTCTTGGGCATCGCACGGTCCCATCCGCGGACACTCTCATGTGGATTAGCGAAGCAGGAGTAAGCGACTCGTTCGAAATCGGCGGGTGGAAGGAAGCCTGTTGCGGAGCGGTCATTCTCGCCAAGGTGCTCATCCACTTGGACGGGCTGCGGCCAGCAGGCCAGCCGCTTCAATTGCCTCGGCCTCAGAGCTCGACCAAATGGACGTTAGGCCGGACAGCACCGCACAGTTCGGCGACGCTTGCGAAGCGAACGCGGGCTGCGGGCCGCGACCAATGGCACGCCCAGCCGTCTGGGTCGTGTAGATGGCGTGATATCGGTTTCATTCGGCAGCTTCGGCCTTCGCCGCCGGCGCAATTCGTGCGGCGCAGTATTTGAACTCCGGAATCTTGCCGTAGGGGTCCAGCATCGGGTTGGTGAGCATGTTGGCCGGACTTTCGTTGAAGCAGAACGGCATGAACACCATGCCGTCGGCGACCTCCCGATCGGCGCGGAGGATGGCGTCCACCGTGCCGCGCCGCGTCTCGACCGCAATCATCTCCCCTTGGCGTAGGCCGTGCCGTTTGATCTCATAAGGGTTCATCGCGGCGATCCCGTGTGGCTCGATCGCGTCCAGCACGCCCGCCCGGCGCGTCATGGCGCCGGTGTGCCAATGCTCGAGCAGGCGGCCGGTGGTGAGCACCAGTGGAAACTCTTCATCGGGCACCTCATCGGGCGGTAGCAAATCGGCCGGCACGATGCGGCCGCGTCCGTCCGCGGTCGGGAATCCGGACGAGAAGATGATCTCGTTGCCAGGCTTGTCGGGGCCGTCGGCCGGATAGACAACCGATCCCTCGCGTTCGACGCGATCCCAGGAGATGTGTTTGAGCGAAGGCATGACGCTGGCCATCTCGGCATAGACATCCGAGACATGGCCGTAATTCCAGTCCAGACCCACGCGCCTCGCCAGTTCGACGATCAGTTCCCAGTCCTGACGCGCTTGGCCTGGCAGTTCGAGCGCTGGACGCCCAATCTGCACCTGCCGGTTGGTGTTGGTGTATGTGCCGAGCTTTTCGGCATGTGCCGAGGCCGGCAGCACCACATCTGCATGCCAAGCGGTCTCGGTCAGGAAAATGTCCTGCACCACGAGATGGTCGAGCATGGCCAGTGCTTGCCGGGCATGGGTTTGGTCCGGATCGGACATGGCCGGGTTCTCGCCCATTATGTACATGCCCTTGATTTCGCCTTCATGGATGGCGTCGATGATTTCGACGACCGTCAGGCCCCGTTTTGGGTCCAGCGTCTGGCCCCAAAAGTTCTCGTAGGCGCCGCGGATGTCGATGTTCTCGACCGATTTATAGTCGGGGAAATACATCGGGATGAGCCCGGCATCGGATGCGCCCTGCACGTTGTTCTGGCCGCGCAGCGGGTGCAGGCCGGTTCCCGGCCGGCCGACATGTCCGGTGATCAGCGCCAGAGCGATCAGGCAGCGCGCATTATCGGTCCCGTGTGTGTGCTGGGAAATGCCCATGCCCCAAAAGATGATCGACCGCTCGGCGGTCGCGTAAGTGCGGGCGACGTCGCGCAGCACGCTCGCCTCGACACCGCAGACCTCGGCCATCGCTTCGGGCGAAAAATCCTTCACCTTGGCCTTCAGCGCCTCGAATCCGGAAGCGTTGGCCTGGATATACTGCTCGTCGTAGAGCTTTTCCTCAACGATGACGTGGATCAGCGCGTTCAGCATGGCGACGTCGCTGCCAGCCTTGAACCGCAGCGAATGCGACGCATGGCGCATCAGGTCCTGGCCGCGCGGGTCCATGACGATCAGCTTGGCGCCGCGCTTGGCCGCCTGCTTGAAATAGGTCGCGGCGACCGGATGGTTGGTGGTCGGCCGCGCGCCGATGACGATGATGCATTCGGCCTTCAGCGCGTCGTTGAAGGGCGCCGAAACTGCTCCCGAACCGACGCCTTCCATGAGTGCTGCCACCGACGATGCGTGGCACAACCGCGTGCAATGGTCGACATTGTTGGTGCCGAAGCCTTGGCGCACCAGCTTCTGGAACAGATAAGCCTCTTCATTGGAGCCTTTCGCCGAGCCGAAGCCGGCCAGCGCCTGCCCGCCATGATCCTTGAGAATGCGCTTCAGCCCGCCGGCGGCACGCGCGAGCGCATCTTCCCAGGTAGCCTCGCGAAACACGGTCAGCGGATCGACGCCGCGCATGTCCAAATCGCCCGATTTCGGGGCGTCGTCGCGGCGGATGAGCGGCTTCGTCAGCCGTTCAGGCGACATGGCATAATCGAAGCCGAAACGCCCCTTGACGCAGAGCCGGTTCTCGTTGGCATAGCCGTTACGGCCATCGACCTGGACGATCTTGTTGTCCTTGACGGCAACGCTGGTCTGGCAGCCGACGCCACAGAACGGGCACAGCGTGTCGATGACCTTGTCGAATTCCTGGATGACGCGGGTCTTGCCTGTCTTGTCCATCAGCGACTTTTCGTAGAGCGCGCCGGTCGGGCAGGCCTGAACGCATTCACCGCAGGTGACACAAGTCGACAGGCCCATCGGATCGTGCATGTCGAAGACGGGAAGCGAGTGATTGCCGCGCTCGGCCATGCCGATCACATCGTTGACCTGGACCTCGCGGCAGGCCCGCACACAGGCGCCGCAAGTGATGCAGGAATCGAGATTGACGGCAATGGCGGGATTCGTGATGTCGAATTCCGGCCGAACATCGTCTCTGGCAAATTTTGAGCTATAGCGATCGCCCGAGATCCCCATCGAACCGGCCCACTGCCAGAACATCGACTGCTGATCCGGACCGTCGGCCGCCGGCCGCATATTGCTGGCGAGAAGCTCGAACACCATCTCGCGCGATTTCCTGGCCCGTTCGGTATCCGTCTTCACCACCATTCCGGCGGAAGGTTTGCGGATGCAGGAGGCGGCGAGCACCCGCTCGCCCTCGACATCGACCATGCACGCGCGGCAATTGCCGTCTGGCCGATAGCCCGGCATGTCAACATGGCACAGATGCGGGATCCTGGTGCCTTCGCGCTTCGCAACGTCCCAAATGGTCTCGTCGTCAGCAGCTGTGACCGTTTTACCGTCGAGGGTGAATATGACGCCATCTGCCATTTCAAAGATCATCCCTAAAATGCGTCAAAAGGTGATTGACCGGATTGGGCGCCGCCTGGCCGAGACCGCAGATGGAGGAATCTCGCATCACTGTTTCAAGGTCGCGCATCGCCGTCTCGTTGGGCACGCCCTTCTCTTTCAAGAGCGTTACCAACTTTTCGGTTCCTTCCCGGCACGGCGTGCATTTCCCGCAACTCTCATGTTTGAAGAAATTCATGAGATTGAGGGTCACATCCTTGATATTGTCGGCTTGCGAAAGGACGACCACCGCATGTGAGCCGACAAAGGCGCCCTGTTTGGCGAGTTCGCCGCCGAAATCGAGTTCAATGTCGCCCATCGACGCCGGAAGGATGCCCCCCGAGGCTCCACCTGGCAGATAGGCCTTGAATTCATGCCCGTCTGCCATGCCGCCGCAATAATCCTCGATCAATTCGCGCACGGTGACGCCGGCCGGGGCCAGCTTGACACCCGGCTCCTTCACATGTCCGGAAACCGACCAGGAGCGAATTCCCTGATGGCCGGGCTTGCCCTGCGCGGCGAACCATTCGGGCCCCTTCTCGACGATGTCGCGAATCCACCACAGCGTCTCGACGTTGTGGTTGAGTGTCGGGCGTCCGAAAAGGCCGACTTCGGCAATATAAGGAGGCCGGTGTCGGGGCATGCCGCGCTTGCCCTCGATGCTTTCCAGCATCGCGCTTTCCTCGCCGCAAATATAGGCGCCGGCGCCGCGCCGCAGTTCGATGAAGCCGGGCTTGACGATGCCGGCCACCTCGAGCGCCGCGATCTCGGCGCGCAAAATGGCGAGCACGGCTGGGTATTCGTCGCGCATGTAGAAGTAAACGCGCTTGGCCTCCACCGCGTAGGCAGCGATCAGCGCCCCTTCTAAGGTACGATGCGGATCGCTTTCAAGATAGACGCGGTCCTTGAAAGTGCCAGGCTCGCCTTCGTCGCCATTGATCGACATCAGCCGCGGCCCTGGATAGCCGCGCACGAAACTCCATTTCTTGCCGGCCGGAAAGCCGGCGCCGCCGAGGCCGCGCAGGCCGGCGTGCTCCATGATCTCGATAATGGCATTCGTGGTCAGCACGCCGTCGCGCACTTTCTGCAAGAGCTGATACCCACCGGCAGCGCGATAGGCATCCAAGCCGACATAGTCAGGCGCCGCTGTGCGGATGTCCCCGTCTCTCGCCATCGCCAACAGCTTGTGGCTTGTCGCGTGGTCGACTTCGCGGTCGCCGACGCGCGCGGCAGGGGCGGTGGCGCAGCGGCCCATGCAGGGCGCACGCATGACGCGGATGGCCTGCGGGTCGGCGTCGCCGGCCAGTTCGCCAAACAGGCGTTCCGCGCCCGCCAGCATGCAGCTTATCGATTCGCAAACCCGGATTGTCAGCGGCGCGGGCCGCGCCTCGCCTTCCTTCACGATATCGAAATGGTCGTAGAAGGTCGCGACCTCGTAAACCTCCACCTGGGACAGGCGCATGTCCTCGGCAAGCGCGCGCAGATGCGCGGCCGACAGACAACCGTAGTGGTCTTGGATCAGATGCAGGAACTCGATCAAGAGCTCCCGGCGCCGTTCGCGATGGCCAAGAAGTTCCCGGACATCGGCCAGGGCCACGTCATCCAGCGCCCGCCCTTTGGGTCCGCGATCCGGGGACCGCCGTTGCTGCATTGTCATTCTCTCTCCTCCCGGCGCGAACCCTTCGTCTGAGGAAGGCGGCTCAAGCCACCGATATCGTTGTGTTCCCGCATTACAGGGTTCAAGTTAGCCGTATCCTGCCCTTGAGCCCGGCGCACCTTTGATCAAGGACCTGGCACACGAGTTGAAGCAATGCCGGTCTGGCAATTTTTAGCATCCCGGGGCGCCGCGACAGAACTGATCTGCGCCCTGATTTGTCGCACGGTTTATACCGGGGCAGCTTGCGCCCTCTCGATCAAGAAAATGATGTGGTCGCCATCCCGTTCCGTCGCCTCCAGGCGGTCGCCCGTTTCGTTGATCAGATTGGGAATGTCTATGGCCGCCAGCGGATCGGTGCAACGGACCTCAAGACGCTCGCCTGGCCTTATGCCGCTGAGCGCCTTGCGGGTTTTCAGCGCCGGCAAGGGACATTTCAATCCCGTCAGATCGAGCTGTCTCGTTGTCATGGTGGCGCACCATGGCGGACCGGTGACCGGTCGTCAACGGCCACGGCCTCCCGGCTGCCGCAAACAAGAGCGGCCAGGGGTCTCGGCAAACTGCGTGCGCCGGCCCGACGGCGTTCGTCAATTCAGGTCCGAATAGGCGAGGAACTGAACGGTCTGACCCGGCTCTACCTGGGCTACTTCCTCGCCGAGTTCGACAAGGCCGTCGGTTTGGACCAAAGAAGACAGCAGGCCCGCGCCCTCGCGCGGGAATTTGACGGCTTCATATGTACCGTCCTGCGTTCCACGCAGGCTTACCCGCACATATTCGCGTCGCCCCGGCTTTTTGCGGTAGGAAAAGGCGGCCCGCACAGGCCGCGAGTTTGGTGGCTGCTGCCGTGCGCCGGCCAGTGCCAAGATCGCGGCGCGCGCAATATGGGCGAATGTGACGAAGCTCGCCACCGGATTTCCGGGCAGCCCGATGAAGGCTGTTCCCCTGATCACCCCCATGGCGACTGGTCGGCCGGGTTTTATGGCCACCCGCCAGAATACCAGGGTGCCCACCCTCTCTAGTGCTGCCTTGACGCAGTCGGCCTCCCCGGTCGAGACCCCGCCGGAGGCCAGGATCAGGTCCTGGCCTGGGGCAGCCTCGCTCAGCACATCCGCGATCAGGCTGCTGTCGTCGGTCAGAATGCCCAAATCGGTGGTCTCGCAGCCCACTCTTGCGAGCATGGCCATAAGCATGAAACGGTTCGAATCGAAAAGCTGGGCCGGTCCCCGGGCATTTCCCGGCGTGACGATCTCGTTGCCGGTCGAGAAGATCGCGACGCGAACTTTGCGCCGGACTTCGAGCTGCGTCATGCCGAGAGCCGCGGCGAGCGCAACATCTTGCGGGCGCATGCGCTGGCCGGCCTGCAGGACCACCTTGCCTGCTGCGACATCCTCGCCCGCCGACCGCACGTTGGCTCCCCTTTTCAGGCCGGGCGGAAGAATGACCCTGCCGGTCTCGTCGACACGGACATCTTCCTGCATGTAGACCGTGTCTGCCCCCTCCGGCAGCGGAGCGCCAGTGAAGATGCGTATGGCTTGTCCGGGCGCGGCGGGCCGATCCGGGGCCACCCCGGCCTGGATCCTGTCGCTCACGAGGAAAGCTTTTTCAGCGGTTCCCGGCAGGTCGTCGCCGCGCAGTGCATAGCCGTCGACGGCTGAGTTGGTGAAAGGCGGCAGGGGCAGCGGCGCAACTAAATCTCTCGCCAGGACGCGCCCATCGGCATTCGCCAGCTGGACGGTTTCGGTCTCGTCCACAACGGTCAGCCGTGAAGCAATCAGTGCGGCGGTATCATCGACCGATCGCATCGGGCCGCCGAAAGCGAAGCAGTCGTCTGAAAGTTGCGCCATCGAGCCTTCAGCCTCTGTGGATCTGGCCGAACCGGCAGCTCGGCGCCATCCGGCAAGCCAGTCTGCGCTTATAGGCGCTTTTGTCGACCGGCCTGCGTTTGAACAGGGTATATAGTAGACGTCAAGCTGAAGGTAATGCATCCACCCCGGCGAGCGGGATTGCAATTTTCAAGAGAGCGCCATGCAGCAGATGAAAAGCCGACCAGACCCCGCCATCATCATGCCGAGTCCGGAGGACATCCGATTGACCGAACAGGTCAGCGGCATCGATCATACGGGCGCCGCTATTCAAGTCCGCGTCCCCGTTGAACGCCCGCTGACGCTCTATCTGAACGCGCAGGAGATCGTCACGATGATGACGATCAGCGATTATCCCGAATATCTGGCGCTGGGCTACCTGCTCAATCAGAACATGCTCAAATTCGACGACGTCGTAACCGAAGTCGAGTATGACGACGACCTGCAGGTCGTGATCGTTCGTACCGAGCGCAACACCAATTACGAGCAGAAGCTCAAGAAACGGACGCAGACTTCAGGCTGCGCGCAGGGTACGGCTTTCGGCGATCTTCTCGAGGCGCTCGAAAATACCGCTCTGCCGGCAGCCGTACTGCACACCTCCTGGCTTTACCAAATGACCCGCACGATCAACACGACGCCGTCGCTCTATCTTGAAGCGGGCGCGATTCATGGCTGCGTGCTTTGCAAGGAAGGAACGCCGGTCTGTTATATGGAGGATGTCGGGCGCCACAATGCCGTCGACAAGATCGCCGGCTGGATGTATCGCCACGGCATCGATCCGGCCGACAAGATCCTTTATACGACGGGCAGGCTGACGTCGGAAATGACGATCAAGACGGTTCGAATGGGCATTCCGATCCTCGTCTCACGCTCGGGTTTTACCGCTTGGGGCGTCGATTTGGCGCGTCAGGCAGGCTTGACGCTCGTCGGCCGGGCGCGCGGCAAGCGGTTCGCCGTGCTGTCTGGCGAGGATCGGATTGTCTTCGACCAGGACCTCGCTTCCGTCGACGAGGAAGCACCTCGTCACAGACGCAAGGGAGCCGCCGATGGCGAATAAGAAGGTGCCCACCCTGGGCGTCGTTCTCGCCGGGGGGCTCGCCCGGCGCATGGGCGGTGGCGACAAATCCATGCGTCGGATCGACGGACTCACGATCCTCGATCGTGTCCTCGATCGCCTCGGCCCGCAATGCGACGGGCTCTTGCTGAACGCCAATGGCGACCCTGCCCGCTTTGACCGCTTTCGCCTTCCAGTCGTCGCCGACCCGGTCGAGAACTATCCGGGGCCGCTCGCTGGCGTGCTTGCGGGCCTCAATTGGGCTGAGGAGAACAGGCCCGACGTCGAATGGGTCGTCAGCGTCGCGGCGGACTGTCCTTTTTTGCCGCGCGACCTCGTCGAACGGCTGCATCGGGCGCGCTTGGCGAAAGGTGCGGATCTGGCGGTGGCGGTGTCAGCGCGCCGGACGCATCCTGTCATCGGACTCTGGCAAGTGGCGATGCGCGATGAGTTACGCCATGCACTCGTCGAAGAGGGCATTCGCAAGATCGACCTCTGGACGGCTCGCTACCAGGTTGCCACCGCGTCCTGGCCGGCCAAGCCGGTGGATCCATTCTTCAATGTCAACACGGTCGAAGATTTTGCCGAGGCCGAACGGCTCTGGCACCTTAGCCAGGTCGGGTAAAACCCATGCGCTCGATCCCCTCGTTGAATTCAGGCGAAGTGAGCGCGGTAAGGAAGGCCTGCACCGCGGGTCGCTCTTTGCGGGCAGAGACCAGCGCGAAATCATAATGCTCTTCCTTCAGCGCAATGAAACCGAGCCCGGCTGATTGCGCCACCGGCGCAATGGTGACGCCCCAGTCTGCTCGGTTCTGCGCCACGGCCGCCGCGACGGCATTGTGCGAGCGGGGCTGGTTCCAATATCCGTCGGGACGCGCCGGACCAAGCAGTTGGTCGATCAGGATGCGTGTACCCGAGCCCTGGTTGCGGTTGACCATCATGCAATTTGGATCGGCGAGTGCGGCACGCACCGCCTCGTCTGCGTCGGCCCCCTGGAAGCGGATGTCGCTTGGGGGGTAGACGATGCCCTGCATGCGCCGCCATCCCTCCACGAGTTCGAGGCCGTCGCTCAGGAACGGCGCATTGTAGCTTTGCGTCTTGGCGTCGAAGAGGTGGATGGGCGCGATATCGCACTCGCCCCGTTTAGCCGCGGCCAGGCCGCCCAGGCTCCCGACCGCGATAGACCGCACCGTCAGGCCGGCGCGAAACAGAATGCCCACGACGAGATCCAGGCCCGTGCAGTTGCTGCCGATCACCACGAGATCGGGAATACGGACGTGCGGTGTGAACAGCGTCACCGAAGCCTCGCTTCCGGCAGGCATATTGTCGGCTAAAGCTTCGATGCTGATGAAGCCATCCGCCTGGGCAAAGGAAGTTATCGCCCCCGAGCCCTTGCCGGTGGGATAGGCGACCAGCCCCTCATCACTCTCGACCAGCGATACCATCACGAACTCCGTGCGGCCGAGTTCGGAAGGAATGCGCAGCGGAACCTTTGCCGTGACCTTCGCTTCGGTCCGAGGCGGCAGGCCCGCCATGCGGCGCAGCAAAGGTACGATCATGTCGTGGAAAGTGAACATGGCCGAAGTCGGAAATCCCGGCAGCACGACGACCGGTTTGCCGTCGCAAACGGCGAGACAGAGCGGCTTTCCCGGCTTCAGCGCCACGCCATGGGCAACGATGCCGGGCGCGCCGAGACGGTTCACGATGCGGTGGCTGACATCACCGGCGCCCTTGGACGTCCCGCCCGACAGTATCAACACCTCATGGGTCGCTAGCGCCTCGCGCATGGCGGCTTCCAGCTTGGCTTCGTCATCCGGATACGCGCCGAGAAAGCTCGCCTCGCCGCCATTTTCAGTTATCGCGGCGCTGACGATTGCCCCATTGGCGTCGTAAATGCCGGCGGGTCGAAGGGCGTCGCCCGGTTGGACAAGTTCGTCGCCAGTCGACAAAACCGCGACGCGCAGCTTACGCGCCACCGTCACCAGCGCAATTCCGCAGGCGGCAAGCATGCCAATTTCTCGCGAGCCGATCACCGTTCCGGCGCGCAGCAGAACCTCACCGCGGGCAATATCGGATCCGGCATGCGAGATGAACTGGCCGGGCGAGGCTCCGCGCCTGACCTCGATGGCATCACCTTCGGTGGGTTGAGTGTGCTCCACCATGACGATGGCATCGGCGCCGCGCGGCACGGGACCGCCCGTAGAGATGGAGGTGGCGGTGCCTGCGAGCACAGGTATTTGCGGGGCAACACCGCATGCGATAGTTTCGTGGTTGAGCAGGAGCCTGGCAGGAAGGGCCTCCGACGCGGTGGCCATGTCGGCGGCGCGCACGGCAAAACCATCGACGTTCGAACGGTCGAAGGGAGGCACGTCGATAGGAGCCATGACATCATCGGCAAGCGCCAGCCCAAGCGCATCCGCAAGCGTCAGTTCTTCGGTCGGGATCGTTCGCGGAAAAAGCGCCGCCTCGAAACGGGCGAGCGCCTCGTCGCGCGACAGGACCGTCAGGAACTGCTCCTGGCCGGTATCTTGGCGGGTGGATCTGGTCATGACTTACTCATCTGGGATCGTCGAACACAAAGGCGCCGACAGCTGTTCCCGCAGCACACCCCTCACTGCCGCCTGGAATAGCAAGCCATGCATCCGCCATGCGGATCGCGTCCAGGGAAAAATCTCCTATCGCAAGTGGGGCCCATCTGTCTTGTTCCTGCTTCAGGAGGACGATCTCGGCCAGCCCGACCGTGGAGGAGATTTTTCGCTCCAGTGCCAGGACCGTCTGTCGCCGGGCGCTCCTGCCCGACAGGCGATCGATGGTCGGCTGAACCAGCGCAAGAAAGGCGGCAAAGGCCTGATCGGGCGCGCCGGGCAGAGCAATTATCGGGACCGCGTCGAGCCGGCCGATCGCCGCGGTTCGGCCGGGCTGCAGCGCTATGTTGTGGGCGATGAGCGCCCCACGCGCGGCAAGCACGTCGGCTGTTGCGTCGGCGCGCCCCGCACCAGTGCCTCCAATCAGGATGATCAAATCGCCGGCTGCACTCGCAAGCGCCTGGGCGACGGATCTGGCGTCGCGCGTAACCGTTTCGATATCGAACACCGTGGCGCCAGAGGCTCTTGCGAGGTCGGCGATAAAATGCCCCGTTAAAGTATCGCTCGCCGGGGCGGCGACATCGATCAGGCGCACCTGCGGTGCCCGCACCGCAATTTCACCAATCCCTACACTCCGCAGGGCGAGGAGGTCCGCGGCCGACAGCCTGTGCCCTGCAATGATGAGTGGTCGGCCCGCCTCCATGTCCTCGCCAGCGCGTCGCACGCCCTGGCCCGGTGCTGCTTCCCCGAGCGCCTGGGGCATCGGGCCGCTGCAATCGATGAGATCGGCATCGAGAACGCAATCGCATCCCTCCGGCATGGCGACGCCTGCCTCTACCCAGACCGGAATTGCCATCAGCGGCAGCGGCGAATAGGCCGACGCACCGGCAAGATCGAGCGCGCGACACGCCCAGCCATCTGTCTTTGCCGTGTCGCGGGTGGGCTGCGCGTGTACCAGGGGCGGCATAGCGGCCCCAATCTTTCCAAGCGTCTGGTAAAGCGGCAAAAGAGTGGGCGCAACCGGTACCACCCCGTCGAGGAGTCCGGCGAGAGCCGCTTCGAGACCGGTCAGCGCGCCGAGGGAAGGCTGCATTCTCATCATGTCCGATGATGGGGCAGGTGCGAACCGCTTTGCAACCGACTTCAGAAGCGCTCCTGCTCGGCGTTCGAGAAAAAGAGTTGCTGGCCGTCAATTTTGTATTCGGCAATCGCCTGCTGTCCTTCAGGCGAGATCAGCCAATCTATGAAGCGTTGGCCGGGTTCAGCTTTGACGCTCGCGTGCCTCGCGGGATTCACCAGCATGACGCCGTACTGGTTGAACAGCCTTTCGTCGCCTTCGACCAGGATCTCCAGTTCGCCGCGGTTCTTGAACGCCAGCCATGTGGCGCGATCGGAAAGCACATAGGCATTCATGGCGCTGGCTGTGTTGAGCGCAGCGCCCATGCCCTGCCCAATTTCCTTGTACCAGGGCTCCTTCATCGCCGCGACATCGACACCTGCCGCCTTCCAGAGTCCGAGTTCTGCAAAGTGGGTTCCAGATTTGTCACCGCGGGAAACGAAAACAGCTTTCTTGCTCTGGATCGATGTCAAGGCGGCAGCGACATCCGGCGAACCCTTGATGCCGGCCGGGTCGCCTCTGGGCCCGATCAGGACGAAATCATTGTACATCACATCGAAGCGTCTCACGCCAAAACCTTGCCGGACGAATTTCTCCTCCTGCTCCCTGGCATGGACCAAGACCACGTCTGCGTCTCCCCGGCGGCCGGCGTCGAGGGCCTGGCCGGTTCCCTGCGCGACCACCCTCACATAGATACCGGTCTTTGTGGCGAACAAAGGCAGTATGTGATCGAAAAGGCCGGAATCCCGCGTCGAGGTCGTCGAGGCCACGACGATCGACCGCTCCTTCGCGCCGGCCAATGTGCCGCTGGAGCCGAGGGCAGTCAAAATGATCGCAATTGCGGCAAACAGTCGACGGTTGAACACTGGAAGCTCCGTCTCCGCAGTCAAAGGACGAGCTCTCCTTGAATAAAGGCGGCAGCTTCTGCTGATGATGGGCGATCGAAAAAATCATCGACGCTGGCGTGCTCGCACAGTCGGCCGCAAACGAGGAAGACGACATCTGCCGCGAGCCGGCGCACCTGCCCGAGATCGTGTGAAGCCATGACGATCTTGGTGCCCGATTGCGAGGCCATGAGGATGATCTCCTCGACATGGCGGGTAGCAGCGGGATCAAGACTGGCGGTGGGCTCATCGAGCAGCAGGATCTCGGGCTCGCGCGCCAGTGCGCGGGCAAGCGCCACGCGCTGTTGCTCGCCGCTGGATAAGCGGCGCGCAGGTCGCGCCGCCAGGCCCAGAAGGCCCACACGATCCAGAAGTTCCTCGGTGCGTGCCGCGCGACGATGGCGCCGACAACCAGCTTGCGCCAGTCCGTAGGCGACGTTGGCTGCGACGGAGCGGCGCAGCATCACCGGTTTCTGGAGCAGCATTGCCCGGCGCCCTAGCCCGCGATCGGTGCGCCCACCCCAGCTCACAGTTCCTGCGGAAGGCGCGGCAAGTCCCATGCAAACCCGAAGCAGTGACGTCTTGCCCGCCCCATTGGGACCGAGCACGAGTGTCGGCGCGCCGGGAGTAATCGCCAGGTTCACGCGGTCAAGCATAGTCATGGCGCCTGCGCTGAGCGAGACGCGGTCCAGAATGAGAGGAAGGTCGGTAAGCGATGCACGCATCATCAAGCCACCCGTTGCTCCGACCAGGTTCGCAGGCCCCAGGCAGCGGCATTGATGGCAAGAATGAGGCCGATCAGGATGATGCCGAGCCCCATCGCGAGCGGCAGGTCTCCCTTTGAGGTTTCGAGCGCGATCGTGGTCGTCATGGTTCGGGTAAAGCCTTCTATGTTGCCGCCGACGATCATTACTGTGCCGACTTCGGCGGCCGCCCGCCCGAAGCCTGCGAGCATTGCGGTGATGAGGCTGAAACGGCTGTCCCACAAGAGCGTTACCACCCTGCCTGTCGGGCCGACGCCCATCGCTGTCAGTTCGTCGCGATATTCGCGCCACAAATCCTCGATGGTCTGGCGCGTCAGAGCTGCGATGATCGGCAGGACGAGAAGCGCCTGCGCGATGACCATGGCGGCCGGTGTGAACAGCAGGCCGAACTCGCCGAGTGGCCCTGATCGGGATAACAGCAGGTAAACGGTCAGGCCGACGACAACTGGCGGCAGGCCCATGAAGCCGTTAACAAGCACCACGAGCGGGGAACGTCCCGGAAAACGCGTCAGAGCCAGCAACGCCCCGAGCGGCAGTCCCACGACGGCTGCAATTGCAACGGCGGCCAGGGTGATGGTTAGCGAAAGACGCACTATCGAGATCAGCGTCGCGTCACCGCTCGCCATAAGCTGCCATGCACTTAGGCTTTCCGACATTCCCGTTCACCTGCGCCGCGTCGTCCTGTATTCTGCTGCATTCCTTCCGCATTCGTCAAACAGTTGAAATTGCGCAGGAATATGCATAATATTGCAGGATGGATTTGCTGACGATTCCGGAAGCCTCAGACTATTTGCGCCTGGGCGAACGCAAGCTTTACGAACTGGTCGCCAAAAACAGGATCCCGTGCAGCAAAGTGACGGGCAAGTGGCTGTTTCCGCGTAACGAACTCGACCGGTGGGTTCTCTCGGGATTGTCGCATCCTGAGGGACTGATTCCGCCCGAGCCGCCGCCCATAGTCGGCGGCAGCCAGGACGATCTGCTTGAATGGAGCCTTCGCCAGGCAGGCTCCGGCCTCGCCTCGCTGACCGAGGGGACGGGAGCCGGCGTTGCGCGTCTTTTGCGTGGCGAAGTCGCCGCTGCCGCGATCCATTACCACAATGATGCAGCCGACCCCAATGTGGAGGCCGCGCGCGCAATGCCGCGGCTGCACGATGCGGTGCTGATCGGTTTCACGCGGCGCGAACAGGGGCTGCTGCTGCCGCCGGGCAACCCCCGATCGCTCAACAGCCTGGCCGATGTCCTTGAAAGCGGCGCCAAAATGGCGGTGCGTCAGACCGGGGCCGGAGCCCAAATGCTGCTGGATGTCCTGGTCGCCCGCGCCGGCGCCAGCCGGAAGCGGTTGAACCGGCTCGCGCCGCCATGCCTGACAGGGCCTGATCTCGCAGCCGCGATCCGGACCGGGAGGGCCGATTGCGGAATCGCCACACGCGCCGCCGCGCGCGCCGCCGGCCTGGAGTTCGTATCATTGGCGTGGGAGAATTTCGATCTGCTGATGCGGCAGCGAACCTATTTTCAGCCTTCGATCCAGGCGCTGATCCGCCTCATGGCTCAGGACAGCTTCGCCCGGCGCGCCGCAGAACTCACGGGGTATGACACGAGCCCGGCCGGGCAGGTCCGTTTCTTCAATTGAGGTGGGGTGTCAATGGGGCGCCGGACGCGCCGCCGAACCTATTCAGCCGAGGTCGATTTCGCCTTCGACGACGTGGTGCAAACCGGCGCGTTCAGCCGTAATCACGGCCCTCACAGTCAGACGCCCCTGCCCTTTCAGCCCCCCATCCGCCACGGCCTTTTCGATTGCTTGCTGCGAGGTTACGCCGACCTGCTTCAGGAACTTGCGCATCGACACGTTGAAGGGATCGGTTTCCATGTTTTGGGTCATATGATTGCCTCTAATAGCTGGGACGGTGCGGCTGGTCGGATTGCGATCGCATGCTGCTCTCCGGCGAAGGGCGCTGCCGGCCAGCGGAACACGGAAACGTATGATGCGCAATGCATAAGACGCTCGCAATGCATTTGCTCGCTGCTGTTTTCCTCGCCGGCGCGACGACACATGGCGCGGAACTGCGCGGGCATGGCGGTCCCGTGCGGGCGATTTCCGTGGCGCCGGACGGAAAGACGGTGGCAACCGGCAGTTTTGACACCAGGGCGATCATCTGGTCGCTGGAGACCGGCGAAGCGCGCGACGTGCTGCTCTTTCATGACGGTGAGGTAAGTGCCGTGGCCGCACTGCCGAACGGGCGCTTTGCCAGTGCGGGTGCGGACGGTCGCATCGCGATCTGGCAAACCGGTCGAGGCGAGCCGGCCCTCATTCTGCAGGGTCACACCGGACCTGTCGCCGACCTCGAACTGTCACCCGACGGATCGATGCTGGCTTCGGCGTCCTGGGACACCACCGTCCGGCTCTGGCCCCTTGCTGGTGGGAAAGCGCGCGTCCTGGAAGGCCATGGCGCAAACGTCAATGCACTCGCCTTCCTGGCGGACGCAACCCTCGTCAGCGCCGGCTATGACGCCACAGTCATCTTTTGGCCGAGCCAGGCTGGGGCGGCGCCGGTTCGGGCCATCATGCCGACGCCGCTCAACACGCTTGTAAGAGCGCCCGGCGACCGGCTGTTCGTCGGAGGTGCGGACGGGCGGGTACGGTTGCTCGATCGGCGCGGCAAAGTGCAGTTGGAAGTTCAGGCCTTACGCAAACCGGTGATTGCGCTCGCCGCCACGCCAGACCCGAACTATCTCGCAGTCGCCGGCATCGGTGATGGAATCCTGTTGCTGGACGCTATGAGCCTCTCCACCATCCGCACTCTCGACACATCCGGCGTGGCGGTATGGTCGCTTGCGTTCGCGGCTGGCGGCAAGACGCTTCTGGCTGGCGGCGCCGACCATCTGGTGCGGGAATGGAACATCGCGACGGGCGAGCGCCTTGGAGCCGCTACGGCCGGCAGGGCCGATCCAATGGCCAGATACGCGGGTAATCCGGACGCGGAAGTATTTCGCGCCTGCGTTGCCTGCCATACTCTCGACCCGAAGGACGGCCATCGAGCCGGGCCCACGCTGCATGGCATTTTCGGGCGCAAAATAGCATCCGTGCCGGGTTACCACTATTCGCCCGCTTTCCGAAAAATGGACATCGTCTGGACACCGGAAACAGTGTCGGCGCTGTTCGAGTTGGGTCCGAACGCCTACACCCCCGGTACCAAGATGCCTGAACAGACGATCAGCAATGCTGAGGATCGGGCAGCCCTGATCCGCTTTCTTCAGGCCGAGACACGTACCGACTAGGCTCAGACCGCCTTATCGCTCGAGCTCTTGCGCTGCCGCTGATAGTCTTCCGTGGTTCGCGGCGGCGAGCGACTAGGGCCGGCATAAGGATCGAAGCCCTCATTCATGGCCGCATCGACACGGCAATTGTCGCACATCCGTACAAGGTCGAGCCGCCGTGCGTTCTCGCCTGCAAACATCCAGTGTTTGCCTTCGAGCTTGGCGACGATCCGCTCGACAGTGCTCCTTGTGCCGAACGGCTTCGCGCAGCGGATGCAGTTGTACGGCTCCTCTTGCTTCACGACCCGGCTGCGAGCGCCCCATGCCTGAAAATCCACCTGCGGCGTCAAGGTGATGACCTTCTCCGGGCAGGTCGCGGCGCAAAGGCCGCACTGCACGCAGGCGCTCTCGGAAAAATATAAGGCCGGCTGCTGCTCGCTGTCGGAAAGCGCCCCCGTTGGACAGGCCGATACACAAGAGAGGCAGAGCGTGCAGCCGTCGACATTGACGTCCAGGCCGCCGAACGGAGCTCCAGCAGGCAACGCCACGCGGTCGACCGGCGTCGGCGCAGCTCGATGGAGCTCGACCATGGTGCTCGTCAGCAAGCTGCGCTTCTTGCCGATGGGCAGGAATGCCGCCGGGCGCCGCGACGCAACGTCTGGGGTAATCATGTCGAGCGCCGAGGCGAGGATGTCGGGATCGTCCTCTTCGATCAATCCGCAGACCTCGGCGCCATAACCGAGAGACTGGCTCAAAAGATTGGCGATCGCGATGTTTGCGGCAATTCCGGTAAGCTCATGCCTGGGCTTGGCCGACGACAGAGCCCTTACAGCGCAAGCGCCCCAAGCGACTGGCGCGGTCCACGCCTCGACCCCTAACTGGGTTGTCTCGTTCACGGCGACCGGCAGGACATTTGCGGGCAGACCCGCGCCGAACCGGGCGAGTGCGTCGATCAGCGGCTCGCCATGGCCGAGATCATGGAAAAGGACGATCGCATCCAGGCCGCCCGCCTCCCGATAGGTGAAAAGAAGCGTCCGCAGCCGCCGAAGCAGCGATTCTGCATCCGGCACGGCGTAGGCGGCAGCACCCGTGGGACATGCCGCCGCGCAGCTGCCGCAGCCGGCGCATACTTCCGCATTGATCGCGACGTGGTTGCCGGCAGGCGTTATCGCCCCTGTCGGGCACAGGTCGAGGCACCGCGTGCAGCCGGTGATGCGCGATCTCGAATGGGCGCACAGATCGGCGGAGAAATCGATGAAGCGCGGCTTGTCGAACTCGCCCACCAAGTCGGCAGCCCTTGCGATCGCAGTGGCGACGGAGGCGCGATCGCCGGGATCGGCCTTCACGTAGCCGTCGCGCAATTCATGGGCAGGGAAAAGCGGAACTCCGCCGGAGAGATCAAGGATGATGTCGGCGTTCGAGACGGCTCCATCGCGCGATATCCCGAAGCGAAGCCGATCGCGCGAAGATGGATTGGGCGCCGCGAAATCGTCGACCGTCAGCTCGAAGGCGCCAAGATGGCCGCGCGCATTGCGGATCGTGCCCTGCATGACGGGAAAATCCCAGACCCGGTGCGGCGCAATTTCGCGCGGACGGCTAAGCAACACAGTGACGTCCAGCTTCTCGGCGAGTTGCCGGCCCGCATCGATCGCCGTCGCGTCGCAGCCATAGACCAGGACGACACCATTGCTCGAAAGCGTAACGAGCGCGGGCGCCGAAGCGGGTTCGGCCGCCATAGCGAGCAGAGCCGCCGCTTTCGGGCCGGCAGCAGCAGCGCCTTGCGACCAGCCCCCCGTCTCGCGAATGTTTGCGAAAACCAGATCGCCTGCGAAACCGAGTTCCTCGGCGAGCTCGCCGAAAAGCGGCGCCTGTTGCGTGCAGCTGATGGTGACAGCTTCGCCGCTGCGCAGGGCGCTGCGCACCCGGTCGAGCTCCGCGCCGCAGAACTGGTCCCCCGCCTCGACCCGTGCGCCCGGGCAGCCGCGGGCGACGCTGGCGCCGAAGCCCGGCATGCTCCGCTCGCAGGAGCAGACCAGGACCGTGGGTCGTTTGGCCAGGCTCATTCCGACTCCCGTGGCATCTTCCTTGCCCACGCGGTAGCGCCTCTTCCTTGGAAGTATTATAAAGACATTACAGTCGCCGTCATCAAAATATGGATCGGCACTATGCGCCCATCTGTCAGCGACCTCCAACTGCCACCGCCTTACAGCCTCGTGCCGCTGAGAGAGGCTGGCGACGCCTTCGCGCATGCCTGCGCGATCGCGGCAGAGGAAGGCGCAGGCACGCTCGCCTGGGTGCGCCGCTACGATCTGGCCGAATTCGCCGTGGTGCTTGAGCCTGAGGAGCCCCTGGAGGAAGCGCGTCGCGCGATCTATGCAGGCATGAACGCGCTCGCCGATGCGCTTGCGGTCCATGCTCCGCCGTCGCGGCCCATCACCTTCGACTGGCCAGGCACTATTCGCGTCGACGGAGTTCTCGTCGGCGGCGCCCGCCTGGGCTGGCCGGAAGGGGCACGGGAGCACGAAATCCCCGACTGGCTCGTCTTCTCGGGCATGATCCGCACTGCCGTCATCCGCGCCGGCGAGCCCGGTCTGCGTCCGCTGCTTGGCGCGCTTGACGAACTAGGCTTCGCTGCGCTCGATGCCGGTGAGATCGTTGCGAGCTTCTCCCGCCATCTGATGGCCGCATTCCACGAATGGAGCGACACCGGCTTCGGTTCGATCGCCAGCCGCTGGCTCGACCGGCTGCCCCGAAAGGGCGATGAGCATACAGAGCTTGCCGGTAACGGAGATCTACTGATTTCCCATATGGCCTCTCAAAGGCTTGGCGAGCGAAAAAGCTTGGCCGAAGCGCTTGCCAGGCCTTCCTGGCTCGATCCGAGGACGGGAACGCCATGGATTTGAAGCTGCCGCGAACGATCCGTCTCGATGCTTCGGACACGTTTGTCTATTCGCGCGCTGCAGGACCAGGCGAATGGGCGGTGACCGGCACCTTCCTGTTCTTCGGCGCCGATACCGCCACGCTTTCCGGCAAGGAACGGCAGGCGTTCCGCGCCGGGTTCCTGGGCATTGACAGCTTCGGCTGGTCCACCCTCGTCGTGGTCACGGACGCGACCGCGCATGACCGCGCGGCAGCCGTCGATCGGCTGGCCGAGCAGCTTGTGGTGCGATGCGGTGCGCCGGACATCGAAACGGCGCGTGTCGCCGCCGAAGAGGAGATCGCCTTCGCGCAATCGCTGTGCGACCACCCGCCGAACACGCTGATTGGGGTCAACCGCACCAGCGAACAGGCCGGCATCCGAGAGTCGTTCCGCACCCTGCATCGTAAGGCGAGCCGGCTGGAGCCGGCAACGGCATTCCGCTTCGTCGAAATCGAGGGTGAAGACGCGTCGACGGAAAAGTTCGATCTCCTTGCATTCGCCGGGAGGCAGAAGTGAAGGATTTCTGGATTTCCTCCGGTCATCACCTTCTCGACAGAGATGAGGCCGGGCGCCTGCTCGTGACCGACTCCTTTCTGAAGGCATATTTTGCCCGGCCAGAGCTTCTCCCCCCCGAATCCGCCTGCCCGGCGGAGTTGCGCCTGCATCACGAACTTTTGATGCATCATCCGCGCCGGCCGGTCGCAAAGGAGGAGATCGCCGCCTTGGAGGATCCGGATGCGCGCGAGAACTGGCAGTTCATGATCGCCTTTCGCGATCATGTGCTGGCCGCTCCCTCACTCGAAGCCGCATACCTCGCGCTGGCGCGCGGCTCGGCGGAAAACATCCCCCCGCTGTTCATGAACCAGCTTGCCCAGGTCGTGCTGCGCAATGCGCTGGACGGTCAGCACGACGCCTGCGTTCTGCGAGCCGCCGAGCTGTTTTATCGGCCGCAACGCGTGACGTCTCACGAGGGGGCTGTGCTTCTCGCCGATGCCGAAACAATCGAACTGCATGAACAGAACCGCCATGCCTCGCCGCTCCTCAACATGCTTGGTGGTCCAGCTGTCACGGAACTCGAGATACTCAACGATAAGAATCCCGAGAGTTACTTCGCCAGGAGCGACGCCTTCGATATGGTGCTCAAGCTCGGCAGCGCCCGGAGTCCGGCCCGGCGCGGCCTTGCGACCGCAATGGAGATCTGGATTCGCCATCTCGTTGCAGTGGGCGTGGAAATCGAGCCGGTGGAGCGGATCGAGGACGAGGACTGGGCCTGGTTCGTCGGCCTCGACGCCGAAGCGACCCGCATCGGCAATACGCTCTGGGCCGGCGGCGAACTCGACGCGGAGACAGCAAAGCGCGTCGTTGCACTATTCCGGCTCAGCTTTTCCGACACAGGCGAAGTTCAGCCGGCAGTGGGCGCCAGGCCCGTCTGGCTCATAATGGCCATGACCGCCGACCGAACGATCCGCATGAAGCCGCAGAACCTCATCGCAGGCCTGCCGTTTCGCGCCCCGGGGACGGTGAATTAGGAGGATTTGTGCCATGGTGCGGGACACTGCGGAAGTCGGGGTGATCGTCGAGCGACGGGCTCTGAACAGCCCGTGGGTCGACCATGTTTGGGTGCCCGTGGCCGTGCTGGCGGGCGCGCCGTGCGCGGCGCCATGGTCAGTGCTGCACGAATCCGACGGCCTGACGCGTTTCTATGCCGGAACTTTCAAACTCGAGCTCTTCGGGTGCGACACGGGCATGTACCGGGACAACCTCCGTTCGGGGCGGCCTAGCCTCTGGATCGCGCTCCGGTCGAGCCCTGCTCCACCCGGAGTTGTGCTGCACCTGGTGACCGCTGACCCGTTCGAAGGCGAGTCGCTGACAGAGGCTGGCTCCGACATCATCGAAGCCGTGCCTATGCCGATCGAGCTTCAGCAATGGGTGGCCGCCTTCATCGAGACGCATCACGTTGAGCGTCCCTTCATCAAGCGCAAGCGCGATCGGGCGGACAGCAATGCCCTGGCGAGGCGCGGTCCTCGCTCCGGAACGATGGATGATGCCGAATGAGCGCGGGAAGTGACAATGTCTTCGCCCGCTGGTCGCGCCGAAAACAGGCGGCGCGTTACAGCGCGACTGCGGAGCCGCAGAAGGATCAGCTTGCGCCTGACGAAGCTGTGGCGCCAGCGGGTGTTGGGGAGCAGCTTGCACCAGCAATTGCGGAGCCGGAGGCCGCCGAGCCTGCCGAGTCCCTCCCCCGTGTTGAGGATTTGACCGCCGAAAGCGACCTTTCGGCCTTCCTGCGCAAAGGCGTGCCCAAGATGTTGAAGCGCGCCGCATTGCGCAGGATGTGGTCGCTCGATCCGGCAATTCGTGATCATATCGGGCCTTCCGAATATGCCTGGGACTTCAATAGGCCGGGATCCATGGCGGGATTCGGCCCCTTGAAAGAATCCAGCGAACCTGTCGTGGATTTCCTGTCGACGTTGAGCGGCGGCAACCCGGCCGACCCAGCACGCGCCGCCATGGCTTCGGAGGCACCGGAGACGGCGCCTGCGCCCACCGTCGTCTTGGCGGACGAGGACGCGAACGCCTCACCCGATGCTTCGCAGGCTGTTACGCCGGACAGTTCGATCGAGCCGGCAACCCGTCCATCCCCTTCGGCCGACGTGGCCGAAACCGCCGCCGGCCGCGACGAAGCTGCCGGCTCCGCGGAATCATCGCCGATTAATCGCCAGCGGCGCCATGGCGGCGCCGTGCCGCGCTGATCTGGATATGTGGCCATTTTGGCACAGTTGCTGTTGCAATTGCCGGGCGGGGGACTAGTATTACTTTACCCACTCGTTGAGGGGCACGGTCGAGGTCAGTAGATGAACCCAGACTTGCGCCTAGAGGAGGCAACCGGCACGTCGTGCGGAGCTGACGCTCTGGTTCCCGGCGTTAGAGATGCTGACGTCGACGACGTCAACAGCGCACGCGCGGATGAGTACGCGCTGCTCGCCACGCTTCTCCTGGCCGCTCCGGATGCAAACCTTATGGCGCGGCTTTCCGGTTTGCGGGGCGACACCGAGACGCCGCTCGGCCTTGCTCATGCGGCACTCGGCCAGGCCGCGGCTTCGGCCTCCCCGGCAGCGGTCAGTCGCGAGTATTTCGAGCTCTTCATCGGGGTCGGGCGCGGCGAACTCCTTCCCTACGCCTCATACTACCTGACGGGCTTTCTCAATGAACGGCCGCTTGCCCGTCTACGCGGGGACATGAAGCGCCTCGGCGTTGAACGCGCCGACGGTCATTTTGACCCGGAAGATCATCTCGGCACGCTATTCGAGATCATGAGCGGCTTTGCCGCCACACATTTCGTGGTTCCCCCTGGCGAGGAGCGGGACTTCTTTGAACGTCACATCGCGCCCTGGGCGAGCCGCTTCTTCGCCGATCTGGAAAACGCGGCCTCGGCCAGGTTTTACCGGGCAGTGGGCGTGTTGGGGCGGATTTTCATCGACATCGAAGCCGAAGGCTTCGCCATGGAGGCGCGACGTAGCTCGTGACCTGATCGCGTCGACAGATAGGGAGGATGGCAGATGCAGGAAAAGAAACAGACGGCAATGAACCGCCGCAATTTCCTTCGCGCCTTCGGCGGCGCGTCCACGACCGCCGTGGCCGCCGTGACGCTCAGCCCCGGAGAAGCGCAAGCTTATGATCCCGGCGAGGAGGAGACGAGGGCCCGCTACCGCGAGACCGAGCACGTCAAGGCATTCTACCGTGTGAACGGTTATGAGACGTTGAAGAAGTGAGAGCGCCATGCTGACCAAGCGCAAGAGCGGTCAGGCGAACCGCACAAGATTGCACACGCTGATGGGAACGGTCGCCTCCGCTCCCATCGACCGGCGAACCTTCCTTCGCCGTTCCGGTCTCGTGGCCGGCGGGATGGCTGTAATCGGGTCGTTTCAGCTCGGCACCGTTCAAAAGGCGGCCGCCATCAGTCCGCCGCAGCCGGGCGAGCCCATCGAACTCAAGAAAAGCGTCTGCACCCATTGCGCGGTCGGCTGCACCGTTACCGCCGAAGTCCAGAACGGGGTTTGGACCGGTCAGGAGCCTTCGTGGGACAGCCCGATCAACCGTGGCTCCCATTGCGCCAAGGGAGCAAGCGTACGCGAGCTCGTACACAGCGACCGCCGACTGAAATACCCGATGAAGCTCACCGCCGGGCAGTGGGAGCGGGTCTCCTGGGACGACGCGATCAATGGGATTGGCGACAAACTGCTCGAGATCCGTGAAAAGTCCGGCCCGGAATCCGTCTACTGGATGGGGTCGGCCAAGTTTTCCAACGAAGGCACCTATCTCTTCCGCAAGCTCGCTGCCCTGTGGGGAACAAACAATCAGGACCACCAGGCCCGCATCTGTCATTCGACGACCGTCGCCGGCGTAGCCAACACCTGGGGCTACGGCGCGATGACGAACTCCTTCAACGATATTCGCAATTCAAAGACCATGATCATCATGGGCGGCAACCCGGCTGAGGCGCATCCGATAGCGATGCAGCATCTGCTGGAAGGCAAGGAACTCAACAAGGCCAATCTGATCGTCATCGATCCCCGTTTCACGCGCACCGCCGCCCATGCGACCGAGTATGTCCGGTTCCGGTCCGGCACTGACATAGCGCTGCTGTGGGGCATGCTTTGGCACATCTTCGAGAACGGCTGGGAGGACAAGGAATTCATCGCGCAGCGCGTCTACGGGATGGATGAGGTCCGCAAGGAAGTCGAGAAGTACACGCCAGAGGAGGTGGAGCAGATCACCGGCGTGCCTGGGGACCAGGTGAAGCGCGTCGCCGAGCTGTTCGCCACGCAGAAGCCGTCGACGATGATCTGGTGCATGGGCCAGACACACCACACGGTTGGTACCGCCAATACGCGCGCGAGCTGCATCCTGTGTCTTGCCACCGGCAATGTCGGCAAGCCGGGTACTGGCGCGAACATCTTCCGGGGCCATGACAATGTACAGGGCGCGACGGATATCGGGCTCGATGTAGTCACCCTGCCCTTCTATTACGGGTTGACGGAAGGCGCCTGGAAGCATTGGTCTCGCGTCTGGGAGATCCCCTACGAGGACCTGCTGAGCCAGTTCGACTCGAAGGAAGCCATGGAAACCCCGGGCATACCGCTGACAAGGTGGTTCGATTCCGTCTCGCTGCCCAAGGACAAGATAGGGCAGCGCGACAGCATGCGTGCTATGTTCATTCAGGGCCACGCCAGCAACAGTATCGCTCGTATTCCGGAATCGATGAAGGGCCTGACAGGCCTGGAGTTGCTTGTTGTCGCCGATCCCCATCCCACGACCTGGGCATCACTGGCGGTGGAAGCGGGGCGTCAGGACAACACTTATCTCTTGCCTGTCTGTACGCAGTTCGAGACGTCAGGCTCGCGCGTCGCCTCAAATCGGGCCATCCAGTGGGGCGAGCAGATCGTCAAGCCGAGCTTCGAGCAGAAGGACGACTACCAGGTCATCTACCTCTTGTCGAAGAAGCTCGGGCTTGCCGACAAGATGTTCAAGAAAATAGCCGTCGAGGGAGACCGGCCGGTGCCGGAGGAGGTGCTGCGCGAGATGAACCGCGGGAGCTGGTCGACGGGCTATTGCGGTCAGTCGCCGGAGCGCCTCAAGGCGCATATGAAGAACCAGCACAAGTTCGACCTGGTGACGATGCGGGCTCCGAAGGATGATCCCGAGGTCGGTGGCGACTATTACGGCCTGCCTTGGCCATGTTGGGGCAAGCCGGAGATCCGCCACCCGGGTACGGCCAATCTTTACAGCACCGGCCTGCATGTCATGGACGGCGGTAGCCCGTTCCGCGCCCGCTTCGGCGTTGAACGCAACGGCAAGACCCTCCTGGCGGAAGGTTCGTACACGCAAGGCTCGGAACTCACCGACGGCTATCCGGAGTTCACCATGGCCGTGCTTAAGAAACTCGGCTGGGACAAGGATCTGACGGCGGAAGAACTCGCCGTGATCGAAACGATCGGCGACGACATCAATAAGGTCTCGTGGTCGACAGACCTGTCAGGCGGCATCCAGCGCGTCGTACTCAGCCATGGCTGCCATCCCTACGGCAACGGCAAAGCTCGCGCAGTAGCGTGGAACCTGCCCGACCCAGTGCCAATCCATCGCGAGCCGATCTACTCGCCGAAGGTGGACCTGGTCGCAAAATATCCGACCTATCCCGACGCCACACAGTTCCGGCTGCCGAACATAGGGTTCAGCGTGCAGCAGGCCGCGGTGGAAAAGGGCATCGCCAAGACGTTCCCGCTGATCCTGACCAGCGGCCGGCTCGTCGAATATGAAGGCGGGGGCGAGGAAACGCGGTCGAACAGATGGCTGGCCGAGCTGCAGCAGGAGATGTTCGTTGAGATCAACCCGGCCGATGCGTCCGAACGCGGCATCGGCGATGGGACCTGGGTTTGGGTGAATGGTGCGGAGAACAACTCGAGGGCGCGGGTGAAGGCGCTGGTCACGGAGCGCGTCGGCCGGGGCGTCGCTTTCATGCCCTTCCACTTCGGCGGCTGGTTCCAGGGTAAGGATCTGCGGGCTCACTATCCGCAGGGCTCCGATCCATATGTTCTGGGAGAGAGCGCCAACAGCATCACCACCTACGGCTACGACCCGGTGACGGGCATGCAGGAGCCGAAGTGCACGCTCTGCCAAATCGTAGCGGCGTGAACGGGAGGAACAGAAATGGCCCGGATGAAATTCCTTTGCGACGCTGATCGTTGCATCGAGTGCAATGCCTGCGTCACCGCCTGCAAGAACGAGCACGACGTGCCTTGGGGCATCAACCGCCGCCGCGTCGTCACCATCAATGACGGCAAGCCCGGCGAACGCTCCGTCTCGATGGCGTGCATGCATTGCACCGACGCGCCCTGCGCGGCGGTCTGTCCGGTCGACTGCTTCTATACCACGGCGGACGCGGTGGTGCTCCACTCCAAGGATCTGTGCATCGGGTGCGGCTATTGCTTCTACGCCTGCCCGTTCGGCGCGCCGCAATATCCTCGTGTGGGCAACTTCGGTTCGCGCGGCAAGATGGACAAATGCACCTTCTGCGCCGCGGGCCCGGAAGAGGATTCCACCGAAATTGAATATGCCAAGTACGGCGCCAACCGGCTGGCTGAAGGCAAGCTGCCGCTTTGCGCCGAAATGTGTTCAACCAAGTCGCTCCTGGCCGGCGACGGGGAGATCATCGCGGCGATCTACAAGGAGCGTGTGACGCAACGTGGCTATGGTTCGGGAGCCTGGGGCTGGCAGACGGCCTATCGAGAAACAATCGACGTGTAGGAGGCAGTCGGGCTCGTCCCGCGGGCAACGGAGCTATCACGGAGGACGCAGAAATGCCGGACAACTGGCTTGGTCGAGTGACGCCGCGGGCTATCGCAGCGTTCATGACACTCACGCTGCTGGTCGCAGCACCTGTCTACGCGCAAGCCCCATCCGGGAGCAACCCGACCGCACAGGCTGTAAGCGAACGGCAGCTTCTTGACGAGTTGCAGAAGATCGAGGGGCGCGTCACCCTGCCCAATACGGCCGCCGGCTTGCTCGAGCAACCGCAAGGCCGCGATTACCGCAGCTTCCACGAGGGCTGGCTGCCGTGGATCGGCGGCATCGCGATACTCGGCATTTTGCTGCTGCTGGCGCTGTTCTATTTCTACAGGGGCCGCATCCGCACACTGGCGCCCGAATCGAGCGTAAGGATTTTGCGCTTCGGTGCTCTGGAGCGGCTAACCCACTGGATGACTGCCACGGCGTTCATCATCCTAGCCATCACCGGCCTGAACTTTATCTTTGGCAAGCGTCTGCTGATGCCGCTGATCGGGGCCGATGCATTTTCAACCTGGTCGATTTGGGCGAAATACGCCCACGACTTCGTCGCGTGGGCGTTTATGCTCGGCATATTAGTCATGCTGGTGACATGGGCCTGGGACAACCTTCCGGATCGCCATGACGCGCATTGGCTCAGAGTCGGCGGCGGCTTTTTCGACAAAACCAACAGGACGCACCCGCCGGCCGGACGTTTCAATACCGGCCAGAAGCTCATCTTCTGGGCCGTCGTCCTGGGCGGAATTGCGATGTCGATATCCGGCATATTCATGCTGTTTCCGTTCGCATTCACCGACATAAACGGCATGCAGACGGCCCAGTATATTCATGCGACTGCTGGCATAATTCTGATCGCTGTTCTTATCGCTCACATTTATATCGGCACGCTCGGAATGGAAGGCGCCTATGAAGCAATGGGTTCGGGCACGGTCGATATGAACTGGGCGAAGGAGCATCATAGCCTTTGGGTTGAAGGGCAGGAGGCGAAAGGTACAATACAGCCGCGCTCGGCGGCCGAAGCGGCCGAATAGTGCTTCTGCGCAAAACCGAAATGCGCGGGCCCTTGGTCCGGGCATTTCTTGGCATCCTCGTTGGGCTTTCATTGCGCGAGGCGGTGCCTTCGAACCCACGTCAACGAGCGAAGGGCTAGGAAGGCGTCTCCTCCCCGCCCGCGGCTGCGGTGGAGTTGTCGCCTGGCTCGCCCGTCCAGTTTTGACCAACCAGATTATGTCCCGGATCGCCCACGCGAGTGCTCTCGCTGCTGTAAACCTGCCATGCTGGCTGTTGCTGCTGCGCGCTCAGAAGAAAATAGCCCGCCCCGAGCGCAATTGCGATCGAAACGACAATTCCGGTCAAGATCATACCCATCCCGCCTTCTCCCTTTCTCACCTGCTCAAAGTCGTAGTCATGCTCTCATTTCGGCGTCTGCGTCTGCTGCGCTGGATCCTGCCCCGTCGCAGGTGGATTGCCAGATCCGGATGACTGGGGGACCTCACCGGATTTTTGCTGAAACTGCAGGTCGAGCGCCGCCAGTGAAAGCAACGGCGGCGGCATGGCGACGCCGGCCACTCTCATTTGCCGCGCGGTCTTCTGGCATTGTGCAATGTCATTGGCGGCGGCCAGTTCCTCCGCTTTCGCGACATCTATCACGGAATCCTTGGGGGTGCTCGACGTATCGGAGGGGGGCAACGGCGCGGCCCTGCTTTCCTTCTGGGGCGCGTTCGTGGCCGATCCGCTGGCCACCTTCTCCTTGTTCGGTTGTGGAGCGTCGCTGGCAACTCCAGATTGCCCCGTAATTTTCTGCGCCGAGCCCGTCTCCGGCTTGGCGGGCGCGGCTGCGCTGCTAGTAAATGCACCAGCCTTCTGAGCCGGGGCAGCGGCGGTCGGGGTAGCCGCTTCGGCAGGCGCCTTCATGAAGGCGAGGAGCTCTTGGCAGAGATTTGCGGGCCCGCCTGCCTGCTGGGCAGCAGGCGTTGCAGTAGCGGCTGCTGGAGCCGTAGCCTCGGGGGCAGTGCTCGTCTGCGCCAGCGACGTTGACGCCGACAGCGCGACGATTCCTGCGAGAACCATTTCTTTCATCGCTTTGCTCCTTCCCTAATGAAAGTCACCCGCTTGGCTGACAACATAACGCCGGAGGGTGCCCGAACGATCCATGGACTTGCAAGGCCTAACCTGCCCCGCAATTCGGCCGCGGTCTCGCCGGCCGCCTTCATGGATTTTTGGCCCAACGAATGCACCCCGCCCCCGCAGCAGAACCTGAAACGCGGCCCTGGAGGCGTTACGGCGAGCTTTCGGACCTGAGAAAGCCGACATGTGCTAACGTTCTGTCGATATCGTGATGGGCGACGCCGATCAGCGGCAGGCACGAGGCCATGAATGTAGCCTTGACTTTGCTGAACCTACCAGAGCGGCCGGATGCGATCATCTGCTACAATGATCTGATGGCCTTTGGTGCCATGCTTGCAATGCAGCGACTTGGCATGACGCCAGGAAAGCACGTTGCGCTCGTTGGGTTCGACGATATACCGGAGTCGTCGCTCTGGACGCCAAGCCTGACCACCGTCTCGATTGATGCGCGAAATATCGGCCGTCTTGCCGCTCGAGTCCTACTGGACAAGATTGCCAATCCACATCGTGTACCGCGGGACATCATCGTGGACCCGCAGCTGATCGTCCGGGAGTCGTGTGGTGAGCGGATGACCGAATCTTAGGGCCGCCATCGTTCGAGCGGCTTCATTAAGGGCAGCGCCCTGCCGAGCCCGCCTGCGATTGCTGCTAGAACGTGAACCCCAGCCACTGTTGTGAACCGGTGCTGCGGCGTGTCCGCCGTTGTTTTCAGGCGCCTCGAGAAGTTCTTCGCTCAAGGCAGCAGGAGAACTCGTCGCGTAAGGATTAGCTGAGGCAGAAGTGTCGGAGGAGAGTTTAATGGCCAGACCCACGCAGGGTCAGGGCAAAAAGGCCGCGATCATCGATCTGCCTGGACGGGCGCTACCAAGGACTTCCGGCCATGCCGCGCGCCGGCTTGAGACCACGATGGAGTGGCTGGATTTTGACGAAGCGAGGCAACGGAAGAATACGCGGCTGATCGAACGCTTCTCAACCTGAGGTTGATCCGAAATACCCGCTTACCTGGCGCGATACTCCTGTCGAACACCTCGACGGCTTCGCACCATCATCGAGGGCATATTTGGCACCAACCGCACGGTCATCCGATCGGCACTGCTGCGCGTACCTGCTACGCGCTGGGCTTTTGGCTTGGAAATCGGCGCGGCGATATCGCCGCCTTGGAGTGGGACGACCTCGTCACCGAGGAGATTGAATTGTTCGACGGCTCGCTGGAGTTAATCGAAGCGTTTGATTTCCGACAGAAGAAGAACCGCAACCGCCATGGCGGGAGGGAGATGTTCATTCCCGTCGTTGACAAGCTGGCGATGGCCTTGGAACCGCTCGACCGCTCACAGCGCGGCACGGTCTTGAAGAGTGCTTACAAACGGCCGTTCTCCGAAAAGAGCCTGACCGGCATGATGCAGCATTGGACGCGCCAAGCGGGAATTCCGGACGGCTACACCCTTCACGGATTGCGTCGCACCTTCGGCACATACCTTGCCGAATGCAACGTTCAAGCGCGCCATCATGAGGCAATGGGCCATTCCTCGATGACCGTGACGGATGACTATGTCCGTGAGGCAAACAAGAAGCGGATCGCCGTCGACATCGCTCGCGCCATCATCGGCTTCGGCAATTTCCTGTCCGGCCGACACGAGCAAGCCGTCATAGCAGGCCGGCGGGCGGTGGAACTGAACCCCGGCTTCAGCATCCTGCACGGATGGCTGGCGGCACCGCTAGCCAGGCTCGGGCAGCTCGACGAGGCAAAAGCCTCGGCTGGGCGGCTGCTCTCGCTCGACCCGCACTTCACCATCGGGCGCTGGTCCGCTGCCGTAGGAATTGCGTCGAACATCCTCGATGACGTCACCGACGCCATGCGTATGGCAGGTTTGCCGGCATAGGCATTGGGGTCGCGGTGGCGTCACTTCTCTAATTTCAGAGTGCATCCTTCACGATTGTCACGCCACAGCAGCACGCTTCCGATAAGGTGCTTGACCGGTTCGACCTCACCCTCGTTCGCGCCATACATGCGCCGCTTATCGACGATCTTTTTTCCAAACTGCAGGAGAGACGAGCGGACGTGCGGTTGTCACGTCCCAGTGCTATGCGGGTGGTGCAATAGCGTTTCGGAGTGTAGCAAATGTCCAATCTGCCGATTTCATCGAAGCCTATATCGCCGCCTATAACCGCAGAATGAGAAGCAGGTCGGACCTCTATGCGAGAGCGGCCCTGTTCCTCCCGACAGAACCGCCGCACGTCGGGATGCGCAATGGCTCGTCAGATCCGCTTTAGCTCGAGCGCATGGCGATGCCTAAGCAGCGGATAAACGCGAGATGTGCGTTCGCGCGCCCCGGTTAGCCGCTTCCTTGTCAAGGTTGATGATGTTCGATGTTTGTTGTTCTATAGCAAGCTGTCGGTTGTGGTGGTCAGTTCAAAAAATTGATTTGTGCGGCACACCCGCTGCCTAGATGTTACGGACTTCGCATAAAGGGCCGATTACGAGGGGTAACCATGGTTCACACTGCACGCCTCCGCCACGATTCTCTGGCCGCCCCCTCCAGCAGAAACGTCCCTGCAAAATGGCTCGCCGCCGCGGCCTTCGCGGCGATCGGCTTGCTCGCGGCCCCGGCCGCACAGGCGCAGGACGCGCCTCCCGCGCCCGTCGTCACGGTAGCCAAGCCGCTGGTGCGCGATATCGTCGAGGACGATGAGTTCGTCGGCCGTTTCGAAGCCGTCGACCAGGTTTCGCTGCGCTCCCGCGTCGGCGGCTATCTCGACCGGGTCCATTTCCAGGACGGTACGCTGGTCAAGCAGGGCGACCTCCTGTTCACCATCGACCAGCGGCCGTTCAAGGCGGCGCTGAATCAGGCGCAGGCGCAGGTCGACTCGGCCAAGACCCTGGTCGAATTCAGCAAGATGCAGTTCGAGCGCGCCGAGACCCTGTCGCGCGAAGGCAACATACCGGTTTCGACACTGGACGACCGCCGCCGCGAATATCTCGCCGCCCAAGCGCAACTGGACGGCGCGGAGGCGGCACTTGAAAACGCAAGTCTCGATCTCGAATTCACCGAGATCAAGGCGCCGTTTTCCGGCCGGGTCGACCGCCGGCTCATCTCGCCGGGCAATCTGGTGCAGGCCGACCAGACCGTGCTGACCACCATTGTCTCGATCGACCCGATCGACTTCTATTTCGACATCGATGAGCGGACCTACTTCGCTTATGCGCGCGACGCCCGCGAGCGCGGCGGCGTCATGCAGGAGGGCGCCGGCGGCGTCGATGTTGTCGTCCGTGTCGCCGACCGTGATGAAGCGACGTTCAAGGGCAAGCTCGACTTCGCCGAGAACCGTCTGGACGAAGCTACCGGCACGATGCGGGCCAGGGCGCGCTTCGACAACAAGGACGGCGTGCTGCAGCCGGGCATGTTCGGCCGCATCAACGTGCCCGGCTCGCTGCCGCATCCGGGCGTGCTTCTGCCTGACGAGGCGATCGGCGCCGACCAGAACCGCCGCATCGTCTTCGTTGTCGACGAGGCAGGCCTGATCTCGGCCAAGCCGGTCCGCACCGGCCCGCGCATCGACGGCTATCGCGTTATCCGCGAGGGCCTCACCGGCGAAGAGACCGTGGTAATCAACGGGCTGGTGCGAGTGCGGCCGGGCGTCACCGTCAAGTCCGAGATGACCACGTTGCCGCCCAAGGTTGAAGCCGAAGGGCAGACGCAATGAACTTCGCCCATTTCTTCGTCAACCGCCCGATCTTCGCGGTGGTGCTGTCGATCGTGCTCGTGCTCGTCGGCGGCATCGCCTATACGCAGCTTCCGGTCGCCCAATATCCCGAAATCGCGCCACCGACCATCGTGGTGCGCGCCTCCTATCCGGGCGCCGACGCCGAGACGGTCGCCGCGACCGTGGCGACGCCGATCGAACAGGAAATCAACGGCGTCGAGCACATGCTCTACATGTCGTCCTATTCCTCCGGCGAAGGCTCGATGTCGCTCACCATCACCTTCCGCCCCGGCACCGATCTCGACGCGGCGCAGGTGCTGGTCCAGAACCGCGTCTCGATCGCCGAAGCGCGCCTGCCGGAAGAGGTGCGCCGGCTCGGCATCACCACGGCGAAAAGTTCGCCCGACCTGATGATGGTCATCCATATGCTGTCGCCCGACGACACATATGATCAGCTCTACGTCTCGAATTATGCGCGTTCGCGCGTGCGCGACGTCCTGCTGAGGCTTGACGGCGTCGGCGACGTGCAGATCTTCGGCGAGCGCGAATATTCGCTGCGCGTCTGGCTCGACCCGGAAAAGCTGTCCGCCTACGGCATGACCGCAGGCGACGTAGTCCAGGCGCTGCGCGACCAGAACGTCCAGGTGTCGGGCGGCTCGATCGGCGCGCCGCCGATTGGCGACGGCTCGGCCTTCCAGTATACGGTCACCACGCAAGGGCGCTTCGAAGACGCGCGCGACTTCCGCTACGTTATAGTCAAGTCGACCAAGGACGGCCGCTTGATCTCCCTGCAGGACGTGGCGCGTATAGAGCTCGGCGCCAGGGACTACGTCACCAATTCCTATCTCAACAACAAGGCGGCGGTGGCGCTCGGCATCTTCCAGCGGCCGGGCACCAATGCCTTGGCCTCGGCGGAAGAAATCCAGGAGACCATCGCGGAGCTTTCGGAGGATTTCCCGGAGGGGCTGGCCTACGAGATCATCTACAATCCGACCGAGTTCATCGCCGAATCTATCAACGAGGTCTATCTCACCATCGCCGAGGCGATCCTGCTGGTGGTGATCGTCATCATCGTGTTCCTGCAGTCGTGGCGCATGGCGATCGTGCCGATCGTGGCGATACCGGTCTCGCTGATCGGCACGCTTGCCGTGCTGCTCGCCTTCGGCTTCTCGCTCAACATGCTCACTCTGTTCGGGCTGGTGCTGGCGGTCGGCATCGTTGTCGACGACGCCATCGTGGTTGTGGAAAATATCGAGCGGAACATCCGGCTGGGGCTCGCTCCGCGCGCCGCTGCGCACAAGACCATGGATGAAGTGGGAAACGCGGTCCTCGCGATCTCGCTGGTGCTGATCTCCGTCTTCGTTCCGGCGGCTTTCATTCCCGGGATTTCCGGCCAGTTCTACCTGCAGTTCGCCATCACCATCGCGGTCTCCACCGCGATCTCCGCATTCAACTCGCTGACGCTTTCGCCGGCTCTCGCTGGCGTGCTTTTCAAGCCGCACAGCGAGGAACATTCGAACTTCTTCCTGGCAAGGTTCGGCCGCGCTCTGGCGAACGGGTTCAACAACGGGTTCGACAGGATGGCGGACGGCTATGCGTGGCTGGTGCACAGGCTGGTCGGCACGACTCTGGCGCTTGCCGCCATGCTGCTCGTCTTCGCAGGCCTGCTCTACGCGACCTATCACATGCTGCAGACGGTGCCGCGCGGCTTCATCCCGAACATGGACCAGGGTTATGCGATCGTCGTCGTGCAATTGCCGGAGGGCTCTTCGCTCGCCCGAACGGACGCAGTCATCCAGAAGGCGTCGGATATCATCCGCGAGACACCGGGTGTCGCCAACGCCGTCGCCTTCGCAGGATTCAACGGCGCGACATTCACCAACGCCAGCAATTCCGGCGTGATCTTCGCGCCATTCAAGAGCTTCGAGGAACGGCTCGAGAGCGGCGATACTTCCGACAAGATCATCGGCACGCTGTTTGGCAGCCTGCAAGGCATCCAGGAGGCCTTCATCATCGCGCTGCCGCCGCCGCCAGTGCGGGGCATCGGCAACTCCGGCGGCTTCAAGATGATGCTCCAAGAGCGCAACAGCGCCGACATGCGGCCGATTCTGGCGCTGGCCAACGAAATCGCCGGCAAGGCCAACCAGACGCCCGGGCTGATGGGCGTCTTCACCACCTTCTCGGCCTCCAGCCCGCAATTCTTCCTGGCGATCGACCGCGACAAGGCGCGGATGCTGAACGTGCCGATCCCCAACATCTTCGAGACGCTGTCGATCAATCTAGGCACCGCCTATGTCAACGATTTCAACGCCTTCGGTCGCGTCTACCAGGTGCGGGCGCAAGCCGACCAGGCTTTCCGCATCGATCGCGACGACATATTGAAGCTGAAGGTGCGCTCGGCGGCCGGCGACCTGGTGCCGCTCGGCACACTGGTCGAGATCCGCGACGTCACCGGTCCCTCGCTCGTGCAACGCTACAACATGTATGTCTCCGTGCCGCTTCAGGGCAATGCAGCGCCGGGTGTCGCCACGGGCACGGCGCTCGACCTGATGGAGGGGATCGCAGCCGAATCGCTGCCGCAGGGCACTTCCTTCGAATGGACTGAACTCGCCTTCCAGGAGCGGCAGACCGGCAACACGGCGGTCTTCATCTTCGGCCTGTCGGTTCTGTTCGTCTTTCTGGCGCTCGCCGCGCTATACGAAAGCTGGATTACGCCGTTCGCCATCGTGCTTATCGTCCCGCTCAGCGTGCTGGCCGCCCTCTTGGGCGTCGCCTTCCGCGGTCTCGACAACAACATCCTCGTGCAGATCGGGCTGATCGTGCTCATCGGCCTGGCGGCGAAGAACGCGATCCTGATCGTCGAGTTCGCGCGCCAAGGTGAGGAGCGCGGCCTTGACGCCGTCGAGGCGGCTGTCGAGGCCTGCCGGCTGCGGCTGCGGCCGATCCTGATGACGGCATTCGCCTTCATCCTGGGCGTGGTGCCGCTAGTGATCGCCAGCGGGCCTGGCGCGGAAATGCGCCAATCGCTCGGAACGGCCGTGTTCTCCGGCATGCTGGGCGTGACGTTGTTCGGCCTCTTCCTGACGCCGGTCTTCTACGTTGCTCTGCGCAGGACATTCCGGCGCAGGCGGTCTGAAGCCGGCCCGACCCTGGCTTCCGAGAGCGGCGCAGCCGAGTAGATGCCGAGCCGATGAGGCGCCGAGCTACCCCAACTCGAACCGAAAGGCCGCAGATCTGGTGTCTGGCGCTGCGCTCCCTCGCCTGCTTGCATCGGCGCTACCTCCTCGGCCGGTCGCGCAGCGCATTGGAATTCGCCGGTCGTCTCCGCATGGCCGCCTACGGCCGGAACAGCCGTTTCAATACGAGATGGACCGGCAAGTAGGCGACCAGGGGCAGGAGCACCATGTACAGGCCGAGATACATGCGTGGCGGCAAGATCTTCTGCGGCTCCGGACCAAACCCGTGCACCCAGTTGATGTTCTCGTCGGGCCGGGTGAACCAGTAACTTGCAACCGGTACCACCCAGGCGAGCGGTCTGCGCTTTGAACGCGCGGCGGTCGTAGCCTTGCCGGATCAGCATGAAAATAATGATGACCGGCATGAACAAATGAAAGCCGGACAGCGCCCTCGCATATGCGGCTCCCTTGGATTGAACATGTAGGCAGCGAGCCCGGTCAGCTTGCCGCCGGTCACGAAGTCCGCCAACCAGGCGAACTCGAGCGGCAGAACGCCGACTGCCATCATCGAATAGAGGAGTCGGCTGCCGGTCCACAACGCGATAGCACGGCAAAGAGCGCAATATCGGAGAACCACAGGAAATTGCCGGGGCCGTATCGCAACCAGTATACCGGCGTGAGCACGGAATGATGCAAATCGGCCTTAAGCCGTTGATTTAGACTAATGGTGGGCCCGGAGGATGGTTGGAAATCGTGAAAAATCAGACACTTGACAATCAGTGGGACTGTCGGGTGTTCAAATCTTATCCAATGCTTTTCGATGTTTCTGTCCCACCGCATTTGCCGCGTCGTCGCTTGACGTGCTCCGGGAACGGCGTGACCTCGGAGAAGCGACCGTCACACCAGATCGCGTTGGCGACCGACGAGGCCTCCTGCTGCCAAAAGCTTCCTGGCCGTTTTCGCCTACCCGAGCCTGGCGCCGGAGGCGGGGTCGAACAGCAGGGCTTTGTCGAGATCCAGTTCGAGGCCGAGGCTGCCGCCCTGCACCGCCATGCCCGCCGGCGTACGGATAACTGACGGATGACCCTGGATATTGAGCGTCACGATGTCCTCCGGCCCCGTCGGCTCGACGAGATCGACGGTCGCGGACAGGGTCGGGCCGGCCTTGGCCGTTATCCGAATGTTCTCGGGGCGCAGCCCGAGGATCGCGGCGCCTGTGTGAACGGTCGCACCGGTGGCCATCGAAAGCGATAAGTCGATACCGGACGCAGGGATCGTGAAGCGCAGTCCGCCTTTGTGGCCGGACACCGCGCCTTGGATCAGCGTAATGGGCGGCGAACCAATGAAGCGAGCAACGAACAGATTGGCCGGATTGAAATAGATCTCGTGCGGCGAGCCTACCTGCTGCACGACGCCGTGGTTGAGGATGACGATCTTGGTCGCCAGCGTCATCGCCTCTATCTGGTCGTGGGTGACATAGACCATCGTGCGCCTGATCCGCTGATGGAGCCGCTTAATCTCGGCGCGCAGGTCGCCACGCAGAGCCGCATCGAGATTAGACAGCGGCTCGTCGAACAGGAACAGTCTCGGATCGCGGACCAATGCGCGCCCGATGGCCACGCGCTGGCGCTGACCGCCGGAGAGTTCCCTCGGCCGCCGCTCCAGCAGCGCCTCTATCTTGAGGACGGCCGCCACGCGATCGACGCTGTCGGCGATGTCGTTCTTCGAGAGCCCACGCATCTTCAGTGGAAAGCCGATGTTCTCCCGCACCGACATGGTCGGGTAGAGCGCGTAGGACTGGAAGACCATGGCAACGTCGCGCTCGCGCGCCGGGAGATCGGTGACGTCCTTGTCGCCGATGACTATCGAGCCGCCGTCGATCTCGTGGAGCCCGGCGATGGCATGCAGCAGCGTGGACTTGCCGCAGCCAGAAGGCCCGAGCAGCACGACGAACGCGCCTTCCTCCACCTCGATCGAGATGTCGTCGAGAACGGTGACGGCGCCGTAGGACTTTTCGACGTTGCGTATCGAGAGCTGCGCCATGTGATCTCCAAATCAGCCCTTCACGCTGCCGAGCGTCATGCCGCGCACGATCTGGCCCTGGACGAGCATGCCGAGCACAAGCATCGGCAGCATGATGAGCGTAGCCGCCGCCGTCAGGGCGCCCCACTGGATGCCCTGAAAGGTAAGGAAGGAGGTGATGCTCACGGGCAGCGTCTGTGTGTTGCGGCCCGACAACGTCAGGGCGACGAAGAACTCGTTCCAGGTGAACAGCACGCAGAGAATAAGCGTCGCCACCACGCCGCCGCGCGCCGCCGGCAGATAGATGCGCCAGAAGATGGAAAATTCCCTCGCGCCGTCGACACGTGCCGCGTCACGTAGTTCGCGCGGAATGTCGTCGAAGAAGGTGATCAGCAGGGAGATGGCGAAAGGAACATTGATGAAGGCATAGACGGCGATCAGCAGCCAGTGCTGGTTGAGCGCGCCGAGGCGCACTGCGAAATAGTAGACCGGAATGACGAAGACCAGCGCCGGCGCGATGCGCAGGCTCAGGATAAACTTCTCCTGGCCGCGCCGCTTCTCTGCGTCCTGCTGGGTGATTCCGTATGCCGCGATCGCGCCGATCGCGACGGCTAGTGCACTGGCTGAAAGCGAGATCACGAAACTGTTGGCGAACGCTCGCAGGAAGGTCTTGTTCGCGAGAATCGTGCGGAAGTTGTCGAGGGTCGGCTCGAACAGCCACACCGGCGGGATGGCGAAGGCGTCGCCGGGCAGTTTGAACGATGTCGCGACGACCCAATAGAGCGGAAAGAGCACCGCGGCGAGAAGGACAACCAGTCCGACATAGAAGAAGAGACGCCGGATCAAGTGCGCTCGCCCTTCCTCGGGAACAGCACGCCGTACATGGCGAGCAGGGCCACGTTGGTGAAGATCGTAAGGATCAGGGCGACGGTGATGGCGTAGGAAATCTCGAAATTGGTGAAGGCTACGACATAGCCGTAGAAGTTCAACGTCTCGGTCGAGAGCGCGGGACCTCCCCGCGTCATGATGTAGAACAGGTCGAACGCCTTGATGCTGTCGATGGCGCGGATCAGAGCGACGATCGCGATCGCGCGGCGCAGCATCGGCAAAAGCACGTACCAGGTGACCTGCCATTCGCGTGCGCCGTCGACGCGCGCGGCATCGAGAGGATCGGAAGGCGCCGAATCGAGCGCGGCCATCGACAGGAGGATGACGAAAGGCGTCCACTGCCAGACATCGGCGATCAGCACCGAAAAGAGGGCGACCTGCGGGCTGCCCAGCCAGTCCATCGCATCGATGCCGAGGCGCGAAAGAAGGTAATTGGCCATGCCCGACGCCGGATCGAAGATGAACCGCCATGTGAGACCGACGACGACCGGCGTCATGATGATCGGGACGAGGAGAAGCGTCCGAACGATCCGCTTGAGCGCGAAGTTCCTGTCGAGAAACAAGACGATCGCCAGTCCGAGGACAACCTCGATCGACGTTGCGAGCACCGTGAAGAGGACGGTCCGCCAAAGCGCCCAGAGTCCGCGCGGATCGGCAAAGAAACGGATGTAGTTGTCGAGACCGACGAAAGTGTCGCGCCCTGCCCGCATGAGCGACAGGTCCCGGAGCGATAGCCAGACGACATAGAGGGTGAGCACCAGCGACGTGATGCTGAGCACCATCACGATCGGCTGATAGAACATCCGAGATGGATCGGTTCGCTTCACCACGACAACCTGTTTCGGAATGAAAGGACCCTGCCGCGCCCAGGGAGGTCGGCGCGGCAGGGTATGATCGGCCGCCTTAGCGCCCGATCGCTGCGTTGTTGGCTTCGTCGGCTTCCTTCAGCGCATCCGCGGCCGATGCCGTGCCGGCGAGCGCCTTGGAAACGGCTATGCCGGTGTTGTTAATGACCTCGTTGGCCTGCTCAATCGTCGGCAGATACTGGGGGTTGCCTTGGTTGATCGCGGCAATCATCGCATCCTTAAAGGCGCCGTATCGCTTGCCGAAAGATTTACCGTTGAGCGCGGTGAGCGAGGTGACGCCCGAATTCGGATCGGTCTCCATCGACTTCACCTGCTGCTCCTTGGCCGTCGCCCAGGCGGCAAACAGAGTCGCTGCCTCCTGGTTCTGCGAGTCAGCGGTCACATAAAGGCTGTGCACGGCAAGCGACGAGGAGCCACCCTTGGGTGACGAGGACTTCATGGGCACAGGAACGTAGCCTATCTTGCCCACGACGCTGGAGGCCGCCGGATCCTCGTTGTAGGCGCCGTTGACCGTGGCATCGAGGGTTATCGCCGCCTTGCCTTGCTGGAACAGGAGACGGTTTTCTTCCCAGCCGAAATTGGCGACGCCAACGGGACCGTAGGAATTCAGGACGCGGGTGAAGGCCTCAAGCGCTGCCGTGCCTTCCGGCGTGGCGAGCGCCGACTTGCCGCTGTCGTCGAGGAACGAGCCGCCGAAGCCCCACAGATAGGCAGCCCAGACATAGACGCCCTGGATGCCCTGCTGGCCGCGCATGGTAATGCCGGCGATCTCCTTGTTGGTCTTCTCGGAAATCGTCTTGGCGGCATTCTCGATGTCGTCGAACGTCTTCGGCTCGCTGAGGCCGTGCTGCTCGAACAGGTCCTTACGGTACATAACGAAGGTGCTCTCACCGTATACGGGGAGCCCGTACACCTTGCCGTCCACGACATTGGTGTTGAAGTAGCCGGGGACGAAATCCGCCTTGTCGAACTGGTCGGTGTGCTTGGCGAGGTTCTCGTCCAGCGGCACGATGTAGCCGTTCTTCAAGAAGCCCGGAATGTAGATGATGTTGTTCTGAACGACGTCGTAGCGGCCAGACTTGGAGGACAATTCCAGCAGCATCTTGGCCGTGATGTCCTGCTCCGGCACCACTTCCAGCGCGACGTCGATACCAGTAAGCGTCTTGAACTCCGGCAGCATCTTCTGGATGGCATCCGTGGTGGGATGGCCTTCCATCAGCACCGAGAGCTGCACGCTATCGAACGGCTTGTCTTGTGCCGTGGCCGGGGCAGAAAGGCCCGAAAGCATCGCCGCGGCCGCGGTCGTTGCAAGAAATTCGCGTCTGTTCAGCATGTTGGTTCTCCCATTGTTGTGAGTGGCGTTCAGCCGAGGCGCACGACCTCACCGGTCTCTGCGGAACGGATCATTGCGAGCGTGAGCTCCAGCGAGCGGAGCGCATCTTCTCCCGATGCAACTGGGCGATCGGCTCCCTCCAACCATTCGAGGACGGCCAGGAGCTGCTGGCGAAGGTCGCCGCCGACACGACCGGCCAGTGTTGGCCAGTGCTGTGTGTCGATCTCCTGCGAACGGTCATTGTCGGCGAAGTAGAGGCCGCTGTCGCCACACTGGACTTCGAACGAGCCTTCCGTGCCGATCAGTTCGAGGCGCGCATCGATCATGTGCCGCGCTCCGGAAGGCAGCGACCAGGCGCTTTCGAAGTTGACCACCGTGCCGTCCGAGAAACGGGCGATGGCGGCGATGCTGTCCTGGGTGCCGGTCGGTCCGAGCAAGCGGTCCGTCTGCTGCGCATAGACGGAAACCGGATGCTGACCACTTAGCATCCACAGGACGAGATCGACGTCATGGACGGTGACATGCAGCGCCAAGGGAAGCTTGCCGGCATAGCGCTTCGGACCCTCGGTGCGTGCGCTGTTGCGGCGGGCGTAGAGATGAATAGGCGCGCCGATCCTCCCCTCATCGATCAGTTCCTTGGCGCGGGCGTAGCGAGGATCGAAGCGCAGAAGGTAGCCCACACCGAGCTTCACGCGGGCGCCGCGGGCCGCGGCGATGATGGCCTTGGCATCGTCCACGGTCGAGGCGATCGGCTTTTCGATGAAAAGGTTCACGCCCTTGGCGGCGACCGCTTCCGCCGGCGCGCGGTGGAGATTGTCGGGCGTGCAGATGCTGACCAGGTCCAACTTCTCGGCGGCGAGCAGCTCGTCGTGGCTGGCATAAACCTTGGCGTTGCCGCAGCGCGCCGCTACCGCCCTCGCGAGTTCGACATTCGGATCGACGACCGCCGCCAGTTTGCAGTTCGGCGCGCTCGAGAAAATCGACGCGTGCATCAACCCCATGAATCCTGCACCGATGACGGCGACGCGACGGGTCATGACGGGACCTTTCTCTGCGGGGTGGCCGGTTGTCGCCCGGCGATGGACCGGGCGAAGCGCTGCGTGATCAGCGTCGGGCGCGTGATTGCGCTGCCGACGACGACGAAGCTGGCACCCAGATCGAAACACTGCAGCGCTTCGTCGGTCGTCCAGATGCGACCTTCGGCGACAAAGGGGATACCGGCGCGGCCAAGCGCGCGCATCAGGCCGAAGTCCGGACCCTCATCCGCAGGTGTATAGCTGGTGTAACCGGCCATGGTGGTGCTCACCAGGTCGGCGCCTGCCGTAACCGCGGCACGGGCTTCCGCGACCGTGCTGATGTCGGCCATCGACAGCGCGCCGGATTCGGCGATGGCTGCAACCATTTCAACGACGGATGCCGGCCGCGGCCGGGCCGTCCCGTCGAACGCGATGATGTCGGCTCCCGCCCGGGCAATCGCCCGTGCATCCTCGATGGATGGCGTGATGTAGATTTCGGTGTCGGCGCGCGAGGTCTTGACGAGGCCGATGACGGGGACTGCGACGCACGCTCTCACCGCTTCGACATTCGCCAGACCCTCCGTGCGGATGGCGCTCGCGCCCCCCTCGACCACGGCGGCGGCAATCGCCGCGAGGTGTGTCGGCGCCGCCAGCGGCGTTCCGGCGTCAGCCTGGCATGAGACGACGAGCGTCCCGTAAAGGCTGTCAGGTAAAAGCTGTGTCAACGTCAACGACCCGATTTCGGTCTGCCGTCATGTGGCGGAAACAAGTCGTATTGCTGGCGAAGTAATTTGTCAAATAAAATCACATGATGAAATTTTTCTTCATCGCCAGATCGGCCACGCCGATCAGCCCCGCATCGGCGCCCGCACGGGCCTGCACGATCTGGCGTCGAAACGCGGCGGGCAGGCTGTCGGCGTGACGAAGCACACGATCCAAGACGCCGGACGCTAGCCCTACTCCACCGCCCAGCGCTATGCGGTCCAGATCCGTTGCGGCGACCAGGTTGGCGAAGGTCTCGGCGAGCGCGGCGGCCGCATCTTCCAGGATGACCTCTGCTTCGGCGTTCCCCGCCGCCGCCTCGGCGAAGACACCCTTTGTGGTAACGGTGCGGCCCACGCGCTCGCCGAAGCGTGCCGCGATAGCGGTGCCGGACGCTACGGTTTCAAGGCACCCCCGGCGGCCGCAGCCGCAAGGTGCATCCGCTCCCGACACGCTCATGTGTCCGACGTGGCCGGCGAGCCCGGCTTGGCCGCTCTGTAGGAGGCCGGCGAGGACAAGCCCGCCCCCGACCCCAGTAGAGATGGTGACGAACATGAAGTTCCTGGCGCCCTGCCCCGCGCCGAACGCATATTCGCCCCAAGCCGCCGCCTGCGCGTCGTTGACGACGAGCGGCCTCACCCCGATCGATCCTTGCAGCCGTGGCGCCAGTGGATAGCCGTTCTCGATCGGTAAGGTGCGCGGATTGAGCGCGCTTAGAGTGCCACCATCGGAAACGATACCGGTCGTCGCCACTGCCAATCGGCTTGGCCGAGCGCCCCTGATCTCGGCAGCTATGGCCTCGACCAGCGCGTCACCGCCGGAGCGGGGCGTCGGAATCTGACGCCGGTTTCTCAGCTTCGCGCCAGCAACCTCCGCGAAGGCGATCTTCGTGCCGCCGATGTCGACTGCAAGAACGCTCTCAGAACGATCGGTCACTCACGCTCTCCGCCGTGCGCTGGATCATCGCCAGCCTGTCCGGGTCCTGCCTCATCATTTCCGCCAGCAAGGCGTCGACGATCAGCAGCTGGCTTATCTTGGAAGGAAAAGCGCCACCGGTGAGCGGCGTCTCTGGCCATGAGGCGATCAGCGTCAGATCGCACACGGCAGCGAGCGGACTCTTGGATCGGTTGCTGATGCCAAGAACGAAGGCACCGCGCGAACGGGCGAGCTTCGCTACGCCCACTGAATCCACAGTCGAGCCCGAGCTAGATATGATCACATGCGCCGTCGCTTTCGTGGCGGTCCCCGCGGCCATGGTGGCGAGGTGCGCGTCGGCCAAGGCGCGCGACAGCATGCCAATGCGCGTCATCTTATAGGCAAGGTACTGCGCCGTGACGGCCGAAGCGGCGGCGCCGAAACAATCGATCGCCTGCGAGCCAAGCAGCCGCTGGGCGGCCGTGGTGACGTCCTCGCGCACGATCAGCTGCTCGGTTTCGCGCAGGGCGACGACTGCGGTCTCGACCAGCCGCTGGATATCGTCGGCCGGTTCGGCGCTATCCTTTTCCAGCTGCTCGCCGGCGAGTTCCTTGGCCATGGCGAGCTTGAAATCCTGGAATCCAGTGAAGCCCTGTTCGCGGCAGAACCGCATCACACTGGCTTCCGATGAACCCGATATTTCCGCAAGTTCGGTGATGCTTTGGTAGAGCGTGGTCTGGGGCTGAGCGAGGACGGTTTCCGCGACCTTCGCCAGTGCCGGCGTCATGCCGCCGGCTGCCGCACGTAAGCTGGCGATCAGTGCCTGTTTCATAATTGTCCCCGGACGATATCGTTCAGAAGTGTTCAGCGACCCAAGGCTGCGGGCCGGCGAAGACAAGGTCGCACAATTGCACAGCAGCCGAAGGGCCTGATAGGCGTCCGCGCCGTGAGAGCTGCGATGCGGAGCTGAATCCTGTGAAAAGGCTGGTGAAGAAGGCCCCGTCGACCATGACAGTCGGCAATCCGTCTCGCACGCCGCGGCTCACTCGCATGGTCCCGTCGGACAGGTCGAGGCTAAAATCGAGGTCGCCGTCGTCCACGTCCTTGATACGAAGTCCGAGCGATGCATCTTGCAGGACATAGCCGCGGCATTCCAGCGCCTGCGCCGGCTCCACGACGCGAGCAAGCCATTCCTCCTGGTGGAACAGGCGCCACCCTTTGTCGGGCATGGCGGCTACAAGATCGTCCTGTGGACCGCCGTGCCAGCGAACCTTCGGATAAACGGACCTGAAACGTCCCACGAAACACAGTACCGCCTCGGCCATTTCTCGATTCGCCGCATACCAGTCTCGAATGTACAGGATGTCAGGATCGGATCCGTCGACGATGACATATGCGCCGATGGTATCCGCATCCGACTTGCCGGCGCCGTAGGCCGCAAGCGCATCTGTCGGCGCCCGCACGAGTTCCTTCCAATGCATGTCGGCCCGCCCCAGCAGCCCTGCTTCGACTCTTCGCTTGGCGGCATAGGCAGACACGACGCTGTCATCGGACAGGGGCAAGGGGACGAACGCGATTGGGGTCTTCAGAGGCAGCGCGGCTGTATCGGCTTCATAAATTATCTCGCTTCCGGCCAGCTCGAACCCACATTTGCGGTAGACGGGTCTTGCCGAGGCAAACAGAGACACCATGAGCGCGCCTTGCACCCGAGCCTCATCGCACAGCGCGTCAACTACTGGCCGCGCTAGCCCCTGCCCTCTGGCCTCCGGCGCAATGGCGACATGCGCGATATTGGCCGCCGGCACGTCCACGCCTCCGAACGCATGCGACGTCATCAGAAGGGCGGCGCACGCTTTCGCGGCGCCGCCGGGCTCTCTGAACATGCGAAACGAGTGTATCCCGACGTGGTGTACATATTCGCGCGCCCGCTCCCGGCTGAACCCGAACGCCATCGTCAGCAGATGGCATACGGCGTCCTCCTCGCCACTCTTGGCCCGGTCATATACTAAACTGCTGGCGATTTTTTTCATTTACAATCAGATTGTGAAGTTTTACTTCATAGCGCAGTGTCGAGCCGGCCGCAAGAGGATGCATAATGAGCAACGACAGCGCGATCCTCAGGGAAATCGCCGAGATTCCGACTGTTCTGCGCCAATCGTCGGCGGTTCAGCTCGAAGCGATCGGCAAGGCGGTACACGCGCTTGGCGGCGAGAAGCCCCGGCTCCTGGCGACGATCGGCCGGGGCAGTTCCGATCATGCCGCTACCTTCCTCCGCTATGCTTTCGAGATTTCGCTCGGCATCCCCGGTTCCTCAATCTCACCGTCGATCAGTTCGATCTATGGACGCCAGCTGGACCTCAAAGGCGCGCTTTGCCTCGTCGTCAGCCAATCAGGCCGCAGCCCCGACATTGTGAGGGCGGCCGGGATGGCCAGGAGGGGTGGCGCGCTGGTCGCGGCGATCGTCAACGACATGTCTTCGCCGCTTGCAAAGGAAGTGGATGTCGTGATTCCGATCAATGCCGGGGAAGAAAGGGCCATTGCTGCCACGAAGAGTTTCATGGGTGCTGCCGCAGCCGGTCTCCGCCTCCTGAGAATCTTGTCCGGCGACGCAAGCTTGCGGAGAGCGCTCGATACGCTGCCGGATGTTCTGGAGCAGACCGATCGGAATCACACCATCGATCTCTCCGCCATCGTCAAGGCGCGCACCGCATTCGTCATCGGGCGGGGACCAGCGCTGGGGATCGCCCAGGAAGCTGCCCTGAAGCTCAAGGAGATCGTGCAGTTCCCCGCGGAGGCCTATTCCGCGGCGGAGGTGCGGCACGGTCCCTGGCAACTCGGCCAGACGGACTGCGCCCTGGTCGGATGGAAGACCGACGCCGTTTCCTCGGAAAGCCAAAACGCCGTAGTCAGCGCGTACCGGGCGCTCGGTCGCCCCGTGCTCGATCTGCAGGACATTGGCCGCCGGTCGGCAGAGAACCTGGGCAGCATGATAGCGCCCCTGATCCCCCTGCCGGGCTTCTATCGCGCGCTTGTCATGGCAGCGACGCAACTCGGGCTCGATCCGGACCGGCCCAAGCTGCTGCGCAAGGTGACCGAGACGATCTGAACTGCAGATTGCAACTCGTACTGAAAGCCGTTGGTCGGACACCTCCCCGCTTCGAGCGGGCATTCCAACATACAGCTGACTCACCAAGCTTCGGATTGGGCGGAACCTACCCGGTGAAAGTTCGGTGGAGCCTTTTAGAGTGAGAGCGCGTGAATTACGTGTTGTTGGTGTTAACAAGCAGGAGAATTATCCCGGACAAAGACTTTCCCCTTAAATTCCGAATGGCCCACTTTCTGCGGAGAGTTGGTTCTAACCTGCTGAAATTTAACGATTTTGGTGGGCCCGGGAGGGTGTGAGAACTTACAAGAAAAACAATGGTTTAGCGGATGGTTAGCCAACCCATACCCTTCGTATGATCTCGTATGGTCTGGCGAACCTGGGGACGAGAGTTTGCCGCCGGTTCGACTTTGAGGCGCATGATTGCAGCTAGCCGGCCCCGACGGAAACTGAAATGCCGATCAAACAGTTTTAGGTCGCGGCGCAATCCACATCCTACCCAAGGAGTCCTCACCGCGACCTGAAGCCATTAATTGATTGTTCTAGCGGAATTGCGGCGTCCGATGCGGCACCGCGCGGCGCGACTGCCTTCGACTGCTTAATAAAGATTCCGGCCGTAAACCGTGGATTTTCTGGCGAAGGCACTGCGATAGTCCTGCGGGCTCGTCTGGAAATTCGCGAAGAATGCCCGGTAGTAGGCAGAGGGAGTAGCAAAACCGCTGGCCAGCCCTGTCTCGCGGATGCTCATGGAACTGTAAAGCAGCAGCTCCTTCGCGCGCTGGAGGCGCAAAGCGATATATCTCTTCTTGGGAGTGGTGCTCAGATGCCGCTGAAAAAGGTACTGCAGCTCCCGAACGGAGATTCCGCACTTTTGAGCAACCGTGTCGATATCCAACGGACTTTCGACCGTTTCCTGCATGATACGCTGCGCCCCGTTCAATACCGGGTTGGTCATGAACGGTTGAGGATTGACGATCTCACGCTGACGAAATTCGGGCAACCGCGGCGTGTAGATCAGTTCGTTGCGGACGAGGTGGTAGAGTGCATCTCCGCACATGTGTCTCAACATAGCCATTGAATAGTCGAGGCTCGCGGCCTGTCCGGCACATGTCGAACGATTGCGGTCGATCAAATAAAGCTGCTCGACGATGCGAGTGTTTGCGGAGAGTTCCCTCAGAGAGGCCAACGCGGTCCAATGGCAGGTCGCGTCGTAGCCGTCCAGCAAACCAGCCTCAGCCAGCAGAAGCGGCCCCGTGTCCATACCGCAAAGGTGTGCTCCTGCAGCGGATTGCCGGCGAAGCCACCCGAACAATTTTCCCTTTGCCTCATCGGCCACGCTGTAAGAGACCAGCAAAATGACCAGGTCAAATTTCCGATCCTCATCGAATGTCGCCGTCATGGGAAATTTAATATCCATGCTGGCGGGTGGCGTAGCGGGGTCTGCCGACAAGAGATCGATACTGAAGGGTGCCGATTTGCTCACACGGTTGGCGGCTCGGAATGGCTCGATGGCGAGGAACGCGCTGTGCAGCGACGGCTCGCGGCCAACGAGCAGCGCCACTGATCGCTTCCTGTCGGCATCGATTCCGACTTGCCGGGTTTTGCTATTGGCTTGGTCCATGCTTCAGATGGCCGTTCGAATGAAAAAACTCTGATATTCGCAAATAGCACGATTGTCTTCGCTTTTGTCAACAATGCGGAACCTCTTCGATGCCACTATCCTCCCATGCAGCGAAAAGAAGGTAAGGGAACCTCGCTGCGGAAAAGCCCCCTTCAATGGTGGTATGGGAGAAAAGACATGCAGCCAAAACGCCTCGATACCCGCACCGTGTCCGCCCGTCGGCGTGCCATGATAGCGGCGACGACGATGCTCGCCTCGTTCGTCGCACTCCCGACATTGGGATCTACTCAGAACGCCGGACAGCCAATCGTCGTTGCCCGGGACATGGATCTAAACTCGCTCGATCCATCAAGAGCTTTCTGCGACACGTGCCAGATCTATCTCAGCTCGGTCTACGCCCGCTTGGTTGATTTGTCGCCCGACAACAAATCGATCGTGCCGATGCTGGCGAAGGAATGGAGCGCCAACAGCGATGCCACGGTTCTGACTTTCAAGCTCGACCCGAAGGCCAGGTTCTCCGACGGCTCGCCGGTGGAAGCAAAGGATGTGAAATGGACCCTTGAGCGGCTCAAGAACATCAAGGGCGGCATGGCCTACCTTCTAGACAATGTGAAATCCATCGAGGCGCCTAACAAGGAAACGGTCACGATTACTTTGGCGGCGCCGAATTCTGAATTCGTCGGTTCGCTCACGGCGCCCTACGCCGGCATTATCAATTCGGACGCCGTGGCCGAGCACGGTGGCGATGCCGGCCCCAACGCAAGCAGCAAGGACAATGCGGAGCAATGGCTCCTGGCCAATTCAGCCGGTGCTGGTCCCTATTTGCTGGAGAGCTACAGCCCCAACCATGAGCTCCGCTTGAAGCGCAATGACAACTATTGGGGCAAGAAGCCGTCTGTCGAGGAGTTCGTTTTCCTGCAGACCAAGGACGCGGTCAGCCAGACGCAACTTCTGGAAAACGGCAGCGCCGACATCGCCATGCAGGTCGATCCGACGACTGCAAAGGCCATCAACAACGAGAATGTCGTGGTGGAGACGGCTCCTTCCTTCAACATGGTCTACGTCGCAGTCAGCCCCGGGGCAAAGAACCTGCCGCATCCGCTCGACGCGAAGATCCGCGAAGCAATTGCCAGCGCTATCGACTACGATGGCATCATCGACCTGACGGTGGATGGGAAGGGCAAGCGGCTGGCGGCACCAATTCCCAACGGCTTCCCCGGCGGCGGTGTCGGCGAACCCATCAAGCACGACGTGGAAAAAGCCAAGGCGTTGATGAAGGAAGCCGGCGCCGCTGATGGCTTCACGCTGAGCGCGACTTATCCGAACGTCAACCAGTACGGCGTCGACTACACATTGATGATGCAGAAGGTCCAGCAGGATCTTGCAGAGATCAATATCAAGCTCGAGCTTCAGCCGGTCGAATTCTCGGTATGGCGCGAGAAAGTCAATGGTGACGGCATTCCGTTGACCGCCGTCTTCTTTGCACCGGACTACTACGGATCGTCGCAATATGCCCAGTATTTCGCGATGATGGACGGCACCGTCTGGTACAAGCGGGCTGGCGGTAAGAACGATCCGAGCCTCGCCAATCCAGAAACGCCGAAGCTACTGGCTGCGGCTTTGGCGGCCCAAGGCGAGAAAAGCAACGAGTTGTTCGGGAAGCTGGCCGGCGTTTTGGCGAACGATCGCATCATTCTTCCGATCGTGAGCCCTGATGCTGTTTTCGTATCCCGAAAGGGCATCAGCGGCCTTCGTTTCAGCGCGTGCTGCAACATGGTGCTTTCGGACATCCAGGCCGAGTAGCGTCGCGCCCAAACTTCCAAGAGGTAGACCGGAGGCGATATGCCTCCGGTCCGCGGTGACTTTGCGAACAAGCGGAATCTGGCATGAGCGAAAATGAGGTCGACGTCGTTGTCGTCGGAGCTGGGCTCTCTGGATCTTACGCGGGCCTGCTGCTGAAGGATGCCGGCCTGTCCGTGAAGCTACTGGAGGCACGCGACCGTGTGGGAGGACTGACGTATTCGCCGGAAAGCAAGGTCTATGGTGGCCGGGTCGATCTGGGCGGCCAATGGGTTTCTCCCCAGCACACGCGGATGAATACGCTCATAGCCAAATACAATGTGCCGCTCGTCAAGCAGTTCGTTGCCGGACGACGCGCTTGTCTGCACGGGACCGAGGTCTTCTATGGCGAGATGGGCACAGTACCCGGTCTCTCACCAGAGGAGCATGCTGACTACAAGGAGGCCTATGGCCGGCTTTATGCAGAAATGGATGGTTTGGTCGAAAATCCCTGGGAGAGCGAGGACGCGAAGGCACTCGACTCGATCACCTACGCCAGTTGGGTGGATTCGATCTGCAAACCCGGCCGTGTCCATGCTTCGATGTGCCGTATCCCCGGAGCCTATTACGGGGCGCTACCGGAGGAGATCTCCGCGCTCGAATTGATTCAGAAGCTCAGGGGTTGCGGCGGCCCGATTTTCATGTCGGACACGGCGACCGGCGGCCAGGCCTTCCACATGATGGGATCGGCCATGGTCTCGGAGGGAATGGCGGCAGAACTGGGCGACGCGCTGATCCTCTCATCGCCGGTGCGCCGAGTCGAATGGGACGACAAAGGCGCCACGGTGATCGGCGACAAGATTTCACTTCGCTGTCGCCATGTCGTTTTCGCCACGCAGCCCGTCATGATCAACCAGTTGCAATTCGATCCGCCGTTGCCGGCGAAACGGCGCCTGTTGCACCAACGCTTTCCCAGCGGTCGCAACACCAAGGCTGTGGTCGTCTACGACAAGCCCTTCTGGCGTGATCGCGATCTCAATGGAAATATCATTTCAACGGACGGTTCGATGACTGCTGCTTTCGATCTAGGTGGACAACGCACCGACAAGGGGATTCTGATCACGCTGTTCACGGGTCGGGCAGCCTACGGCATCGATAGTCTCACACCCACCCAACGGCGGGAAGTTATCCTCGCCAAACTCGGACAGGCTCTCGGAGATGAAGCCGGTGAGCCGCTGGAATATATGGATCGCGTGTGGGCAGATGAGGAATGGTCTGGTGGTGCATCTAGTCCGTTTCTCATACCCGGTGCATTGACCACGATCGGCGCGGAGATACGCGAACCCATCGGCGCGCTGCATTGGGCCGGAACCCATATGGCGACGCGGTACCGGGGCTATATGGAGGGCGCGCTTATGGCGGGAGAAGCGGCGGCGCAGCGTATCATAGCTTCGCACCATTGAAGGCTGGGTCGTTTTCGACGGCGACCGCGAAAAGCAAGACCGGGAACATCATGACGCAGTATGTGCTCCGACGATTGATTTCCATGCCCCTGCTGTTGCTGGGCGTGGCGACGGTGGCCTTTTTTCTATCGCATTTCACCCAGGCGGACCCATTGTCTGCTCTGGTCAGCGAACGACAGATGGGCAATCCAGAGGTGGTCGCCGCAGCTAAGCAGAGATGGGGCCTCGACCGCAGCGTGCCGGAGCAATACGCAATTTACGTGAAGAACCTGGTGACGGGCGATCTCGGCGTTTCTTTCCGCACACGCAGACCCGTCCTCACCGACATCGCTGAACGGCTGCCGGCAACGCTCGAACTTGTGATCCTCGCCATGTTGTTCGGCACACTAAGCGGCATCGTGCTTGGCGTGGTGGCGTCGCGCTTTCATGACCGGCCTGCCGACTACGCTGCGCGGTTCTTTGCGCTTTTTGGCTCGACAGTCCCAGTGTTCTGGTCGGGATTGCTGCTGCTTTACCTGTTTACCGTGAAGTTCAGCCTGATCCCTGGCCCGGGCAGGCTAGATGCGCGCGCCGAGCAGCCTCCGTTTGTCACCGGAATGTTCACACTCGACGCATTGCTATCGGGCCAATTCGGCACATTCCTGAATGCTTTGCATCATCTTGTGCTTCCGGCGTTCGTGCTTGGATGGTCTGTAACCGGGATCATCTCCCGGCTCGTCCGCGCCAGCATGCTGGATGTGTTGGGGCAGGACTACATCCTGGCCGCGCGGGCAAAGGGCGCCGGCGAAGCCCGAACGCTGCTTCGGCATGCGCTTCCGAACGCAATGATTCCGACGCTGACGATCGTCGGCTATTCCTTCGCCTATCTGATCACAGGTGCGGTGCTGACCGAAGCCGTCTTCGCCTGGCCAGGCATCGGATCCTATGCCGTCGACTCGGCCCGGACACTCGACTACCCGGCAATCATCGGCGTTTCGCTTATAGGGGCCAGTGCCTTCCTACTGGCGAACCTCGTGACCGACGTCGCTTACGCCTATGCCAACCCACGCATCAAGCTGGGGTGATGTGATGTCCTTGGCCTCAAACGCAAAAGCTCAATGGATGCCAAACGTCAATTTGCGGCCCGTGCTGATCGTCGGCCTGGTGATCGTTGGCTTCTGGATCATCGTGGCGCTGACAATCGATTTTTGGTCAGTCTATGATCCCTTGAAGCTCGTAGCGCGAAAGCTGCAGGCCCCATCGTTCCAGCATTGGCTCGGAACCGACGCGCTCGGACGCGATGTGATGACCCGCACCCTGTACGGTGCACGCCACTCGATGGCAATTTCCATCGTCGTGGTGGCCTGCTCGGTCGCCCTCGGCTCGATCGTGGGCGCGATGGCTGGCGCTTTGGGTGGCTGGACAGACAGTGTGCTGATGCGGCTGGTCGACATCACGCTCTCCTTCCCGCCTGTCCTTCTGGCCATGGCCGTCGCGGCTTCCTTGGGACCGGGTCTTCAAAACACGGCCATCGCGGTCATCGCCGTGTGGTGGCCTGTCTATGCAAGGCTGATGCGTGGCCAAGTCCTCGATGTTATTTCGCAGGACCACATCGAGGCCGCGAGGGCAGGCGGCGCTTCCTCCTTCCGGTTGCTCACCAAGCACATCCTGCCGCTTTCATGGACGCCCACGATCATCAGCGCGACAATGGACTTTGGCCAGGTCGTGCTGCTTGCAGCCTCCTTGAGCTTCATCGGCCTCGGCGCCCAACCGCCCAGCCCGGAGTGGGGTTCGATGATCTCCGACGGCGCAGCGCACTTCTACTCATGGTGGATCGCTTTCGGACCCGGTCTTGCCATTCTGTCGCTGGGTCTGGGTTTCAATTTCATCGGCGACGCGCTGCGCGACATCCTCGATCCGAGAGAGCACTGATCGATGGCAATGAATCAACAGCCATTGTTGGACGTGCGAGATCTGCGCGTGATGCTTAGAAATGGCCTTGAGATCATCCGCGGCGTCGATTTCGTTGCCGAAGCCGGCAAGGTGCTGGGCATCGTCGGGGAGTCCGGCTCCGGAAAATCCGTCATGATGCGCGCCGCAATGGGGCTGTCACCCCCGTCGTCGAGGGTGACAGGCTCGATCAAATTGCGCGGGGAGGAACTTGTTGGGGCAAACGAGCGGCGCATGCGGAAGCTGCGCGGCAGCAAGATTGGCCTGGTTTTTCAAGATCCCATGACTGCACTTAATCCGGTGATCACCGTAGGCAAGCTGGTTGCCGAAGCCGTGCGGCTTCACAATCCGCAGATGTCGGCCGCAGAAGCACGGCGAAGAAGCATCGAGCTTCTCGAACTGGTTGCGGTTCCGCAGCCTGAGGTGCGTGCAAATCAGTATGTGCACGAGTTTTCGGGCGGCATGCGCCAACGTGTGATGATTGCGATGGCGATTGCCAACAATCCGGAGGTGCTGATCGCTGATGAGCCGACGACCGCTCTGGACGTCACCGTGCAAGCCCAGATTCTGGAAGTGCTGAAGAACCTGCAGACCAGGTTTTCGATAGGGCTCGTCCTTATCACGCATGACCTTGGCGTCGTCGCCGGCGCAGCCGATACAGTGGTCGTGATGTACGCCGGCAAGGTCATGGAGACCGGAGCGGTCCGGGATATCTTTTATAACTCCCGGCATCCCTATACGCGCGGCCTGCTGTCATGCCTGCCCAGGATCTCGGGCAATCAACCCCCACTTGAGCCGATCCCCGGCAGCCCGCCAATGCTCAGCGCCCGACCCGCGGGCTGTCCCTTTCATCCCCGTTGCTCCATGGCGCAAGACGCATGTCGCTCGGAGGAACCGAAACCGAGACGTGTTGACCAGACAATGACTGCGTGCCACTTCGCAGAGGGTCTGCGAGGAGCAGCCGTCGACCAATTGGCCTCACAGGCGGGTCAGGCATGAAGACGAGCCCGTTCCAGGCGCAACATTCGCGCCAGATCATCTTGTCGGTTAGCGACATCACCAAGGAGTTCGATGTCAAAGGCGGACTGCTCGGATGGGGATCCGGGCGGACGGTGAAAGCGGTTGGCGGAATTTCCTTCGATTTGGCGAAGGGCGAAACACTCGGGCTGGTCGGTGAATCCGGTTGCGGCAAGTCCACCTTGGGCCGCTGCTTGCTCAGGCTCGTCGAACCGACTTCAGGCACAGTGTCTTTCAACGGTGCGAATTTGACCACACTTCCCGCAGGCGAAATGCGCCAGTTCCGGCGTCACCTGCAAATCGTCTTCCAGGACCCTCTTGCTTCGCTTCACCCGCGTATGCGGGTTCGCGAGATCATCGCGGAGCCTCTCCGCTTGATCAACATCAAAGGCAAGGCGGCCGCGGAAAGGGCTTCCGAACTTCTCGATCTGGTGGGACTCGCTCCCGAACACGGCAAGCGGTATGCACACGAGTTGTCAGGCGGGCAAAGACAGCGCGTGGGCATTGCACGTGCGTTGGTGCTCAGACCGGAAGTCCTGGTGCTGGACGAACCGGTATCGGCGCTCGACGTATCGGTCCAGGCAGGCGTGCTCAATCTGCTGGACGAGTTGCAGGCTAAGCTTGGCATCGCTTATGTTTTCATAGCGCATGACCTCGCTGTGGTCCGGCATGTCTCCGATCGCGTCGCTGTGATGTATCTCGGCAAGATCGTCGAGATCGGACGGGCGGCTCAAATTTACGGTGCGCCCGCCCACCCCTATACAATAGCCTTGCTTTCAGCGGTCCCCCTGCCGGATCCCGATGCCGAACGCGCTCGGCAGCGCATCACCTTGAAAGGCGACGTGCCAAGCCCAATCAACGTGCCGACAGGTTGTCCGTTTCGCACCCGCTGCTGGAAGGCTGAGGGGGTCTGTGCAAACGTGACCCCGCTACTTGCCGAAATCGAGCCTGGCCACCAGGCGGCCTGTCATTTTCCAGAACTCCCAGGAGACCGTGTCAACAGTCCCGAAGCGCGACATCGCAGGTGACCGAATGACCGCCAATCATTCCGCGCAGATGCCGCTTGTCTTCGGGGCGATCGCCGACGATTTGACTGGCGGCCTCGAACTGGCTTCGATGCTGATTGCTCGCGGCGTGCCAACGACGCTTTCCATAGGATCCGGAGTGCCCGCGCGTCTCGGTAGAGCGCACGTCTTCGCACTGAAGTCGAGGGTAGCACCAGTGAATGAGGCCGTGCGCTCAACCATGGAAGCGCTGGACATTTTGCTGGCGAACAGAGTGCGACAGATCTTTTTCAAATATTGCGCGACATTCGACTCGACGCCGGCAGGCAATATAGGTCCCTGCGCTGAGGCGATCATGGATCGCCTGGGAGCCAGCCAAGCACTTTTCGTACCTGCCCTTTGTGAAACAAGACGGACGGTCTACCAGGGCCACGTGTTTGGCGGCGCGCAACTGTTGGCAGAATCACCGAAGCGTTTCGATCCGCTGACGCCAATGACGGATTCCAACATCGTCCGCGTTCTCCAGGCGCAAAGCAAGCGCGCCGTCGGTCTCGTCGACTGTTCGGTGGTTGACCAAGGTCCAGACGCCATACGTGCCTATTGCGAGCGTCAGCAGGAACGCGCGTCCCTTTTCATAGCCGATACGCTTTATGAGCGCCACCTTGCGAGCCTCGCGGCGGCGGCCATCGATGCGCCATTGTTGACAGGCAATTCATCGGTTGCGGCGCATCTGCCGCCACTTTGGCTGGAGCAGGGCCTGCTCGAACAGCCTTCCACGATTCGCCTCAGCGGCGTAGATGGGCCTGGCGCCGTACTGGTCGGCAGTGTGGCATCGCAGACCGCGGTGCAGCTCGAACACTTCGCAGCAGAAAATGACGTATGCGTCGTCGATATCGGGTGCGCCTATGCCGGCCACGATCTTGTCGCCGAAGCTCGGCGGTTCGCCGAGGCCTCTGTTGCCGCAGGCAGAAGTTTCGCGATCAGCACTTCGCTACCGCAGGAGCGCGTCGACGCGCTCCAGTCCTCTTACGGGCGGCTCGAGGTCGCTGGGCGCGCAGAAGCGATCCTCTCCGAAATTGCCAAAACAATTGTCTTCGACCTCGGCATCCGCCGTCTGGTCATTGCGGGAGGCGAGACCTCTGGGTCGGTTGTGCGAGCCCTCGGCATCACGGACCTCGAAGTAGGCCCTTATCGCGAGCCAGGTTTCTCACGTGCAGTGGCTGTTCATCCCTTCCCGCTCGCACTGCTGCTCAAATCCGGCAAGCTTGGCAGCGTCGACATCCTTGCTTCCGCCTTGGACGACATGCGTCGCCCGATCCTCCAGGAACCATTCCTCACCCGCTGGCCTCCGAAAGGTTAATTCATGACGACGAAGCCTGAGAATGCTCGCCAATCCTTGGTCGCTGCAGCGCTCGACGCGGAAGCACAGCATCTCAATATCGGAACAACCGGCAACGTAAGTGCCCGGCTAAACGGTGGCATGCTGATAACCCCGAGCGGAATCCCGCCAAAGAAGCTCGAGCCGGAGCTCATAGTCGCTATGGACCTCGACGGGGCTTGGTCCGGAGACATCAGGCCGTCTACCGAATGGGCATTGCATGCCGCCATTTATAAGAGCCGTCCAGAGGTTGGTGCGGTCATGCATGCCCATCCAGACCACTGCGTAGCGCTTTCCTGCGCGAGAGATAATCTGCCGGCCTTTCATTACATGATCGCAGGCTTCGGCGGGGATGATGTTCGCTGCTCGGAATATGCGTCCTTCGGTTCGCCGGAACTTGCCAGATTTGCGGTCCAGGCACTGGAAAATCGGTCAGCCTGCCTGCTCGCAAATCACGGCATGGTCGCGGTCGGCACCTCCGTCGCAGAGGCTTTTGCACGAACGGTCAAACTCGAGACTCTGGTCCGGCAGTTTGTGCTTTGCCGATCCTTCTCAGAGCCAGTTCTGCTGACCCTCAACGAAATGGCCGATGTCAGGCAACGCTACGGAGCAGGCTATGGCTGGCAGGCGGCGCCGGTGGCCTCATAGGCTGTCGGCAGCACCCGACCTGCAGCGATCCCTGCACTGGAATCACAAGGAGAGAACCATGAACGACAGAGCTTCTGCCCAATCCTCGGAAAGCATTGCTCACTACAGATTGTCCGATCTCAAGCCGGCGCCGTTCAGCCCTCGCGGAGCATCCACCAACGAACTTATGAACGCGGATACTGGAGCCCGCATAGCAAGCGGCATCGTCTACTTCAGAGACTGCGAGATTCCCTTCACCCTTTGGTATGACGAAGTGATGATCTGCCACGCGGTCGAACAGGAATTCGAGATCACCGTCGACGACGCCGCCTATCCGATGAAGCCTGGCGACATGATGTGGATTCCTGCCGGGACGTCACTCGCCTGGCGCAGCAAAGGAACATCAACTGCTTTCTTTGCGGTCACTCCCGCCGACTGGGCAAAGAGGAAATTCCAGGTTTGAGAATCGAGACGCTTGGTGATGTCCGCGTAAGGTCGCAGGCATTTCGATCAAGATGGAGCGAGTCAACGGCTTTGCAACGAGCCTCTTAACAAGCAAGGACATAGTGGTATCCAAATGAAACACAGCCTCATCAACAGCCACGACCACGCCCTGCTAACACGTGCCAGCCGAGTTGTGCCGAACAGCGTCTGGGGCCACATGGCGACCCGCGCCATCGGCCCTGGCTACCCGCAATTCTTCTCCAAATCCGACGGATGCCGCGTCTGGGATGCCGATGGCAAAGAATACATCGACTTTATGTGCGCCTGGGGCCCGAACGTGTTGGGCTACCGGCACCCGGAGGTGGACGCCGCGGCCATCGAACAGATTGGTAGAGGCGACATCGGCAATGGCCCAACCGAGTTGATGGTCGAGCTTGCGGAAGCACTCGTCGACACGATCGAATTCGCCGACTGGGCTCTCCTCCAGAAGAACGGCACCGACGCGACAACGACCTGCGTCACGGTCGCTCGCGCGGCTACAGGAAAACGCAAAATCCTCGTCGCCCGTGGCGCCTATCATGGAGCGGTGCCGTGGTGCTCACCCTCGCTCGTCGGTGTTACGGCGGAGGACCGTGCTCATCTGATCACCTTCGAATACAACGATAGCACAAGCCTTGATGAGGCCGTTGCAACCGCCGGCGATGATCTGGCCGCCATTCTAATGACTGCATATCGCCATGACGTCAATTGCGAGCAGGAGATGCCGGACGCTGCATTTTTGCGTCATGCGCGTGCTATCTGTGACCGTGCCGGCGCGGCGCTCATCCTGGATGATGTCCGCGCTGGGTTCCGACTGGATGTGCGGGGCAGTTGGGCTAAATATGGCGTCAAGCCTGACCTTGGCGCCTACTCGAAGGCCATCGCCAACGGATGGCCGCTTGCGGCTGTCGCAGGCAGCCGCACCATGTTGGAAGGTGCTTCGAAAATATTCGTCACCGGTTCCTTTTGGTACGGCTCGGCCGCAATGGCCGCTGGCCTGAAAACTCTCAAGATCCTTCGCACCACAGATGCCTTGGCGCATATGGAGGCCATGGGTGCGCGGCTTCGCAAAGGTTTTGCTGCCGCCGCGGAACGACATGGGTTCCGTTTGAGCCAAACGGGTCCTGTCCAGATGCCGATGGTTCGATTCGAGAACGATCCGGAACTCGAGACCGCCAATGTCTTCTGCGCAGCAGCGCTTCGTCACGGCGTGTATCTACATCCTCGCCACAATATGTTCTTGTGTGCAGCACATCAGGCCGCCGACATTGATCGAGCGCTCGATGCGGCCGATGCCGCCATGCGCGATACTGCGGCAGTTATTCGGTAAGGTGTCGAACAACTGCCTCATCCTGCTGCATGATCGTCACGATGCTGCAATCGTTGAAAGTCGGCATGGGCATCGCCTTCCAATCCATCAACAGTGCCCGGCGCGACAGTGAGGCCCGCCGAAGGCGGACCGCTGACCTGTTCGCAATGCGCGGCGGATCTGCGGCCCTTCAACCGCTGCCGTGCAACCGGCCATCAACCGCCGGCCTTGGCCAGGCCGTGATCGGGGTTGTTTGGGCGATCACCTGAACCAGGTAATCGACTGTCTTACGGTAGCGCTCCTCAAGGAGGGCCATTGTCCGCGTCACGGTCGAGCGTCGCTTGCGCTATGGCGCTGTGTTCGGCTGTCGGCATCTGCGGTCAACCATTACGTCATAAATTGCTGCGGCAAATTGGGCCCGCAGCAAGATACAGACCGTGGCGTTGGCTATCCGCATGCACCTGATATAGCCCCCCTCACCAACTGATGCGCTGGCACGAGCTGAGAATTAAGAGAATGGAACGGCGATGCTGTACAGCCACTGGCGGGTACCCTTTTCACGAGGCGGCCGTTGATGCCTGCCACACGCTCTAGCTCGTCCTCAGCAGCCCACCATGATTCAACAAAATCAAAACGATGCGCGGAGGTTCGCCACCGGGGGCTTGGCTAACCAAAGGGCAAAATCGATGCAAGTCGTTGACAAATAACGATATGGTGGGCCCGGAGGGACTCGAACCCCCAACCAAGCGGTTATGAGCCGCCGGCTCTAACCATTGAGCTACAGGCCCCACACGCGGCTGGATTAATGTTTTTCCCCGAATCGCACAAGGCTTTCCGAACTGGCTGGCCGAGATCGTCCAAATCAGCCCATATTCAGACATTAGAGCGACATGCGTCCACTTAGACGCGCAGAGTACGCTCTAACGCTTTGAATCTACGCATCGTGCTTTCCGAAATCGATTCCGATTTTTGGGCCGATGCGGTAGTCGACAAGCGCGACTGGATCGCAGACCGAGGAGATTTTTATGACCAGACATCTTTTGCCCTTGGCGCTCGCCGCCGCAATCGCGTTTCCGGCGATGGCTGGCGCGGCCGATTCGCCGCCCCCGCCCCGCATCGTCGTTACCGGCGAAGGCGAAGCGACCGCGGCCCCCGATCTGGCGCTGCTGACGCTTAGCGTCATGCGCGAGGCCAAGACCGCGCGTGCCGCGCTCGATGCCAACAACGACGCCATGGCCTCCGTGATCGCCGCTATGAAGTCGGCTGGCATCAAGGAGCGCGACCTGCAGACAGCCGGCATCCAGATCAGCCCGCGCTACAACTACACCAACAAGCCGGACGGCAGCCAGGAAGCCGAACTCATCGCCTACCAGGTGACCAACACGCTTTCGGTGCGCATCCGCGACATCGACAAAACAGGCGAGATTCTCGACAAGGCGGTATCGCTCGGCGTCAACCAGGGCGGCGGCATCTCGTTTTCCAACGAGGATCCGGCTGCAACCCTCACCGAAGCCCGCAAGAAGGCGGTCGCCGACGCCATGGCCAAGGCAAAGACGCTGGCTGAAGCCGCCGGCGTCAGCATCGGGCGGGTGCTGGAAATCACCGACCAGAATGTCGCGCCGCCGCCGATACCGATGAACGCCAAGGCCTTCGACGCCGCCCGCGAATCGGTTCCGGTGCAGGCAGGCGAGAATTCCTACACGGTGCAGGTCAACGTCACTTTCGAGTTGAAGTGACCGCCGTCTGAAGCACGGGTAATAGGCAACATCGATCTTGCTGCATGCAGAAACCCCCGGAGGACTGATCCCCCCGGGGGTTTTTCGAGCCGCACCCTTGCCGGTAGATGAACGCTTACCGGTAGAGGACCGGGCAGCCGCGCTCATTGGCGAACACGACCAGCACGCGGTCGCCATACTGGCGGCCCGCTACTTTCACTGTGCGGCGGCTGACGTCGACAATACGGGCGCGGCGCAGACCCATGCGCTCTGCCTTATTGAGGGCACGGTTCGGCGAGCAGGACCGGCGCCAGTCGCGTTCGCGGCGGCGTTCGCGATAAAAATAATCGTCGTCGCCGGTATAGACGCCGACGCGCGGGTCGTCGTTATTGCCGAAGCCGAGATAGATGCTGTCTGCCTGGGCAGTGGCGGGGATAGCGGCAAGCGTGCCGAGGCCGATAAGCGCCGAAAGCGCCGCCGTCTTGATCGTGTTGAACATTGTCTTCTCTCCTTGTTCAGGGCTTCCGCCCTTCTTTATCGAACCGGTGTGTCTTGATCGAACCAATGTGTCTTGGTCGAACCGATAGGGAAGAGAATGCGCCAGCGTATCTGAACTTTTTACGAACCAGCCGTTCATATTGGGTTCATGTGGCAACAAGAGGTAATTTCGCAGTTTCTCCACTTCCGGTTCTGAACAACTGGCCGGTTCTGAACAGTCTAGCCGGTTTTGAACAATCTGGATAGAAACGCCCCTGTCGCGCAGCCGGTTCCGGGCCCTGGCTCGAGGCTCCCCTAAGGCTCGTCGTCCAGCATGTGCTCGAAATAGTCGTCCGGCTCGGCAAGATCGGTCTCGCTGGCGCTGACCCGGCCGCGCATCGAGATGCCGGCCTCATGCACCGTCTCGGCACTCCCCGACACCAGCCTGTGCCACCAGTAGAGATCGTGGCCCTCGGCGACCAGCCGGTAGGCGCAGGTCTTGGGCAGCCAGCTGATAGTGCGCACATTCTGCGGCGTCAGCCCGACGCAGTCCGGGACGCGCGCCAGCCGGTTGGCATAGTCCGAACAGCGGCACGTTTCGGCGTTGAACAGCCGGCAGCCGACGCTCGTCCAGTAGATCTCGCCGGTGTCTTCGTCCTCGAGTTTCGACAGGCAGCATTTGCCGCAGCCGTCGCAAAGCGATTCCCACTCGGCAGGGGTCATCGCTTCGAGCGTCTTGGTTTTCCAGAACGGCGTTTCCATTGATGGGATGTGGCCCCCGCTGGCGTTAAGGTCAAGCACCGCGACAGACGCAAAGCCGGCCGGCACCATAGGCCGGCACCATAGGAATGACACGAAGTCGCCTTCAAAACGCCGGCCAATCGCCGTTCGTGGCCGTTAATGCCTGCTAACCGGAACCAATCCGGTTGATGAACAGTTTGGGCCGGGATGGGACGCCAAAAGGAGGATTTTTAATGAAACGCCAATCACGGATTCTGGCAGGCACGGCACTTGGCCTGCTGATGGCGTCCGCGCCGTTGGGCGCATTCCCGTTGCAGGGCAGCGCCGCGTTCGATTCTTTGCAAGGCATGACGGCCCCACTGATCCTGGCGCAGTCCAACTGCCCCGAAGGCGAGTCGGCGGAAGGCTGCGCGCAGCAGGCGGAACCGGAGCAGAAGTCTCGCAAGAAACGCGAGCGGCAGGCTGAATCGGCTCCCACTGAGCAGGCGGCTCCTTCCGGGGAGGAGCAGGGTAATCAACGCAGGAAGAAGCGCGAGCAGCAGCAGACTGAATCAGCCCCCGCCGAACAGGCCGTCCCGGCCGAAGAGCAACCACCGCGCAGAAAAAAGCGCGACCAACAACAGATCGAAGCAGCCCCGGCCGAACAGGCCGCCCCGGCCGAAGAGCAACAACCGCGCAGAAAAAAGCGCGACCAACAACAGATCGAAGCAGCCCCGGCCGAACAGGCCGCCCCGGCCGAAGAGCAACAACCGCGCAGGAAGAAGCGCGACCAACAACAGATCGAAGCAGCCCCGGCCGAACAGGCCGCCCCGGCCGAAGAGCAACAACCGCGCAGGAAGAAGCGCGACCAACAGCAGATCGAAGCAGCGCCCGCCGAACAGGGCGCCCCGGCCGAAGAGCAAAAACCGCGTGGGAAGAAGCGCGACCAACAGCAGATCGAAACGGCACCTGCCGAAGAGCCTGCCGGACAGGCGGCGCAAGGCGAGAAGGTCGCACCTGCAAATGACAACGAGCAGGTCAAGCCGCGCAAGAAGCGGGACCAGGATCAGCAGATCGAGGCTGCGCCAGCCGAACAGGACACGCCCGCCGGCGAGCAGGCCGAGCCGCTTCCAACGGACCGGCAAGCGGCTCCGGCTGAGGGCGAAAAGCCCCGGGATCAGGCTAAGGAACGTGGCAAGAAGCCTGTAACGGGTGAGCAGCCCTCAACCGATAAGCAGCCCGCCGATGGCGAGCAGGCTGCGCCGGCCCAAGGCGAAGCTCCGGTCCAGGGCGAAGCGTCCGATCCAAACGCGGTTCCCGTGTTTGACAGCCAGAAGGATGCCAGGCGCAAGCGCAAGGGCGGCAAGGACAACGCGCAAGAGACGGGCGGCCAGGACGCGGGTGGTCAGCCCACCCAGCAGGACGGCGAGCAGGCGGAAGCCCCGAAGCCGGCTCCGGTCGACCAGGGACCGCCGCCCACCGACGACAGGACGGCCCAGCAGGCGATCAAGCTTGAGAGGATGGTCCCGGTGACGGAGGAAAAAGGCAAACGCGTTGAGCGTGTGCCCGACGTCGAGGACATTCGCCGCCGTCCGCGCCCGCGAGGGGTCGACGTCGTCAGGGAACTCGGCGACCGCGTTATCCTACAGTTCAACAACCAGACGATCGTGGAAAGCGACGATACGCCGCGCATGCGCCGTGGCGCGAGGAACGTCTATTATGAGGAGTTGTCGGGCGATCGCACCCGGGAAATCGTCGAGCGTGACAACGGAATCCAGATCGTCACCATCCGCAACCGCTACGGCGACGTCATCCAGCGTTCACGCATCGCGCCCGACGGACGCGAATATGTGCTGAGCTATGTCGACGAGCGGTACTATGACGACGATGACGACTGGCGCGATCCGGGCGACGATCTGCCGCCGATTCGGATCGACATTCCGCGCGAGGAGTACATTTTGGATTCCGAAGAGGTCGAGGATCCAGACGACTACTATACCTTCCTCGAACAGCCGCCGGTGGAGAGGGTTCAGCGCCTCTACTCGATCGATGAGGTTAAGCGCTCGGCCCGCGTGCGCGACATCGCCCGCCGCATCGACCTCGACACGCTGAACTTCGAATTCGGTTCAGCCTCGATCCCCGAAACCGAGGTGCAGAAACTGGAAGGCGTCGCCAGCGCCATGGAGAAGCTGCTGGAGAAGAACCCGGCGGAAACCTTCCTGATCGAAGGCCATACCGATGCCGTCGGCAGGCCGGAGGCGAACCTCGCTCTGTCCGACCGTCGCGCGGAGGCTGTCGCCGAGGCCCTGACCAATGCCTTCAACATCCCGCCGGAGAACCTGACGACACAGGGCTATGGCGAGGAATATCTCAAGGTCGATACGTCGGAGCCTGAGCGCGAGAACCGTCGCGTCGCCATCCGCCGCATCACCTCGCTGGTGGCGCCGGTCGCCAGTGCGAATTAGGCCATGGTCCCGAACCGAACGTCAGCAAAGTAAAAAGCGGAAACGGGTTTTCGTAAAAAACCATGGCCACCTTAAAAGCAACGATTCCAGAAACCTGAACTGGTTTCCGGAATCTATACGGGAAGACGTAGCCCGCCCGCTGTCACCGGGATGGGCGATTTCCGGCAATGAGCCGAGGTTGAAGGAGAATGTACGTCGCGATTTTAGCCAGGGATTGAATCGCGAGATCGTCCACCCCAGATTCTGATTAGGGCTTCCCTGCCCTGTCCCGACTCCAGCGGGACACATGAGCCCCGCCGGTACCCCCTCGCCGGCGGGGTTTTGTTTCCGGATTCGGTGGAGAACCGAGGCCTTACGCGAGGCCCAGACAATTCCTCAAGATAGCCCTCCGCCTCAAAGCCAAGAAGGCTGAGGATTGAGAACGGCGTCCGGTCAGTAAATACTTTTGATGTTGGTTTCCGAATTCGCGAACACCTCGTCGGGCACGAAGAAGTCGCCGGCAAGCGGGCCTGTCGCGCCCGGCGCATAGATCGAAAAATCGCTGACGCCCTCGGCGCGCAGCACCTCCTCGTCGATGTAGAAATTGCCGGTGGCTTCGCGCGACGGCCTGAGCAGGATCGCATGCGCGGCCTCGGCCATGATATCGGGCGAACGGCTCATCGCCGCCACTGTCGCCCCGCCCAGGAGATTGCGCACCGCTGCCGTATCAATCGTCGAGATCGGCCACAGCGAATTGACGGCGATACCGTCACTGGCGAACTCCGCGCTCATACCCAGCGTGCACATCGACATGCCGAATTTGGCCATCGTATAGGCGACATGGTTCTTGAACCATTTGGCTTTCATGTCGAGCGGCGGCGCCAGATTCAAGATGTGAGGATTGTCAGCCAACTTCAGGTACGGAATGCACATTTTGGAAACCAGGAACGTGCCGCGGGTGTTGATCTGGTGCATCAGATCAAAGCGCTTCATTTCGGTTTCCAGCGTGCCGGTGAGTTGGATGGCGCTGGCATTGTTGATGCAGACGTCGATGCCGCCGAATTTCTCGACGGTCCGGGCGACCGCCTCGGCCACCTGCCCCTCCTCGCGTATGTCGCACAACATCGGCAAGGCCTTGCCGCCGGCCTGCTCGATCTCCTCAGCCGCCGTGTAGATCGTACCCGGCAGCTTTGGATGCGGCTCGGCGGTCTTGGCCGCGATCGTCACATTGGCGCCGTCGCGCGCAGCGCGCAGTGCGATCGCCAGCCCGATGCCGCGCGACCCGCCGGAGATGAACAGCGTCTTTCCCTTGAGCGACATGTCTTCCGCCTCCTTGCAACATCACAGGCGTGATCCTTGCGCGGCGGTTGCGTGCCGCGCAAGGCCCAACCCGGCGGATGTGAGTTACGCTGCGTAGGCTTTGGAACGACAAATTAGACCAGCACCAGGCCTCGCCGCATGGCGATGGCGATCGCGTCGGTGCGGTTGGCCGCACCTAGCTTGATCAGGATCGCCGCGACGTGGAACTTCGCCGTGTGCACGGAAATGTTCAAGCGCCGCGCGATCACCTTGTTGGGCGCGCCCTCGGCCAAAAGCGCCAGCACTTCGCTCTCGCGCGGCGAAAGCGCCGGCCGCTCGGTCCTGTCGTCGACCGGCTCCTCGTCGGAGAGGTCGTCGTCATGGAAAGCGAAATCGTCATGCCGATCAGACAAGGGGCGGCCCTCGCCCGAAATCCGGTAGCCAGCCGCCGCCAGCCGCGCGGCAGCAGCGATCAGCAGATCGTCCGCTGCCGCCGGCAGCACGGCAAACACGGTATCGGCGGGCCGCTGCCGCCTGCCTCGTTGAGACAAGAGCACCTGGGGCATCGCGGGATCGGTGGCCGCACCTTCCAGCCCTCCGCCCTCCAGGGCTTCTCTTTCCAGGCTATTGTCATCGACGACCGCGACATCGGCTCTGTCGCCGCTCTCGCTGTCGCCAGCCACAATCGGTAGCAGATCGTCAGTCGCGGCAAGGGCCGTGGACAGGTGTTCGGCACGTACGGCGTCATCGAGCGCGATCAGCACCGTCAGCCGCCGCCCCGTGATCCCGTGACTTGCCATCGATCTTCTCAGTTCAGCGGCTTTTCGCCGATAGTCAGCACGACATCGCGCCGTTCGCCGCCGCGTGCCACGCCGAGCGTCACCGACGCGCCGGCGCTGTCCGGCCCGAGCCTGCGGATCAGGTCGCGCGGGCCATGCACGGCTTCGCCGTTCCACGACACGATGATGTCGCCAAGATCTAGGCCGGCGGCCTTCGCCGGGCCATTGTCGTCGAGGCTCATCACCATCGCGCCATGCGTGTCGCCGTTGCGGATCGGATGCAGGCCGGCGCCGAGATAGCCGCGCGCGACATGGCCCTTCTCGCGCAGCGTCGCTGCCGCCCGCTCGATCGTCTCGTAAGGCATGACCAGCGCCCGCCGGCGCGGCCCGAACAGCAGCATGCCGATCAGTGCGCCCTTGGCGTCGAGCACCGGGCCGCCCTCGAAACGGCCGCCGGCATTGACGGCCAGATTGATGCGCCGGTCGATCGTGCCGCCGCGCATCGAGCGCCAAGCCGGACCGACCTCACCGACCGTGCCGAATGCGGCGAGCCCCGCGCCGTCGCTATTGCCGATAGCGATGGCGAGATGGCCCGGCCGCACCGTGCCTGCCTTGGCCAGCGACGGCACGTCCGGCGCGCCGGTCGGCTTCAGAAGGGCCGTCCCAGTGGATGGATCGCGGCCGACCAACTCAGCCTTCACCTTGTCGCCCGAAGAAAGCGTCAGCTCGATCTCCTCGCCGGCCTCCACCGCCTCCTCGGCAGCGATAAAATAGCCGTCGCGCCAATGGAAGGCGGTCGCGGTGCGACGCTGATGCGTGGCGAAGCTCGCTGTCGCCGGCGCCGCTGCGGCGGCGATATCGGCGATGGCGTCGGAAAATGCGCTCAGATTGAAGTCGCTCATGTTGGTCTCCTGGGTTTTTATCGCATCGGCCCGAAAATCGGAATCGATTTTCGGAAAGCACGATGCGAGAACTCAAAGTCAGCGTACTTTGAGAGTCCAATGGACGCTCGTCGCTCTAACCCAGATATCGCTCGGCAGCGCGTTCGCGGGTACTCGCCTGACGGCTAGTTGGGCGTTGGACTGGCCATCTGGTCAGGTCGCGGCCGATCCGGCCGCTCCGCACATATAGGCATCCTTCATCTTGCTCTAAATACACGGAGCCCTGCCATGTCCCTCCCCGCCCAGCAATTGCAATTCGACGATGCGCTGCTCGATGATTATTCGGCAACGGTCGCCGATGCCGTGGACCGCATCGGTCCCGCCGTCTGCCGCATCGAGCGCATCGGTGGTGCCGGCGGCCAAGGCTCCGGCTTCGTCCTCACGCCGGACGGGCTGGTCGTCACCAACTTCCACGTCGTCGGCGATGCCCGCACCGTCCGCGTCACCATGCCGGACGGCGTCTCCAGAGAAGGCCGTGTTCTCGGCCGCGACCCCGACACCGACATCGCGCTGGTGCGTGCCGACGGCAGCTTTGCCGATATCGCGCCGCTCGGCGATTCCAAGCGTCTGCGGCGCGGCCAGATCGCCATTGCCATCGGCAACCCGCTCGGCTTCGAATGGACCGTCACATCAGGCGTCGTCTCGGCGCTCGGCCGCTCGATGCGCGCCTCCACCGGCCGGCTGATCGACGACGTCATCCAGACCGACGCAGCACTCAACCCCGGCAATTCCGGCGGACCGCTGGTGTCGTCGGCGGGCGAGGTCATCGGCGTCAATACCGCCATGATCCATGGTGCGCAAGGCATCGCCTTCGCGGTTGCCTCCAACACCGCCAATTTCGTCATTTCGGAGATCATCCGCTTCGGCCGCGTCCGCCGCGCCTTCATCGGCGTCTCGGCCGACACGACAAACCTGCCGCGCCGCGCCGCCCTGCTGTCGCAAGTGTCGAGCAGCACGGCGGTGCGCCTGCGCAGCGTCGAGGCGAACAGCCCGGCGGCCAAGGCCGGGCTCAGGGAAGGCGACATCATCGCCGCCATCGACGGACGCCCGGTCACCGGCGTCGACGATCTGGTGCGCCTGCTCGACGCCGAGCGCATCGGCCGCGAGACGCTGTGCACGGTGGTGCGCCGCTCCGGCATTACTCAGGTCACGGTGATGCCGGTGGCGCGAAGCTAACGATTATCGCGACGCATAGATCTGGCCAAGCAGCGAAACCAGCAGCACCGCCAGCTCTCCGGTCGGATCGAGGTCAGGATCGAAAATGGTCATATCCATTCCGGTGCAGCGCGGATCCGCTACCAGCGCCGCGAGAATGGCAACGAGATCGTCGAGATCGATGCCGGGACTGCCTGGTGAATCCACCGCCGGCATCACCGTCTGATCGAGCGCATCGACGTCGAAATGCACCCAATAGGGCCAGCCGGTTCGCGCCAGCGTGGTCCAGGTCTTTTCCAGGACCTTTGCCGCGCCAAGCTCTCGCACGGCAAAGACGTCGATCAGCGTCATCGCGGTCGAATTGAGGTCAGGCCAGGCGAAGTCGGGGTCGCGGTTCTCGCGTTCGCCGATCTGAATCACCTGTTCGTCCGCAACAAGGGGGCTTGCGATTTCAGGCCAGTCGGTCAGCAACGGCTCGCCACGTCCGGTGGCGAGCGCAAGGTCCATGCCGGCGACCGAGCCGAGCGAAGCGTTGATGTCGTAGTTGCCCGGATGGCGGAAATCGCTGTGGCCGTCGACATGGACCAGCGCCAGCGGACCAGATCGCCGTGCAGCAGCCAGTGCGCCAAGCAGGACCGCGCAGTCGCCACCGACGACCAGCGGGAATTCGCCTCGTCCCAGCGCGCCGGCAACAACTTCGGCGAGTCCGAGGTTGAAGCTGCGTATCGCGTTGCCGTTGCGCAGCCGGGTGCCTGGCTGCGGCTCCGTACTATAGGCGGGCCGATCAAGATCAACCACTTTGGCGGGCGCAAGCGTCTCGATCAAGCCGGCCTCGGTCAATGCCTGCGGCGCACGCCACGTCCCCGGTATATGATCTGGTCTCAGCGGGCGGAGGCCAAGGTTTGAGGGTGCGCGGACAAGGCAGATTTCACGCATGGAATGGGCCCAGGGTTGCCAAGCTCACCATAGACCACGAATGCCCGCCCGGTCACGCGGCCCGAGCCGTCCCCTCACCTCTGCCGACAGTTCCTGTCGGGGGGCGTCGTTCAGGCTCCCCGTCACCCTTCAACAAACTGCGCCAGGAACTCCGCGCTCGGCGGGATCGGCTTAATCACGTCGATCAGCACGCCATTGGGGTCTTTGGTGATGAAATGACGCTGGCCGAAAGGTTCGTTGCGCAAGGACCGCAGGATCGGCAGGCCGGCGGCCAGGATCCGTTCGTAGACCGCGTCCGGATCCTTGACCTCGAAATTGATCAGCAGCCCCGACGTTCGGCCACGCCCCTCCTCAGGTATCGTCTCGTGGTCGCCTTGGACGATGCCAAGATTGACCCGGCGATCCTCGGCCGACTGCAGATGCACATACCAGTCGCTCGCAAACAGCGGCTTGAAACTGAAGTGCTTGATATAGAATGCCTTCGTGCCGGCAACGTCGCCCGTCATCAGCACCGGATAATAGCTCGTCGTCTTCATCTTTCCTTCTCCCGTCAGATAACATACAGTCTGCATGTAAATTGTACTAACATACAGGCTGCACGTATGCAACAGAAACCCGCGCGTCGCTCCAACCGCGATCGCACCGAAGCGACGCGCGCCGACCTGATCGCCGCGGCGCGAAAACTGTTCACCGAGAAATCCTATGCGGAGACCGGCACGCCAGAGATCGTTGCAGCGGCCGGCGTCACGCGCGGCGCGCTCTACCACCACTTTGCCGACAAGCAGGCGCTGTTTGCCGCGGTGATCGAGCAAGAGGCGGCGGCTGTGGCGGAAGAGATCGAGCGCGCCTCGCCGCCCTCACTGTTTGCCCGTGACGCGCTGATCGCCGGTTCCGATGCCTACCTTGCCGCCATGCGCGCACCCGGCCGCACCCGGCTGCTGCTGCTCGACGGACCGGCCGTGCTCGGCCGCGCCGCGATGGACGACATCGATAACCGCCACGGCAACCGTTCCTTGCGCGAGGGCCTCGTCGCGGCGATGCGCGCGCAGACCATGACGAGATTGCCGGTGGAGGCACTGACCGCGCTGCTTGCCGCCGCCTTCGACCGGGCGGCTCTTGCCATCGAGGCAGGCGCTTCGGCCGAAGACTACCGCATCGTCCTCGTGGCGCTTATCGATGGTCTGTCGCCAGCTCGGGCTCGTCCTCAGGCACCTGGCCCGGCTCGAACTCGTTGAAGCAGCCGAGCTGGCGCTTAAACTGGTCGATCAGCCAGGCAGCCGCCGGCTTCGGGCTGCGGTCGGCGCGATGCATGGCATAGAGCGGCGAGCGGACTTCGCTGTAAGGCTCGAGATCGAGCTCGACCAGCCGGCCGCTGGCCAGATCGTCGGCGATCAGCCAGCGCGGCAGCCCGCCCCAACCCAGCCCCTCGCGCATCAGCACGTGCTTGGTTCTGACATCCGTCAGTCGCCATGTACGATAGGCGTACACGCCATAGTCGCGACCGCGCGTCCGCTCCGACTGGTCGGAGACGACAAGCTGGATGTGTTCGCGCAGCTCCTCGAGCGATACCGGTCTGGGAAGCAGTGCCAAAGGATGATCGGGCGCCGCGGCGGGCACCAAGGTGAAGGACCCGATCCGCAAAAGGTTGACATCGGCCTCGCCCAGCATGCCGCCGACGCCGAGATCAGCCTGTCCGCTGACGACATGGTCAAGCGTCAGGCCAAGCGTGCCGACATGCAGGCGCAGCGCCACGGTTGGAAACTGCGCCTCGAACGCTTTCAAAACCCGAACCAGCACCGGCGACGGCAGCGTCACGTCGACCGACATCACGACTTCCGCTTCCAGCCCTTGTCGGTGGCCGTCGACCCGCGCACGAATTCGCTGCAGCACACCAACCATGCGACGCGCATCCTCCAGCGTCGCCCGGCCGACATCCGTTAGCTGGGGCTCGCGCGTGCCGTCGCGTTCAAACAGTTTCAGCCCAAGCTGCGCTTCGAGATTGGCGATGGCGTAGCTGATGACGGACTGCGCGCGGTTGAGCTTGCGGCCGGCGGCCGAGAAACTGCCGGTCTCTGCGACAGTCACCAGAATCTGAAGTTGATCGAGCGTCGGGTTGGGTTGCATGTAGGCATCCATCTAATGCTTGGATGGATCGTATAGAAAATTTACCAGTTTTTCAAATGGGTCGGTGACCTCATATCTGGCGGGACAATTTCATCCAACCCTGGAGAGCCCGCCATGTCCATTCTTCTTGTCACCTCGAGCCCGCGTGGCAACGCCTCGCACTCGACCCGCATCGCCACCGAATTCGCCGAGAAGCTCGTTGCCGCCGATCCGTCGGCCAAGCTTGTCCTGCGTGACCTCGTCGCCAACCCGCTGCCGCACATCGACCCGGACTATTCAGCCGGCATCTACACGCCGGCTGAATCCCGTACCCCGCGCCAGGCAGAGGTCGTCGGCGTGTCCGACGCCGTGCTCGACGAGTTGTTCGCCGCCGACACCATCATCCTCGCCACCGGCTTTATCAATTTCGGCATCTCGTCGACCCTGAAATCCTGGGTCGATCACGTCGCCCGCTCCGGCAAGACCTTCGCTTATGGCGAGAATGGCCCGAAGGGCCTGGTCACCGGCAAGAAGGTCTACATCGTCCTCGCCTCGGGCGGCATCTATTCGGAAGGCGCTGCCGTGCAGATGGACCACGCCATCCCTTATCTGCGCAGCGTGCTTGGCTTCATTGGCATGACCGACGTCGAAGTCATCCGCATCGAGGGCGTCGGCATGGGCCCCGAGGCCGTCTCGGCCGCTCTGGCCAAGGCGTCAGCCAAGGTGGATGCGGCGGTGGCCACGGCCGCAACGGTTGCCGCTGCCGCGTAGAGCGCGAACAACTAGTATCAGAACCGAAAAAGGCAGGCGCCGGGCGCCTGCCTTTTTGCACTTGCCTGATGCCTGCAGCTTTACGTCGCTCCGAAGTCGCGCGACATTGCCATTCCCGACGCTACCCGAACATCTTCTCGCCCTGCTCGTCGACGAGTTGGATGCCCTTCTTGATCGAGATGTCGACGGCGTCGTCGAGCCCGGCAAAACGGTCGGCGCGGATGAATTTGTGCTCCTTCATCACGCCGTCGATCTCCTTAGAAACTACGCCGCAGGTCTGGTATTGGCCTTCCGCCTTGTAGGGCGTGGCGCTGATCAAAAATCCCTTGTGCTCGATCTGCTTTGCCGGTGCAGCACTCTTTGGTTCGCCCGCGTCACCGCCGCCACCGCCGAAAAGACGTTTCAGAAAAGACATGGGAGCGCCCTCCAACGGCAATCATCCTGCATCACATAGCGTGGTGCAGGATGATTTCACTAGCGGTCCTTAGGCAAACGGGCAAGGGCCGCATCCGGCCTCGGAAGTCAGCTGCGCGACAGCGCTTCGAGGGCTTCGGCGGCTCCTTCCAATATCGCAATCGCCTCGGCCTGTTTTTCAGCGGGCGCGTCGACGATGTCGCCGAGGGCTGCGCGCAGCCGCTGGCGCACGGCGCGGAATTCGTTGCGCTTTTCCGAACGGCCGCGGCCGCGACGTCCGCCATCCTCGTCCTCGTTCCAGCCGAACCAATCGCGCGCCCTTGCCATCTTGCGGCCGAAACGCTCGAGATGGTCGAGCACATGGTCGATCATCTCTCGATTGTCATTGAGATGCGTCTGGCCTGCCTCGGTAATCGAAAACACCTTTTTGTTGCCTTCCGCCGACGAGACGGCATAGCCGGCCTCTTCCAGGAAGGTCAGCGTCGGATAGACCACGCCTGGGCTCGGGCTGTAGACGCCGCTGGTGCGCTCCTCCAGCGCCTTGATGATGTCGTAGCCGTGGCGCGGCGCCTCGGCCAACAGCGACAGCGTGATCAGCTTGAGATCGCCGTCGGCCAGCATACGCCCGGCGCGGAACATGTCGCCCGGCCCGCCGCGCCCGCCGCCCCTCATGCCGTGGCCGAATGGGCCGAAGCCGCCGCCACGACCACCGAACTTACCGGCCATATGCATGAAAGCGCGCTCGGCATGCTCGCCGAAATGATGATGTCCGTGCATCGTCTGCTCCTCGAGTTATGTCTTACGATATATCTTATTTAGGCAGGCGAGGTGATTGAGTCAAGATATATCTTACGATGTAACGTAATGCCCGGGACTGAAAGAGCGCGTTTGCGGCTAAGGCAGTGGCTGAACCTCTCCGGAGTCCCAAAAGGCCCGGGGCGGTTGTCTCTGCCGCTTACGAGCGGCCCTTTCGCCGGTTCCAGGCATAGAGAAGATCGGCGAAGCGATCATAGGCATAGCGCGTCAACGGCAGCACGGTGCGGTTGCCGAACAGCGCTGCCAGCCAGCCCTCGCCCGGTGTTTTCAGCCAGACGGCAATTACGACGTCGGCGCCGACCAGCAGTTTGCCATCCGCATCGGTTGCGTGCAGCCGGCGGCGGATGTCCTCCAGCGACACGCCGTATCCGGCCAGTGCCGCCGGTTCGGCATTGATGTCGCGAAACGCGATCCGCCCGGTCTTGATCGCCTCGATCAGCCGCCGCTTCTGCCGGCTGATGCCGGCATCGCAAACCGGACAGCGGGTGTTGTACCAGATGGTCAGCAGAGGCTTGGGCATGTGTTTAGAGACGCGAGCTGAGGTGCTGCGCGGAGTATCCGGGAAGTACCTTCGCCCCGCAACATTTCGGACCAGACTGGCCGGGCGCCGCCAAGCGGCGCCTGACCGTGCCGGGCTCGGCAGCTTGCGCGGATCTGTAGCCGCGCAACGCCTCAGCCGAGCGAGGCGATGATCTCGCGATAGGCCAGTTCCGGGAAAGCCTTGAGCGTCCGCGTCCTCACATTGCCGCCTGTCGCCAGCATCAGCGAGAAACGAGCGAGCACCGCATCGTCGGGCGCTTCGACGATCGCCACCATATCGCATTCGCCCATGGTGAGATAAAACGCCTTGAACGAGCCACCCATGTCTCCCAGCAGCTTCTTGGCGGCATCGAGCCGCTTCGGCGACTCGCGCACATTTTTGGCGCCCTGCTCCGTCCAGTTGATCAGCACGATATAGTTTGTCATGCACACCTCCCTCCGGGGCCTCGGAGCACGGCGTCACTGCCGGGGCGGGCATCCGGGTTTGTCGCCCAGAAAATGCATCCGACACGAGATTATCCTCCCACAGCAGGTGTGCTGCAACAACAACCGCACCGTCTGGCGAGACAATTCCTGGCACGAACGAAAAAGGGCGCCGCAGCGCCCTTTAAATTGCTTATCCGTCACCCGGCATTAGCTATCAAGGAAGCTCCGCAGCTTGCGCGAGCGGCTGGGATGCTTGAGCTTGCGCAACGCCTTGGCTTCGATCTGGCGGATGCGTTCGCGGGTGACCGAGAACTGCTGACCGACTTCCTCCAGCGTGTGGTCGGTGTTCATGCCGATGCCGAAGCGCATTCTGAGCACGCGCTCTTCACGCGGGGTGAGCGAAGCAAGCACCCGCGTCGTCGTCTCGCGCAGGTTGGCCTGGATCGCCGCGTCGATCGGCAGGATCGCCATCTTGTCCTCGATGAAATCGCCGAGATGTGAATCCTCCTCGTCGCCAACCGGCGTTTCGAGCGAAATCGGCTCCTTGGCAATCTTCAGCACCTTGCGCACTTTTTCCAGCGGCATGGCGAGCTTTTCCGCCAATTCTTCCGGCGTCGGCTCGCGGCCGATCTCGTGCAGCATCTGGCGCGAGGTGCGTACGATCTTGTTGATCGTCTCAATCATGTGCACCGGAATGCGGATGGTGCGCGCCTGGTCGGCGATCGAGCGGGTGATCGCTTGCCGGATCCACCACGTCGCATAGGTCGAGAACTTATAGCCGCGACGGTATTCGAATTTGTCGACCGCCTTCATCAGGCCGATATTGCCTTCCTGGATCAGATCGAGGAACTGCAGGCCGCGATTGGTGTATTTCTTGGCGATGGAAATGACGAGGCGCAGATTGGCCTCGACCATTTCCTTCTTGGCGATGGCGGCTTCGCGCTCGCCCTTCTGCACCTGGTTGACGATCTTGCGGAATTCGAGAATCGAGATCGCCGTCTCGGTGGCGAGGTTCTGGATCTCGGCGCGCAGGTCGCGGATCGCGTCCTTTTCGTTCTTGGTGAATTCCTTCCAGCCGCGCGAGGTCAGATTGCCGATCGAGCGCGTCCAGTTGGGATCGAGTTCCGAGCCCTGGTATTCCTTCAGGAATTCCTCGCGGCGCACGCCATAGCTTTCGGCCAGCCGCAACAGCTTGCCCTCGTTCTGCACCAGGCGCTTGTTGATGTCGTAGAGCTGCTCGACCAACGCCTCGATGCGCGCCGTGTTAAGGGATAGCGACTTCACCGCCTTGATCAGCTGATCCTTCAGCTCCTTCAGCCGGCGGTCCTGGCTGGGCGACAGCGTGCCGGCGGCAGCCAGCCGGTTCTCGACCTGCTGGTCCTGCAGCTTGCGCAACTTCTTGTAGGTGTCGGCGATGACGTCGAGCGTCTCCATCACCTGCGGGCGCAGCTCCGCTTCCATCGCCGCCAGCGACAGGCTGGCTTCGTCCTCGTCTTCCTCGTCGTCATCAGTCAGACCGCGCGTGTCGCCGCCGACATTGGTGATGTCGTCCTCGTCCTCGCGCGAACGGCGCGGCTTGTCCTCGGTTTTGGCTTCCTCGATCCGCTCGACCACCGGCGCCTGCTTGGCCTCCGGTCCGGCATAGGTCGCTTCGAGGTCGATGATCTCGCGCAAGAGGATCTTCGATTCGTTGAGCTCGTCACGCCAGATGATGATGGCCTGGAAGGTCAGCGGGCTTTCGCACAGGCCCGCGATCATCGTCTCGCGGCCGGCCTCGATGCGCTTGGCAATCGCGATTTCGCCCTCGCGCGACAGAAGCTCGACCGAGCCCATTTCGCGCAGATACATGCGAACCGGATCGTCGGTGCGATCGGTCGGCTCTTTCTTGGTGGTCGTCGCGGCAACGGCGGTACCGGTCTGCTCGGCCAGTTCGTTGGCGTCTTCCTCGGCGTCGGCAGCCGCGTCGGCGGCTTCGGGCTCCTCGCCCTGCTCGTCGTCCTCAACAACGTTGATGCCCATGTCGGAGAGCATGGCCATCGTGTCCTCGATCTGCTCGGAGGTCACTTCCTCCGAGGGCAGCACCGAATTCAGTTCGTCCATGGTGACATAGCCGCGCTTCTTGGCGGCTTTGATCATCTTCTTGACAGCATCGTCGGAAAGGTCGAGCAGAGGGCCATCGGTGGCGCCTTCACGTTCGGTCTCGACCTCTTCCTTTTCTTTTGTCGCCATTCTTAATTTTCTCCAAGCGGCCAAGTATCAAGCCGCGTAAGCTGCCGTACCGGTTAAATCAGATGCGCTCGCTCTAGAACGCGCTTCCCCGGGCCAGTAACTGCATCTCTCGTTAAGTCCAGATTAACCCTGGTATCTGTGGCAGGCTGACTGCCTGTCCAGTGACCGGTACCTCACATCGCTGCATTTCCCGTCGACGCCGGCACGGGTTAACGTTTCGAATCGTCCTGATTCCGTCATTCTGCCAGAAGGTCAAGCGCCTCTCGCATGATTCGCATGAAAAAAGCGAATCAATTACCCGACTTAAAGCGCCGCGGCTGATTCGACGCGCAAGGACGGTTCTGCACTTTCACTCTTTCGTAAGCTTCGACCTACACCCGCCCGGCCCTGCCCGAAGACACGCCGAACCCTTCGATCAGCGCTTCCGTTGCTTGCACATCACGAAATTGCGCCTGGATCTCGACGAGATGCCGGTAGTTTTCGTCTGTGGGATCGCTGGCGAGCGCCGCTTCCGCCTGTTTCAGCTCCTTATGTAAGGTGCGCGCGCTGCGCTGCAAGTGGAGCGCCTGGCTGAAGGCGTCGCGGGCATCGTCAAGTCCGGCTGTTTCCAGCGCCGGCCACTGCCGAGCCCGTTTGATCAGCGCCACCACGCGCGCCCAGATCTCGCCGCAGCCGGCCCGTTCGATCGTCGCGATCACCGCGTCGCGGTCGTTGGCCATGTCATGCGCCATCGCATCGAGGATCGCCGCATGCAGCCGCTTCAGATCGGTATTGGCGAGGTCGAGGAACTCGACATGTTCGAAATTCTCGTCGATCAGCGCCGGATGATTGACAAGAGCTGCGATGATCGTCGCCTCGCGCACCGACATCCCCTCACTGCCGCGCTTGACCAGCGCCGAGCGGCCGAGGCTTTCGGTGATCGCGGTGCGTCCGCCGGCATTGCCGCCGCGTGCGAACTGTCCGCCAGGAGCGGAGCCCTTGCCCTGAAAGCGCCCGCCGGGCCGCGCATCTTGGCGCCCGCCTTGATAGCCTTGTCGCGCGCTGCGCTGGGTGCCGAAAAAGCTTAGCACCCGCTCGCGCATTTCCTGTTGGTAGTGGTAGCGCAAGCTCTCGTCACGGATGCGGCTGGTCAGTTCGCGCAGCGTCTTTTCCAGTTCCGCCCGCCGCTCCGGCGTGTCGAAGACGCCGCCGGCCGTTTCGCGCACCCACAAAAGGTCCGCGAGCGGCCGCGCCTCGGAAAGCACTGCGCGAAACGCGTCCGGCCCGTCGGCCTTGACCAGATCGTCGGGGTCCTTGCCTTCTGGCAGAAGCGCAAAGCGCACCGAGCGGCCTGCCTGAACCGCCGGCAGCGCCATGTCGGCGGCGCGCCATGCCGCCTTCAGTCCGGCCTGGTCGCCGTCGAAGCACAGCACCGGCTCGCCGGCCATCCGCCACAGGAGTTCGAGCTGATTTTCGGTCAGCGCGGTGCCGAGCGGCGCCACGACATTCTCGAAACCGGCCTGCGCCAGCGCGATCACGTCCATATAGCCCTCGACGGCGATGACCGTGCCACCCTTGGCCAGCGCCCCCTTTCCCAGCGCTTGGCGCGCACGGGCGAAATTGTAGAGCACATTGCCCTTGTGGAAGAGCTCGGTGTCGGGCGAATTCATGTATTTGGCGAGCGCATCGGCGGCCAGCGCCCGCCCGCCAAAGGCGATTATCTTGCCTCTGGAATCCGGGATGGGGAACATGATGCGGTCGCGGAACCAGTCGTAGGAGACCGGGACGTCGTCGCCATGGCGCACCAGCCCGCATGCCTCGATATCGGCCTTGGGCACGCCCTTGGCGGCAAGATGCTCCTTCAGCGCGTTGCGGCTGTCGGGCGCATAGCCGAGCCGGAACGACTGCTGCGTCGCCGGTGTCAGCCCGCGGTCGCGCAGATAGGCCCGGGCTTTTGCGCCTTCCGGTCCCTGCAGCCGCTCCTGGAAGAAGGCAGTCGCCATTTCCATGATTTCGGTCAGGCTGGCGCGTTCCTTTTCGCGCCGTTCCTCCTGGGCATCGCGCACCGGCATCGGCACGCCGGCCATGTCGGCGATCTTCTCGACCGCTTCGGGAAAGCTCATCCCGTCGAGTTCGGTGAGGAACTTGAAGTGGTCGCCCGAAACCGAGCAGCCGAAGCAATGATAGCGGCCCTTCTTGTCCTCGCAATGGAAGGACGGGCTCTTCTCGCCATGGAAGGGGCAGCACGCCCAATAGTCGCCGCGCGGCGCGTTGGTCTTCTTCCTATCCCACGCCACGCGCTGGCCGATCACCGATGAAATCGGCACGCGGTCGCGTATCTCGTCGAGGAAGGCAGGGGGAAAGCGCATCGGGAACGGCTCGTTTGTCCTCCATATAATCACACCGGCGAAACCCGACGACTCCTAATGCGGACCATACCCGGTTTTCACAGGGCAAAAGAAGACGACCGCTCCGGGCCGCCTTCTTTCCTATTCCGGCATAGTGCCGGTGGACATTTGGACGATCAGTGCGCGGCGATCGCGCCGAAGATGATGCCGGAGACGACGCCGACCAAGAGATAGTCGTTGCCGACACGGATCCATTCCTGGCCACGGCTCGGACGACGCAGGCCATAGTGGCGATAGTCGCGGATCGGCTGGTGGCGCTTCCAGCTGGAATATTTCTGGCCATTGCGCCAATGGTTCCTCTTCACCACGACTTTCTTCTTCACCACGACGCGCTTCTTCACGTGGCTGTCCGGCTTCTTCCAGTCGACCTGGCTGTAGTTCGACCGGGGTGCATTCGGCGCGTTCAGCGGCGCTGCCTGGCCCTGCAGGGACGTGGCAGCCAGCATGGAGAGGGCGACTGCGGAAAGAATGATGCGTTTCATCACGGGGTTACTCCTTTGGTTGCCGATGCCCAAGCAATAGAGCCCGAAGAATGAACCGAAACTGAACACGCGGATTACGTTTCTGTAATGATTTCAGGTATTTAAGATAGCTAATTCAACACTCAGCTCAAACCGGATTTGAAGGGGTCGTCGGCCCTCGACCGCGCGACCATCCAGAAGCCGGCCGGCAATGCAACCATTTTGCGATCCATCCATTTCCGACACACCCTGTCGCGCACCAACAGCCGGCCGAATTGGGCAAAATTTATTATCCGGCTAAAAGTAATGGGAATAGTATCGACCCTTGCAATGTCCTTGATTCGCCCCCTCTTTTACTCCTGTGCCGTCACGGCGCCCGTATCGCTGTCGCCTGTCGGAATGCGAGCCTGACATGAGCGGTTCGGTCGTTTTGCTGCATCTTGCCGGCGCGGTGGCGCTGATGCTGTTTGCCACCCGCTTGGCGAAGACAGGTGTCGAGCGCGCCTATGGCGATGTGCTGCGCCACAAGCTGCGCGCGACCATGCGCAATCCTTTCATGGCGGTTCTGGCCGGCTGCGGCCTGGCGATCGCGCTGCAAAGCTCCACCGCCGTCACCTTGCTGGTCGGCTCCTTTGCCGGCGCCGGCATCGTCAGCGGCATATCGGGCCAGCTTGCCGTGCGCGGCGCCGAGATCGGCTCGGCACTGGTGGTCAAGTTGCTCACCTTCGACCTGTCGCTGCTGGTGCCGGTCTGTCTTGTCGCCGGCACCGTCATGTTCATGGCCACCGAGCGGCGCGACTGGCGCCAGTTCGGCCGCATCCTGGTCGGCATCGGCCTGCTGGTATTGTCGCTGGAGATGATCGGCCAGGCATCGGAGCCGCTGCGCCAGAGCACGCTGATGCCGGTCGTCGTCGATTACTTCTCCGGCGACCCGGTCACCGCCTATCTGCTGGCGGCGCTGGTCACCTGGCTGTTTCATTCCTCGATCGCCGCGGTGCTGCTGATGGTGACGCTCGCCGGCCGTGGCTTCATCCCGCCCGAACTCGGCATCGTGCTGGTGCTCGGCGTCAATCTGGGGTCGTCGATCATCGCGCCCCTGCTCACCCGCAATGCGGAGCCGGGCGTGCGTGTCGTACCGATCGGCAATCTCCTGATGCGCGGGATGGGCTCTCTGGCCATGCTGATCCTGTTCCTGTGGTTGAAGCCGCCGGTCGCCTTTCTCGGCGCCACCGTGCCCGACCAGATCGTCAACGCACACATCTTGTTCAACATCCTGATCCTGGTTGCCGGCCTGCCACTGGCCGGTCTCGTCTACCGCGCTTCGGAAAAGATCGTGGCGCTCGGCACCAAACCGGCGCCGGGCGAAGCGCTCGACGTCGTCGAGCTGTCCGCGCTCAACGACAGCGCGCTGGATGTGCCGAGCCAGGCGCTGGCCAACGCCACCCGTGAGGTGGTGCGGGTCTGCGAGACGGTCGAGATCATGCTGAAGCGCATCATCGAGCTCTATGAGACCGCCGACGCCGACAAGATCAAGGCGCTGGCCGCGCTCGACGACCGCGTCGACAAGAAGCACGCAGCGATAAAGCTCTATCTGGCCAAGGTCACGAAGAACCCGCTGAGCGAGGACGAGGCGCTGCGCTGCCAGGAGCTGATCGGCGCCTGCGTCAAGCTCGAGCAGGTCGGCGACATCATCGTGCGCAACATGCTGGTGCATGTCAGGAAGAAGCTCGAGCGCGGGCTGGAGTTCACGCCCGAGGGCTGGCGTGAGCTTTGCGCCTTCCACGCCTCGGTGCTCGCCAACGCACGGCTTGCCTTCAACGTGCTGGTCTCGCGCGATCCGGAGACCGCCCGCCAGCTGGTGCTCGAAAAGGACCGGCTGCGCGACCGCGAGAAGGAGACCAGCGCCAGCCACTTCGTGCGGCTGCGCGACGGCACCGCCAAGAGCGTCGAGACCAGTTCCATCCATCTCGACACCATCCGCGACCTGAAGCAGATCAACTCGCTGCTCGCCTCGATGGCTTATCCCGTGCTCGAGGAGCGCGGCCTGCTCACCGGCTCGCGGTTGAAGGCCGGGTGATCCCGGAGCCTTGTCCTTCTCCCACAACAAAGGGAGAAGGAAAAACCGTCGCGCCAGCCCGATCAAGAAAACCTAAACCGGCGTCGACAATTTCTGGATTGCTCGCCGCTCTCGTTCGTGATTTGAGGCCATCTCATTCAAGGATCGCCTTCCAGCGCCATGCTTCCCCTCATCGCCCTGTTCATCGCTGCGTTCGCATTCGGCACCACCGAGTTCGTCATCGCCGGTGTGCTGCCGCAGGTGGCGGATGGCCTTGGCGTCTCCATCCCAACTGCCGGCTACCTCGTCTCCGGCTACGCCGGCGGCATCGCAATCGGCGGACCGCTATTGACGCTCGCCACCAAGACGATTTCGCGCAAGGCCTTGCTGCTTGGCCTTGCCGCAGCCTTCACCATTGGCCAGGCCGCTTGCGCACTTGCACCCAACTTCGCGTCCATGTTGCTGTTGCGGATTGCGGTGGCCGTGGCGCACGGCGCCTATTTCGGCGTCGCGATGGTGGTCGCGGTCGGCCTGGTCCGCCACGACCAGCGCGGAATGGCCGTTGCGCTCATCCTGTCGGGCCTCACGGTCTCCAATGTCATCGGCGTGCCGGCCGGCACGGCGATCGGCAACATCTGGGGGTGGCGTGCGACGTTCTGGGTGATGTGCGCGCTTGGTGTGGTTTCCATCGCCGCCATGGCCGCCCTCCTCCCACGCAAGACGGGATCGTCGCGCCAGTCCGTCAGTTTCGGCAGCGAGGTTCGCGTGCTCGCACGCCAGCAGGTCTGGACGTCGCTGATCCTCATGCTGATGCTGATGATCGGTCAGTTCGGCCTCTTCACCTACATCACGCCGACGCTGTTTGAAATCACCGGCCTCGATGAGGACCTCGTGCCCTGGGTGCTCCTGCTCAACGGCGTCGGCGCGACGATCGGCGTCTTTCTTGGCGGGCGGCTCGCCGACTGGAAACTGATGCCCTCGCTCATCACCATGCTTTTCATGCAGGCGGTGACACTTGCCGTCATTTACGCCGTCAGCCCGTACCCGGTGCCGATGGTCGTGGCGATCACTGTCTGGGGCGGACTCAGCTTCGCCATCGGCACGCCGATCCAGACCCGTATCCTGACGTGGACGGCGGATGCCTCCAATCTCGCCTCATCGCTCATCCCGGCCGGCTTCAATGTCGGCATCGCGCTGGCCGCCTCGCTCGGTGCCGCTATGCTCAATGCCGGTTATGGCTATCGCAGCCTGCCGGTGGTTGGCGCCATGGCCATGCTGGTCGCCGTGGCGGTCGCGCTTGCCTCGCATCTCCAGGAGTGGCGCCGCAACACCACGCCGCCGCTGCCGGCTGCAGCCGAATAGACGGGCAGACTCCACAAATCGATCCGGTAGCGCAGGCTTTCCGCGACGTCCGCCTTTTGGAGAGGAGCCTCTGCCTGTGCGCTTGTGGGTTTGGCGGAGATCAATAGGATTCCGAAATTGATCTTCAGGGGCGGCTTTCTAAAATCAAGTATCATCGATTACCACTTGGAGTGAACACAATGGCCGACCACACATCCGAGAAGTCGGCGAAGGCCGCCGCCGAGCGGGTCGCTGCGAAACCGACCAAACCGCGCAAGGCGACGCCGGAGCCGCAGCCCGGCAAGGCCGCGAAACCGGCACTCCTCGCAGGCGGCAACCCCCAGATCGCGAAGGCTGAAGGCGACGCTCCCGTGCAGGCCTACATCGCGGCCATGCCGGGCTGGAAAAGCGACGTCGGGCGCCGTCTCGACGCGATCATCGCGCGCACCGTCCCCGGTGTGCACAAGGCAGTCAAATGGAACTCGCCATTTTACGGCATCGAAGGCCAGGGCTGGTTCCTGTCGTTCCATGTCTTCACCCGCTACGTCAAAGTGACCTTCTTCCGAGGCACGTCACTGCGTCCTCTTCCTCCCGGCAAGTCCAAGCACAAGGAAGTGCGCTATCTCGACGTTTATGAGGACCAGCTCGACGAAGCTCAATTTGCCGCTTGGGTGAAGCAAGCCAGCCAATTGCCCGGCGAACGAATGTGAGATGCGTCGCGAATTACCCAAGGGCGTCTGTAAGCACCTCATTCAAGCGGGCGAACGCGGCGGACTCGTCTGGCGCATGGGCCGGATTAACTTCTGTGATGGTCAGGCCGCGCCATTGCGGCAGGGCGGTCAACTGCTTTAGCGCGAAGGCGGCGTGCTCCAGTTTGAGACCGTCGCAACGGCGCACATTCTCAGCAATCGGAAAATCGACAAAGGAGAGTGCATCGACATCGAAGTGAATAAGCACACAGTCAAAGCGGGCCGCCCAGTCGGCCGCGCGCGCTGTCGCCGCCTCGATATCACTCAAAGCTTCCTCACGCGATATAACTTTAATCGCGTTATCTCTGATCACCACAGCTTCGGGCGGAGTGATGTTCTCGACGCCGAAATAGAGGAGTTGCTGAGGCACAAGCATCGGGCGGGTTGGGCCGAGCCTGGCGAGCGAAGGCTCGCATCCGGGAATATCGAGCAGATGAGCGACACCAGTCCAGTCCAAGGCGCCGTCGCTCGTATCAGGTGTGTTGAGATCGGCGTCGAAATCCATGTAGACGAGCCCGATCCGTGCACCGGCCGCGTTCGCTCCGGCGACCGTTCCCAACTCCACAGTACAATCGCCGCCTAAAACAAGCACGTCCTCCTGTGCTGCGATCGCCGTCGCCACGTGGCTTGCGACCAAGTCACAGGCGTGGCGCACGGCCTCTAGGTTCATAGCCTGCGGCTGCGAGGGATCCGGTCGCCATCGGAACGATGCAACATCGCCATCATCCCTGATGGTTCTGCCTCGGCTCGCGAGCGCCTCTGCGAGCCCATGCCGCCGAAAGGCCGCGGGCGCTTGTTCCTGCCCCGGCGAATAGGCGCCGGCGCTGGTGGCGGCGCCGATAATGTTCAACAAACGCGCCGACAAATCGAGGCTCCAATTTCGTATGATCCTCGTTGCAAAACGGGTCTGGAGGGACGAAGGTTCCTCCTCGATGTTGAGAGTTTGTTGCCCGGCATTGGCACGAAGCCTAATAGGCCAAGCGTTCGCGCCGGAACGGCAAACGGCTCGCCGCATCGATCCCGTCGTGAGGCGCCGGACGCGCACAAAGCCATTTGGACCCAGTATCATGACCAAAGCGACAACAGCCATGAAGACGAGCGGCTCGAAGGAAGGGGCAGGAGGAGTCACTCCCTCTCAGTTGATAGATGCGAGAATCAACGAGCTGAGCGATTGGCGGGGCGAGATGCTCGCTTGGGTCCGAACCGTCATCCAGCAGGCAGATCCCGAAGTGATCGAGGAGTGGAAGTGGAGAGGAGTTCCGGTGTGGGAGCACGCCGGAATTATCTGCACCGGTGAGACGTACAAGAATGTCGTGAAGATGACCTTCGCCAAGGGCGCCTCGCTGGAGGACCCTTCAGGCCTCTTCAACTCCAGCCTCGAAGGCAACACCAGGCGCGCCATCGATATCCATGAGGGCGACAAGATCGATGAAGAGGCATTGAAGGCGCTCATTCGCGCCGCCGTGGCACTGAACATGTCAGGGCGAGCTACCACCACCCGCTCTCAGAAGAAACCGAAGAGCGCTTGAGGATCATCCACATCCGGCTGGGCTGGCTCCTCGTGGTCGCCTCCTTCGAGGCCTTATGAACATCGCAAGAGCGGGGAAAATCCCTACTGCAGCAGTCCCTTGACGATGCCGCTCGCCTTGGAGAAATCCATCTGGCCCGCGTATTTCTCCTTTAGTGCAGCCATCACCTTGCCCATGTCCTTGACGCCGCTGGCGCCGGTCTCGGCGATGGCGCCGCGGATCGCCGTTTCGGTCTCGGCCTGGCCCAGTTGCGTCGGCAGGAAGTCTCGAATGATAGCCATCTCGTCGCGCTCCTGTGCGGCAAGCTCCGGCCGTTTGCCGTCGTCGAAAGCCTTGGCCGACTCCTCGCGCTGCTTCACCATCTTGGCCAGTATCTGCAGGATCTCGTCGTCGCTGGCCGGCTCATTGCCGGCGCCGCGATTGGCGATGTCGCGATCGTGAATGGCCGCCTGGATCAGCCGTAAGGTCGGCAGCCGGCGCTTGTCCTGCGCCTTCATCGCGCTCTTCAGGGATTCGGCGATTTTGCCCCGCATGATGCTTTCTCCTTCGAATGCGGCGGACAATAGCCGTGCCGAAAGCCCAAGGCAAATTCGACGTCGCCCGGCAAACCGCTGATATTATTCGACGAAATAAATCCAGGGCTCGTACGGCGTGGCATCATTGACCGCCTTGGCGCCTTCCCCTATGTACTGGGCCTTGCATGAACTGAATTTTTGTTGCGCGCGCTGGCTGCGAAATCGCCGCTGCGCGCGGTTTGCTGCGCAGAGTGGTCCGTCGGACCGATCGAAGGGCGCAGCCCTTTAGGAGTGTCGCCATGGCAACGACCGCCCCCTGGGCCCCTGAGAAGCCGACGGCCTTGCTGGTGCTGGCCGACGGCACCGTCATCGAGGGCCGCGGCCTTGGCGCCACCGGCTCCGCCGTCGCCGAAGTCTGCTTCAACACCGCGCTGACAGGCTATCAGGAAATCCTCACCGACCCGTCCTATAGCGGCCAGATCGTCACCTTCACCTTTCCGCATATCGGCAATATCGGCACCAATGACGAGGACATCGAGGATCTCAACCCGGTCGCGCGCGCCGGCGCCGTCGGCGCCGTGTTCAAGGCCGACGTCACCAATCCGTCCAGCTATCGCGCCGCAGCTGGTCTCGACCAATGGCTGAAGAAGCGTGGCATCGTGGCGCTTTCGGGCATCGACACGCGCGCGCTGACAGCGCTGATCCGTGAAAAAGGCATGCCCAACGCCGTCATCGCGCACGCGCCCGACGGCATCTTCGACATCGACGATCTGAAGCGCCGCGCCGCCGCCTGGTCCGGCCTGATCGGGCTTGACCTGGCCAAGGACGTCACCTCCGGCCAGTCCTCGGTCTGGCGCGAGACGCCCTGGGTCTGGGACGAGGGCTTTGGCGAACAGACCGATCCGTCCATGCATGTCGTCGCCATCGACTACGGTGTCAAGCGCAACATATTGCGCCTGCTTGCCGGTCTTGGCGCCAAGGTCACGGTGGTGCCGGCCAGCACCGGCGCCGAGGAGATCCTCGCCATGCGGCCCGACGGCATCTTTCTCTCCAACGGTCCCGGCGACCCGGAAGCCACCGGCGGCTATGCCGTTCCGGTCATCCAGGACCTGCTGAAGACCGACATCCCGGTGTTCGGCATCTGCCTCGGCCACCAGATGCTGGCGCTGGCGCTGGGCGGCAAAACCGCCAAAATGCATCAGGGCCATCACGGCGCCAATCATCCGGTCAAGGATCACACCACCGGCAAGGTCGAGATCGTCTCGATGAACCACGGCTTTGCCGTCGATGCCGACTCGTTGCCGCGCGGCGTCGAAGAAACCCATGTCTCGCTGTTCGACGGCTCGAATTGCGGCATCACGCTGACAGGAAGACCGGTCTTCTCGGTCCAGCATCATCCCGAATCCTCACCCGGCCCGCAGGATTCGCACTATCTGTTCCGCCGCTTCGTCAATCTCATCCGCGAAAAGCGCGGCGAGCCGGCGCTGGCGGAGCGCGCCTAAAGCCCGTCGCGTCTGAAGGGATTCCTGCGACGCTCTTTAAGTTCCTGTTTTTGTGCATGTCGTTGTCCCAAAACCGCTGGGCGCACTTTTGGGCGACATGCATTGGAGCATTTTCCACGAAAAGTGAGTATCGGCTTTGCGCCCGCAATTACGTTAAAACGGATTGACTGGCGGCGACGGCGGAAATGGAGCCGCCTTCATGCTTTTTCGCTCTTAACGAAGATCAACCCCGTCGGTCACCGCTTCTTGCGCATGCATGCGTTTGACTTCCTTCGGCGTCGGCTTGGCCACTTTCGTGACGAAGACGATGAGCGCCAGCGTGAGAAAAACCGCGCCGAGCAGATAAGGGGCCCCGCCGAACACCACGGGCGCGCCCGGACCGGTGAACCAGGAAAAGATCGCCGTATAAAGCAGCGGCGTGATGATCGACGTGATCGAGAAGATCGAGGTCATCGCCCCCTGGAGTTCGCCCTGCGCCGAAGGCGGCACCTTGGCGGCGGCGAGACTTCTGAGCGGCGGATCGGCCAAGGCTTCCAGACAGCCGACGACGATCACCGCATAGATCATCCAGCCTTGCGACGCGAAGGCGTAGCCGAAGGCGCTGAGTGCCGTGAATGCAAGACCGAGTACCGCCGTCTTCCACTCGCCAAGTTTGGGGATCACGCGCGGCAGGACCGTCGCCATGACGATCGCCCCGCACAGACCGAAGGCGCCGAGCGAGAAACCGATCTGCTGTTCGTTCCAGCCATAGCGGTAATTGGAGACGAACGACCACACCGCCGGATACATCATATGCCCAAGCGTCATCAGGAAGAAGACAAGCCCGATCCAGCCAATGCCTTGGTAGTTGCGCATCTGGATGAGCGTCCCGACCGGGTTCGCGCGTTTCCACTCGAAGCGGCGGCGGTGCTTGTTATCAAGCGTTTCGGGCAACAGAAACAGGGCGATCAGGAAATTCAGGAAAGCAAGCGCGGCGGCGAAATAGAACGGTACCCGTGGCCCGAACGTGCCGAGCAGCCCGCCCAGAACCGGTCCGATGACGAAGCCGACGCCGAAGGCGATGCCGAGCAGGCCGAAGTTCTTCGCCCGGTTCTCATCGGTCGAGATGTCGGCGATGAAAGCGGAAGTCGTTGAATAGCTGGCGCCGGAAATGCCGGCCAGCACGCGTCCGATAAACAGCATCGGGTAGGACCAGGCGACAGCGCAGATCAGATTATCGAGGGCAAAGGTGAAGACGGAGGCGAGCAGGATCGGCCGCCGTCCGAACCGGTCGCTCAACCCGCCGATGACAGGTGCGAAAACGAACTGCATCGCCGCATAGGCGAAGAACAGCCAGCCCCCCTCGATCGCCGCCTCGCCGATGCCAACGCCGGTCAATTCCCTGAGATAGGCCGGCAGCACCGGCATGATGATGCCGAAGCCGATGATATCGAGCAGCAGCGTGATGAAAACGAGCGCAAGGCCCCGCCTGGCGGTTTTGGGGTCTATCATGATGACGTCGGCTCCTCAGACCGCCTTGGGGCAAAGGCGCGGGCTCGTTATAGGCGAGCCTGTCTTACGGAACAATAAGAGAACGGACTCGGCAGTCCTCTCCTGACATCAGCTGACGTGCCCCGCCGCGGCGCGTGGCAACTTAAGCGGGAGTGTTCGAACACCTTAGATCGGAGTGTTGAACGTATCGCAGTCCGACAGCTTGCCGCTCCTGTAGCCACGCGCCAGCCAGGTCTGCCGCTGCTGCGAGGTGCCGTGGTTGAAGCTTTCCGGCACGACATAACCCTGCATCCTCTTCTGCAGCGTGTCGTCGCCGATCTGCTGGGCAGCGTTCAGCGCCTCTTCCATGTCGCCCTGTTCCAGAATGCCTTTCTGCCCGGTGAAATGCGCCCAGACGCCGGCGAAGCAATCGGCCTGAAGTTCGACCTGCACCGACATGTGGTTGGCCTCGGCCTCGCCCATTTGCTGCCGCATCTGGTTGAACTTGGGCAGGATGCCGGTGAGATTCTGCACATGATGGCCGACCTCATGCGCGATCACATAGGCTTGGGCGAAATCGCCCGAGGCGCCGAATTGCTGGTCGAGCTGCTGGAAGAAAGTGGTATCGAGATAGACCTTGCGGTCGCCGGGACAGTAGAACGGTCCGGCCGCAGACGAGGCGGAGCCGCAGGCCGAGCGGATCTGGCCGCTGAACAGCACCAGCTTCGGATCCTCATAGGTCAGGCCCTCGGCCTGGAAAATGCCGGTCCAGGTGTCCTCGGTCTCGGCCAGCACCGTCGAGACGAACTGCTTCATCTCGTCGGAGGCCGGCGCACCGGTGCCGCCGCTGTTGTCGGTGATCTGACCGCCGCCGCCAGGCGCTAAGCCGCCACCGCCGCCGGCCAGGATCTGCAGCGGATCGATGCCGAAGGCCTTCAGCCCGAAATAGAGGACCACGAGAATGATGATGGTCGACAGCGACATTCCGCCGCCGGAGCGGCCGCCGACAGGGATGCGGAACCGGCCGGGCCCACCGCGCGGCAGGTTGAACCCGCCACCCTGGCCGCGTTGGTCTTCGACATTGTCACTTTGACGACGACCCTTCCAGAGCATGGCACTCCTCGCGATGCACGTATCGGTACCTGGCCGATCTCATGGCCCGATCCGACCCAACAAACAATTATCCCAATGGTTGCGCCAAGTCACAGTATTTTTCGCATGAAGGGCCGCCGGCTCTGGGGTCAGTCGGTGCACGACACCCGCGGCTGAGAGCCCTGCCGACGGCTTTTTTTGTCTTGGACCTAGCGGGTTACGCTCAGATCTTCTGCTTGGTACCCGCGCTCTTGCCGTCCGAGCTTTTCGACCGCTCGTCGAAGCGGACCGCGCCCTTTTTGAGCGGGCGGCCGGTTTCCGCTTCCGTCTTGCGTTCGTCCTTCGCCGCAGCTTGGTTCAATCCCTTGGCCGCTTGCTTGCCCTTCGCTGTCGGTGCCTGTTCAACGCCCATGGTATCCTCCTCGGTCTCGCGCCAATCGCTTGGCACGACCTCAAACGCAGCGGCAACGCGGCGGTTCCGGCAGGACTGTCGGCAATGGCGGTAGATTTAGCGTGTCGCCTTCATTGCCATGCGAAACGCTTCAACTGTCTCGGCGCTGATGCGTCGGCCAGAGGCGATCTGGAATGACGCGACAAATCGGCAGTCTGCGCTATCTTGAGGCCATGACCGATCTCGCCGATGTGCGCCGCTTTTATGCGCGACTGATGGCTGCCAATGCAGGTCCGGCCGATCCGCGTCTCGAAGACGTGTTCGCCGCGGTGCCGCGCGAGGCTTTTCTCGGGCCCGGGCCGTGGTCGGTCGTCGCCGGCAACGGTAAGGTCGAAACGCCGAGCGCCGATCCTGTTCACGTCTATCAGAACGTGCTGGTGTCGCTCGACGCCGACAAAGGCATCAACAATGGCGAGCCGTTCCTGCATGCCATGTGGATCGGCAAGGTGGCGCCAAAACCCGGCGAGACCGTCACCCATGTCGGCGCCGGCACCGGCTACTACACAGCTCTGCTGGCACAGCTGGTTTCACCCGGCGGCGCAGTCACCGCCTTCGAACTGGAATCCAGTCTCGCCGACCGCGCGAGACAGAACCTCGAAGCCTTTGGCAATGTGACCGTCATCCATGGCGATGCGGTCATCGGCAGCCTGCCACCGTCCGACATCATCTATGTCAATGCCGGCGTCGCAGCACCACCGGCCGAGTGGCTGAAGGCGCTGAAGCCTGGCGCCCGCATGGTCTTTCCGTGGCGTCCGACCGAGCGCGTTGGCCTCGCGGTGATGGTGACTCGCACCGAACAAGGCTTTGCCTGCGATCCGTTCATGCGGTCATGGTTCATCCCTTGCGTCGGCGCCTCGCTTGCAGGCCCCGCGGCGAAAATCCTCGACCGCGACAAGGCGGCACGCAGCCGCTCGATCTGGCTGACGGCCGACAAGGCACCGGACAACACCGCCACCGTCGTCATCGGCGACGTCTGGTTCTCGTCGAAAGGTGTTGGCGCCAGGCGGCCGCAATGACGTCGCCGAGGCTGCCCATCCAGTGCTTGCCGCTCGCCATGCGCCGAATCCAGAATTTTGTGGCCCCTGTCGGACCGGCGTCCACTCGCACGTCCTTTGGCCGAAATCCGGCCCCGACAGCACGGATGATGAAAAAGGGAGAATTCAATGAGGAAGATCATCACTGCGACATTCGTCAGCCTCGACGGCGTCATGCAGGCGCCTGGCGGGCCGGAAGAAGACCCGAGCGGCGGCTTCGAATTCGGTGGCTGGACGTTCCATTACTGGGACGACGTCGGGGGCGCCTTTATTGGTGAGACCTTCGCAAAACCGTTCGCGCTGCTCCTCGGCCGCAGGACCTACGATATCTTCGCTGCGCATTGGCCGTATCAGAAGAACGATCCGATCGGCGACAGTTTCAACGCGGCCACCAAATATGTGGCCACGCACAGGCCCGATACGCTGTCGTGGCAAAACAGCCAGTCGCTCGGCGACGACGTCGTGGCCACACTGCGCCAGCTCAAGCAGGAGGACGGGCCGGACCTGCTCATCCAGGGATCGAGCGAGTTGATCCAGACCTTGCTCGCCAACGACCTGATCGACGAGGTCAGCCTGCTGATCTTGCCGCTGGTGCTGGGCAAGGGGAAGCGGCTGTTTGGCGGTGGCGCAATTCCGGCGGCTTTCAAGCTGAACCGCTCACAGGCATCGAGCACCGGCGTCATCATAGCGAGCTATGAACGCGCCGGTGAAATCAAGACCGGGTCCTTCGCCCAGGAACAGCCGTCCGAAGCCGAGATCGAGAGACGCCGAACCTGGAAATAGTGTGGGGTTACAGGACCTGGTTCCTTGCTCCGCTAGATGTGAGTGGGGAGAGAAACCCAAGTTGCCCGGCAGGGTGATGAGGGCAGCGCCATGGTTCTGCGATCTCCCTTACTCCGCCGGCATGGCAATCGCCCGCGCCGCCCGGTGGCCGGCGAGCATGACGCCAAGACCCAGGATCGGGAACACTGCTGCGACTAGGCCGAGATCGGCTGGCGCGCCATAGCGCAGCACCGTGCCGCCGACGACGGCGCCCAGCGCCACGCCGAGATAGAGCGCCGAGCCGTTGAGCGACAGCACGATGGGCGCTGCGTCGGGCGCCAGCTTGATGATGCGGCTGGCCTGCGCCGGCGGGAAGGCCCAGCCGACAATGCCCCACGGCACCATCATGGCCATCAGCGCCGGCCCGGCCACGCTGTGCGGCAGGAATGCCGGGATGACCGAAAGCATGACCAGCATGACCGCACTCAGCGCCAGCGACCAGCTGACGGTGCGCGTCGCGCCGAAGCGATCGGCAGCCTGCCCGCCGGCAATGTTGCCGATGACGGCGCCGACACCGAAGGCGAGCAGCATGCCGGGCAGCGCAATCGGGCTCAAGCCTCCGCCTTCGACGGCTAGCGGCGCGACAAAGGCAAAGACCGTAAAGGCGCCGGTGAGCGCCAAAAGTGTGGTCAGCAGGATCGATGGCACGCCGGGGCGAAGGGTTGCAGCCAGCCGCTGCCTGAGCGGCAGCTTGGTGCCGACGATGCCGCGCGGCAGCCGGTACCACAGGATGGCGCCGGCCAGCGCGCCGAGCCCGGCGATGGCAAAGAACGTGCCGCGCCAGCCGGCAACGGTCGCGACAAGTGCGCCGAGCGGCGCGCCGACCGCCACCGCCACTGTGGTGCCGCCGACGACGACGGCGATGGCGCGGGCGCGGTGATGATCATCGACAAGCGCCACGGCCGTCCCTTGCGCCGTCGCTGCGAACAGGCCGGACGACAGCGCCATGACGATGCGCGCGATCAGCAGCAATTCGAAAGAGGAACTCAGCGCCGCCGCCAGATTGCCCAGCACGAAAAACACCAGCGTCCACAAGATGACGCGCCGCCGGTCCCATTCGCCGGTGAGCGTCGCCAGGATCGGCGTACCGAGCGCATAGGCGAGCGCGAAGGCGGTGATCAGCGTCCCGGCGAGTGGAATCGAGATGGCGGCATCGGCTGCGATGTCGGGCAACAGGCTTGAAATGACGAAGCCTTCGGTCGCGATCGTGAATGATCCGAGCGCAAGCCAGATGAGGCGCTTGTCCATGGCAACAAATCCTTAGTTCAAAAGTTATTGAACAATTGTACATAATGGGGCATGGTGTCAATGAAGCCACCTGAGAATAGCGGAACCCTCCTGACAGCTCTATGTCAGGACAAGGTGGCGGGAGGTGGAAACTGCGTGCATCCATCAAGGAGGAGATGCGTTGAAATCGGCCCTGATTGCGCTTAGTTCCTGGGCATGACCCTGCCCCATCCCTCCGCCGACCAGATCAGCCTGTCGAATGTGCTTGCCGTGCTCGGCGATCCCACCCGGCTGGCCATCGTGCGCTATCTCGCCAGCAAGGAAGGCGTGCCGCTGAACTGCAGCCAGTTCCTCGACCTCTGCTCGAAAACCAATCTCAGTTATCACCTTGCCAAATTGCGCGAGGCCGGCGTCACACGCACCGAGGTGGTCGGCACCAGCCGGCTGATCACGCTGCGCCGCGACGACCTCAATGCCCGCTTTCCGGGCCTGCTCGACAGCGTCATTGCCGCCGCCGTCGGCGATACGGCACTGCCCGCGGTCGGCGCGTCCGAGATCGAAGTCCGCGCCTGAGGCTGTTCCTCGCCCCCGTGCAACGGGGGAGAGGTGGCCGCGAAGCGGCCGGAGAGGGGGGCTCCGAAGCGAACAAGCGATCGCTTTGAGGGCTCAAGGGTGGCGGGCAGTCCCCCTCTCCGTCTCGGCTTCGCCGAGCCACCTCTCCCTCACTTCCGTGAGGAACCAAAGTCCTGCAAGGTCCGCCCTTCCCGACCAGTAACTCGTCAACCAACGGAGCTTCCCATGCGCATTGCCGTCCTCGCCGATATCCACGGCAACATCCTCGCCCTGGACGCCGTGCTCGACGATCTGCGGCAGCGCGGCGGCGCCGACCTCGTCGTCAATCTCGGCGATTGCGTCTCCGGCCCGCTCTGGCCGCGCGAGACTTTTGCTCGGCTTGAAGCGCTCGCCCTGCCGACGGTGCGCGGCAATCACGACCGCCGCCTCGCCCGCGACACCGCCGATGAAACCATGTGGCCGTCCGACCGCTACGCGCAGGAACGGCTGACATCGGCGCAGCGCGAGGCGCTGTTCGCCTTGCCTCTCACGCTGGAGATCGCGCCGGGCGTGGTTGCCTTCCATGCCCGGCCCGACCACGACGAAAAATATCTGACCGATACGATAGCCAGCGGGCAGCTGGTGCGCGCACCGTTGGCCGCCATCAAGCGGCGGCTGGCCGCGCTCGATCCCGCTTGCCGCATCGTGCTGTGCGGCCACAGCCACCGCAGCGAACTGATCCGTATCCCCGACGGCCCTGTCATCTTCAATCCGGGCAGCATCGGCTGCCCCGCTTATGACGACGACACGCCACCGGCGCATATCTCGGAGCAAGGCTCTCCGCATGCACGCTACGGCATTGTCGAACTGGGCGAGCCGGGCCGCCCCGACCGTTTTGCGGCCATCGCCGTCGACTATGACCATGAGGCGGCAGCGCGGCAGGCCGAACAGGCGGGACGGCCGGAATGGGCCCATGCGCTGCGAACCGGGTTTATGTCGGGTTGAACGAGATACGAGTTCCCAGGCTGAACGCGGAACGCGTTCATGCCTCAGGCTGAGGCAGGTACGAGCTCATGCCGCCAAGCTGAGCTTGCTCATGCCGCCAAGCTGAGCTTGCCCATGCCGCACGCTGAACTTTGTTCATGCCGGGGCCGCATTTTCCGACTTACATAGCGCCATGTCGTCGTTTATAAAATCGACCTGGAATGCGGTGGCGTTTCCGTGCCAGGCCGCGCCTCCGGGAATGCTTCTATCGCCCACGGCCAAAATGATGAGGCGCACAGTTACGCTCCGAACGACGCTGTACGCGCTCACTGCCGCCCTTCTCCTGCTGACGGCGCTGCTGCCGGCCAAAGCCGAGGAGGCGCCGATCGTTTCCATCGTGACCGACCTCGCTCCAGGCGATCTCCTGAACGTCCGCGCCACGGCATCGGCAATGGGCAAGATCAAGGCTCGGCTGCCTAACGGTACGAGCGTCAACAATCTCGGCTGCAACGACGTCAATGGCTACCGCTGGTGCAAGGTCGCAGAAATTGACAATCCGCAACTGACGGGATGGGCTCCCGCGCGCTACCTGAATCCCGACAATCCGGCGGCCGTTTCGGATGCGGATGCCGAAACGACCGGCGAAGGCACGGCCCCTGCAGCCGAGGCTTCGAACCTGGTATCCGCAGATCAGCCGCTTCCCGACCTGACAGCGCGCCTGGGCGCGCCCGAAACCACGATGACAGCCGCCGACGCAATCGGCAGGGCGGCCATCGAAGACGCTTACCGCCTGGCGCTCGCCGCCAGCGGAAATCCTTCGACCGGCGAGACGCAGTCGCCCGTAGCAGCGGAGGAGCCCATCCGGCATCGCGTCGCCAATACAGCGCCTCCGGCCGACGCACGGACCGTTGCGCGGCTGCAGCCGCCGGGGAGGCCCGCGCCGGCCCTGGGTGCCCGCAACGAGATTCCTTGCGCGCGCTATGTCGGCCAGCCGATGACCAGCTGCAAGGCAGGCGTTGTGCATACGGGCGACAAAGCCGAGGTGACCGTGACCTGGCCCGATGGCGGCACCCGCGTCATCAGCTTCCAGGCCGGCCGGCCAGCCGGTTCGAATGCATCAGGTGAATTCCGCTACACCCGCGAGGGCAGCCTGAACATGATCCGTGTCGGCGTTTCCGAACGCTTCGAGATCACGGACCAGTTGGCGCTGGGGGATGAGTGGCTAAGGGGAATAAGGCAGTAGGGCAATAGGGCAATATGTTTATAGGGCGGCTCGAACCTCTGCCCTACTGCCCTACTGCCCTACTCGCATTTTAGGGGGTTACATCAGGCAAAACTCTTCCCTATAAGGCCCTCCTAGCCTGATACCAGAATCGCGAGCACAACCGGCCGGGTCCTTCCCGTCCGGTTTTTCGTGCAAGCCGCCTGCCGAACGGACCCTCGATATGCCAAGACGCACCGACATCAAGTCGATCCTGATCATCGGGGCCGGCCCCATCGTCATCGGTCAGGCCTGTGAGTTCGACTATTCGGGCACCCAGGCCTGCAAGGCGCTGAAGGAAGAAGGTTTTCGCGTCATCCTGGTCAATTCCAACCCGGCCACCATCATGACCGACCCGGAGCTGGCCGACGCCACCTACATCGAGCCGATCACGCCGGAGGTGGTAGCCAAGATCATCGCCAAGGAGCGGCCCGACGCACTGCTGCCTACCATGGGCGGCCAGACCGCGCTCAACACCGCTCTGTCGCTGCGCCGCATGGGTGTGCTCGAACGCTACAATGTCGAGATGATCGGCGCCGATGCGCATGCCATCGACAAGGCCGAGGACCGGGCGCTGTTTCGCGAGGCGATGAACAAGATCGGCCTGGAGACGCCGAAGTCGATGCTGGCCAACGCCACCGACGTCAAGAACGCCGACCGCAAGACGCACGAGGCCGAGCGCGCCGCGCTCAAGGCTGAGAAGCCCGAGAACCTCGACGCCGCGCTCGACGCGCTGGAAACCCGCTGGAACCTCGGCGAGGGCGACCGCAAGCAGCGCTACATCAGCCACGCCATGGCGATCGCCGCACAGGCGCTCGACCATGTCGGCCTGCCGGCCATCATCCGCCCGTCCTTCACCATGGGCGGCACTGGCGGCGGCATCGCCTACAACCGCGCCGAATTCTACGAGATCGTCCAGTCGGGCCTCGACGCCTCGCCAACCACCGAAGTGCTGATCGAGGAAAGCGTGCTCGGCTGGAAGGAGTACGAGATGGAGGTCGTCCGCGACAAGGCCGACAATTGCATCATCGTCTGCTCGATCGAGAACATCGACCCGATGGGCGTGCACACCGGCGACTCGATCACCGTCGCCCCTGCGCTGACGCTGACCGACAAAGAATACCAGATGATGCGCAATGCCTCGATCGCGGTGCTGCGCGAGATCGGCGTCGAGACCGGCGGCTCCAACGTGCAGTTCGCCGTGAATCCTGCAGATGGAAGACTTGTGGTGATCGAGATGAACCCGCGCGTCTCGCGCTCGTCCGCTCTCGCCTCCAAGGCGACCGGCTTCCCCATCGCCAAGATCGCCGCAAAACTCGCCGTCGGCTACACGCTGGACGAGCTGGAGAACGACATCACCGGCGGCGCGACGCCGGCCTCGTTCGAACCGTCGATCGATTACGTCGTCACCAAAATCCCGCGCTTCGCCTTCGAGAAATTCCCCGGCGCCGAGCCGGTGCTGACTACGGCGATGAAGTCGGTCGGCGAGGTCATGGCCATCGGCCGGACTTTTCAGGAATCGCTGCAGAAGGCGCTGCGTGGACTGGAAACCGGCCTGACGGGTCTGGACGAGATCGAGATCCCCGGCATCGGCCACGGGAGCACGCCAGCCAACCACGCCGACGACCGCAACGCCATCCGCGCCGCATTGGGCACGCCGACGCCCGACCGGCTGCGCATGGTGGCGCAGGCGATCCGCATGGGCACCTCGCTCGAAGATGTGCACGCCATGTGCAAGATCGATCCTTGGTTCCTCGAGCAGATCGCCGGCATTTTGGCCATGGAAGATCGCATCCGCGAGCATGGCATCCCGCAGGACGCCGCCAATCTGCGCATGCTGAAGGCGATGGGTTTTTCCGACGCCCGCCTCGCGTCCCTGGTCAGGAAAGACGTGGAAGAGATTCAGAAGATTCGCGAAAAGCTCGACGTTCATCCGGTTTACAAGCGCATCGACACCTGCGCCGCCGAGTTCGCCTCGCCCACCGCCTACATGTATTCCACCTATGAGACGCCCTTCGCCGGCGCGCTCGCAAACGAGGCGCAGGTGTCGTCGCGCAAGAAGGTCGTCATCCTCGGCGGCGGCCCGAACCGCATCGGCCAGGGCATCGAGTTCGACTATTGCTGCTGCCACGCGGCTTTCGCGCTGCGCGATGCCGGCTTCGAGGCGATCATGGTCAACTGCAATCCGGAGACCGTCTCGACCGACTACGACACCTCGGACCGGCTCTATTTCGAGCCGCTGACGCCGGAGGACGTGCTGGAGATCGTGCGCGCCGAACAGGCGTCGGGCGAGTTGGTCGGCGTCATCGTCCAGTTCGGCGGCCAGACGCCGCTGAAGCTCGCCGACGCGCTGGAGAAGGCCGGCATCCCGATCCTCGGCACCTCGCCCGACATGATCGATCTGGCCGAAGACCGCGACCGTTTCCAGAAGCTGCTGCACAAGCTTGGCCTCAGCCAGCCAAAGAACGGCATCGCTTATTCGGTCGAGCAGGCCCGCCTCGTCGCCGGCGAGCTCGGCTTCCCGCTGGTGGTGCGCCCGTCCTATGTGCTCGGCGGCCGTGCCATGCAGATCATCCACGACGAGAGCATGCTGCAGACCTACCTGCTCGACACCGTGCCCGGCCTGGTGCCGGAGGACATCAAGCAGAAATACCCCAACGACAAGACCGGCCAGATCAACACGCTGCTGGGCAAGAACCCGCTATTGTTCGACACCTATCTCTCAGGCGCCATCGAGGTCGATGTCGATTGCCTATGCGACGGCACGTCGACCTTCGTCTCCGGCATATTGGAACACATCGAGGAGGCCGGCATCCATTCGGGCGACTCGGCCTGCTCGCTGCCGGTGCACTCGCTGCCGTCTGACCTCGTCGACGAGCTGGAGCGCCAGACGGCCGCGCTCGCCCGCGCGCTCAATGTCGGCGGGCTGATGAACGTGCAATATGCGATCAAGGACGGCACAGTCTATGTGCTGGAGGTCAACCCGCGCGCGTCACGCACCGTGCCCTTCGTCGCCAAGACCATTGGCCGTCCCATAGCGAAAATTGCCGCCCGCATCATGGCCGGCGAAAAGCTTGAAGACGCCTTCGCCCATTACGGCGCCATGCCCGACCCCCGCAATCCCGGCCACATCGCGGTCAAGGAAGCGGTGTTCCCCTTCGCCCGCTTCCCCGGCGTCGACATATTGCTCGGCCCGGAAATGCGCTCGACCGGCGAGGTCATGGGCCTCGACCGCGACTTCGCGCTGGCATTCGCCAAGAGCCAGCTGGGCGCCGGCGTCGACCTCCCGCGCTCCGGCACCCTGTTCGTCTCGGTGCGCGACGAGGACAAGAAAGGCATTCTGCCGGCGGTCAAGCGCCTCGCCGGCCAGGGCTTCAAGGTTATGGCGACGTCAGGCACGCAGCGCTTCCTCGCCGAGAACGGCGTCGTCGCGGAGAAAATAAACAAAGTGCTGGAAGGCCGCCCGCACATCGAGGACGCCATCCGCAACCGCCAGGTGCAGATCGTCTTCAACACGACTGATGGCCAGAAGGCAGTGTCGGACTCGAAGTCACTGCGCCGCGCGACGCTGATGCAGAAAGTGCCGTATTATACAACGCTGTCGGGTGCTGCGGCGGTGGCGGAGGCGATTGCGGCACTGAGGGCGGGGAGCTTGGAGGTCAGGCCGCTGCAGGAGTATTTTGCTTAGGTGATTAGCCGATCTCCCTCCTTGTGGGGGAGATGGCCGGCAGGCCAGAGGGGCGCTGTCCCGCCAAGGCTGCGATTCCTACAGCACCCTGATCCTTTCGTGCCGATCCGCCTACCCCAGAGGGTGAAGAGGGCGTCCCAACCCGCCCGAGATTTGACCGCAAAACAGCTGTCTTTGCCGTCGCTCACTCTAGTTGAGAAACCCGATAAACCGTCCCGCGAACAGCACCGACGTCCACAACACAAGCGAGAGCACAGCCAGGATGGTCACGGCCCCACCAGCCGGCTCGTCGCCGCCTCTTGCGAGCCACAGAAAGGCGAGAAAGTTGGCGCCAGCGAGAAGGATAAGCGTCATCTTGGTGAGGAAGATCGGCATCGCCGAATATTCGCTCGCCCTGACTGAAAAGAGCAGCGCCCCGGTGACAAGCGCCCCGCCAAACGCGCCCAAAGCCGTGCGGCGCAGCAGCGTGACGAACGCCGCCTGCGGCAGCGCGCGGAAGGCGCCCAGGACCTTGAGATCCATGAGCCAGACGCTGGTCAGCAGCGCGCCGATCGACATGATGTGCAGCGCGTTGACTATGGGATAGGTGACGAATGAGGCCTTCAGTGCCCGCACCAGGGCGAGTTGCTCGATGCCGGCGAGGAACTCGTCCATTCAGGCCGGCGGGACGCGGTCGGGATAAACATCATAAGTCTTGCCATTGACGATGATGCGGGATGCTTTCATCCACTTCTCGGTCTCGTCGCGCGAGCGGTGGCCGATCGCGGTCACCTCGTCGCCGACTTTGGCGACCTCCTCGGTGAAGCCGGCGGCGATCGTCCGGGACGGCGGCGCCAAATCCACCCGCCAGACCTCGCCCTCTGCGTCGACATCCAGCGTGGCATGCGGATTGCCGATGTAGATGGCCGTGATCTTGCCCCGGAGTTCGAAGAACCCGTCCTGGGTCCACGACCAGCCGTGATGGGCGTAGGCTGCGGTGGCGGCGGCAAGAATCACTGCCGCTGTCAGCGCGACCCTCCGAATCCCGTTGAAAGGTGACTGCATCGCTCGCCTCCTCGGATCCATCCCACCATTCGAGAGTAGGTCACGGCGCGGCAACGTCAAATCACATCGTGTGCGACAGGCATCGCGAGAAGATCGCTGCGAAGGTCGTCGGCCACGGCCGTTATGGACCGTTCGCCCAAGCGCCGCTCGATCAACCATTGGCATAAGCCAGGACAATCGCTTCAGGTTTGCACTGCCCCTCATCGCCCTGCCGGGCACTTCTCCCCGTATAGGGACGGGGAGAAGGGCGCCTTCGCAAAGGATTTCGCCAATCGCCAGCGTTGCAGAAAGGGAGCCGAAGGTGCGGCCAGCCGCTTCTCCCCGTCACTATACGGGGAGAAGGTGCCGGCAGGCGGATGAGGGGCGGCACCGAGATCGACAATTGGCCAGTCGAGCGCCAGCCTTTGCCTGAAGCGATTGCCCTGCGATCGCCCGGATGAACTCTTGCTTCTGACATCTATGCACGCCATGTTCGGCCCCTAGCCCGCTCTTCTTCTCCATCGGATGAAGGTCGGAGACTCACACCTGAACGAGGCAAATTATGAGCAGTATGAGAGACCGGCAGGAAGGCTTCGAAAAGAAGTTTGCGATGGACGAGGACACGAAGTTCAGGGCCATGGCGCGCCGTAACAAGCTGCTCGGCCTATGGGCGGCTGAAAAGCTCGGCAAAACCGGTGAGGACGCCGACGCCTATGCGAAAGAGGTGGTTCGCGCGGACTTCGAAGAGGCCGGGGACGACGATGTGTTGCGCAAAATACGCGCCGATTTCGACGCGGCGGGCGTCGCCCAGTCGGATGTTCAGATTCGCGGCGTCATGGACGAACTGCTGGTGACCGCGGTCGAGCAGATCAAGAACACCTGAGAGCTGCGCCAGCTTAAAGCGCGTCGCGACGCGCTTTAAGCTCTCGTTTTATGCATGTCGTTACCAAAACTGCCGCGCACCCTCGGGTCAAGGCCGAGGGCATGCTTTCGGGCGCCATGCATTAGCTGTGGGCGGCCACCAGATCCTTTATGCGGTTTTCGTGCGTCCGCAGCGTCGGTAGCGTCTTCTTGGCGAATTCCTTCAGCGCCGGGTCTTCGCCCGACTGCGCATAGGTGGAAAACAGCGCCAATGCCTGCTTGTGCGCCTCGGTCTGCAGGAGGATGTATTTCGCCTGGAATTCATCGCCATCCAAGCCCTTGAGCTGGTCGAGCATCGACTGATCCCTCGGCAACAAAGCGGGGCCGCTCGCCGTAACCGAGGCCGTGGTCTGGCTCTGTTCCAGAGCTGCCTTGAAATCCTCGCCAGCCTTGGTGTGATCCCTGACCATCATCGCGGCGAATTCCTTCACATCGGCGGCGACATTCTTTTGTTGGGCCAGCTTGCTGCTTTCAATCTCGAAGCGGTTGGCGCTGGGGACGGTTCTGGTGAAGGTCTCGGTCTCGATCTTGGTTTCGCCGACAGCCGGTATGTCGGCCGGCGTGGCGGATTGGGCGAAGGCCGCCGGCGTGCCGGCAAACAAAGCGACCATGGCAAGCGTGAGATGCGGTTTCACAGGAAATCTCCGGGTTTGTGATCCTCGAAGAGTCCAACGCGACACAAGCGGCGAAGTTGCGCGGAGATTGGAGCGCCCTCCCTTCTCCCCTTTGTTTGTGGGAGAAGGTGGCCTCGCGCAGCGAGGTCGGATGAGGGGTGTTCCAGCTTGGCGTTACGCCCACTCACAACCGCCCATCAGCGCCGAGAGGACGCACAATTGCCAACGCCTCATTTCTTCCAGCACCCCTCATCCGTCTCGGCGCTGCGCGCCGATCCACCTTCTCCCCCAAGGGGGAGAAGGGAAGGCCCACTCAGTGGCAGCACGCGCCGGCATACTGCAGCTGCTCGTCCCAGTCCGGCCGGCCTTCAGGTGTGAAATCCATCAGGTTCCACAAGGGCTCGCAGGTGCCGACGGCGCGCGGGTCCTGGCCGGGTTCGGTGGGCGCGAAACCAAGCTCCGAACTCCAGAAATGGCGGATGCCATCGGCGTCGCGATGGAACACCGACAGCATCGGCAACTGCGCGCCGTCGTCGGCCTCGGCGTGGTAGTCGCGCTTGAACCTGTTGCCGGCCGAGGAGAGCAGCCGCATGTTCGTCCAGCCACGATCGCGGCCAAGCGTGATCAGGTTTTCGAGTGCGGTCTTGCCCACCACGGCGAAGTTGAAGCCGGCGGCCTCCAGATGGCCAATGGCGCCGTCGAACTGATCGAGCAGCGCCGTGCAGGACGGGCATGGCTGGTCGGCCCGCGCGAGCTTCGCCGTGCCGCCGCTTGTCGCCACGTCGCGCGTCTCCTGCGGATGGCGCGGAAACATCATCGAGTAGACGATCAGTGTGTCCTTGCCAGGCGAAAACAGCTCCGACAGTTTTATCCGGGCCGGCTTGCCGTCGGGGCCAAGCCCGTCGAACACATAGTCCTCAGGCACCAGCCCGCCCGGCGGCAGTGCGCGACGGGCGACGGCTACATCCTCCATGGCGCGGCGCAGCTCGATCTCCTTCTGCAAAAGGGTTTCGCGGGCGGCGCGGTATTCCTGGGATTCGTTGGGAAAGGTGATCATCGTCATCTCCATCAGCCGTGCGTTTGACGACGCCTGCCTGCTCGCGGCAACGCGCCTTGCCTCTCAAGGACGCATCGCGAAGGACCGTTCCGACATTTTTGCACACGCAGGCGGCAGAAGTCCCCTCACCCAGCCTCCGCTTCGCTGCTGACCTCCCCCAAGGGAGAGGAGACCGCCGACGGGTCTTGCCTCCGGCAAGCCCGAGGACAGGCTCCGCGGCCGGATGAGGGGGACCTCACATGGAATACCGGGACACACGAAGTTACTGCGCCGCCGGCACCGGGCAGTTGGCATCGCCTTCCTGGCAATTGAGGTAGCCCTGGAAATCCCTCAGCCGGTTGTCGGTGACGGCCTCCTGGCAGCCGGCGACGACCATTGGATACATGCTGCCGGCCATGTCGGGCGGGCCGCCCTGAAATTTGCACTCGGCATCGCGGAAAGCGACCCAGGCGCGCTGCGCATCGACCAGCAGCTTCTTTGACGCCGCATTGTCTTTCAGCCGACCCTCGATCTGCTTGTAGGCGTCGTTGAGCTTTTTGTCGGCCTTCGCGAGCGACTTGCCGGCGCATTCGTTCATGGTCGTTTGATCCATCGCATTGGCGCAATCGTCGGCCGCCCGCGCCGCGTCGGCGAATAGCGGAACGGCGAGGATTAAGGTGGCGAGGCCGGTTTTGGGAAGCCGCATCGTGTTTCTCCGATTTTCGAGGGCCCCCGCTGTAACGAAGCTTAACCGTGAGACGAATACAGGCAAGATGCAGCTTGTCGCCTTGGTGGACAGTTCCTTTCAGGCGGCTCCGACGACTGCGAAGCAATAGCGTTGCATATCGGGGAAGAACCATGCGCCAAGCCGACAATGACGAAATCGACCTGCGCTGTCCGCAGATCGTTGCCGACAATGCCGCCATGGGCCTCAGGCTGCGCGGCATATTTGGTCGCGGCGGCACCGAGGTCGGGGTTGCGCGGGCGACCGAGCTCAAGAACCGCGATAAACTTTCGCCCTCCACCATCCAGCGCATGGTCAGCTATTTCGCCCGCCATGAGGTCGACAAGAAGGGCCGTAACTTCGGCAGTGAAGAAAACCCGTCGGCCGGTTACATCGCCTGGCTTCTATGGGGCGGCGACGAAGGCCGCTCCTGGGCGCTCGAGCTCAAGCAGAAGATCGGCAACGCGCCGACTGAGCGATAACAAAGCAGTTGGCCTTGGAGACAGGAAGATTCGCGGGCGGTGGTAGGTAGCGTACGAGCAGGCGGATCCCGAACCCACCTCGGGACCGGCCGTGGAACGCGGTTGACACATGCCGGTGCAGCCCCCTCCGACACCTTCCGCTCGTTACCCCGACCGAACGGCGTGGCAGGGTGTTAGCATTTGCGGTTGGCGACCTATGTGAAGCAGTTTCACAACAATACACTTTCCGCAGCGTGAGGGCGGAACCGACCAGAGCCGGGCTAGCCTTCCCAGTCGACTTCGAACATCCCCAGTCGCTCATAGAGCCTGACCGCGGCGGCATTTTCGACCGTGTTGGTTTTGAGATCGACATGCGCAGCGTCCCGTGCGCGAAAGGCGGCGAAGACGTGCCACATCAGCGCTTCGGCGATGCCTCGGTCGCGCGCCTCGGGATGGACGGCAAGGTCCTTCACGAACGCCCTCGTCCAGCACAGCGCCGCGCCCGCCAGCCGACCCTTGCTGTCGATAACCAGGAAACACAAGGCAGGGTCGAATTCCGCGTCGCTTGAAATGCGCGGCCACCATTCGTCGAACGGCCCGTCGGCGCCATCGTCGAATACGGTGGTCAGCAGCGCATGCAAAGCAAGCGCGTCGGTGGCATCGAAGCCGCGCATGACGAAACCTTCCGGCCAGCGCGGCGGAGCAAGCGTGTCGTCGAGTATCTTGCGCAGCCTTATGTCGTTCGGCGCCGGCGGGCGCGGCTCAGGCATGGTGTTTAATGCCTGTCGCGCAAAAGTGCGCAGCGGTTTTGCGATAACGACATGCATAAAAACAAGACCTGAAAGCGCGTCGCATGTGTCCATTCAAACGCGACGCGCTTTCAGGCATCGGGCTGCAGGCGACGGCGGCCGCGGTCGCGGCCAAGGCCGGTTTCTTCCAGCATGCCCTTGCGCTTGGCGTCGTAATAATAGCCGCTCTGGTATAGGCGGTCGGCGCGCTTGGCGTTACCGCCGGCCACCAGCCAGGCGCCGCGCAGATATTTCACCGCATATTTCAGATTGGTCTCGGCGTCGAACAACCCGCTCGCCGGCCCGTCATAGCCCATGCCGCGCGCCGTCGCATGCTTGATCTGCATCAGCCCCCAATGGCCGCGATTGTAGGCCTTGGGATTGAAGGTGCTCTCGCGGCTGACGACACGGCGCACCAGATCGACCGGCACCTCATAGAGGACGGCATATTTCTCGATCAGCCGTTCGATCTCGCCGCGCGGTCCCGCCGAATACTCCTTGGCAGGGCTGGTCGAAAGCAAGGCGGACGGATCGTCAGGCACGACATAGGCGGCTTGCTGAACGCCGGGCATCGTCTTGCCTGTCTCGCCGGTGACCGGCATGGCGACAGCGGCCGTCGCATAGACAGGTGCTGCGCCGGCTGGGGCGGCACCGGCCGTCATGGCTGCAGGTGCAGTTGCGGCCAGCGGGGTCGGTCCGGCAAAGGCTGCTGGTTGGACAGGCGTCGCGGCGGGGTCGACGGCCAGCGCTACCGTCTGGACAGGCGCGATGCCGGACGATTCCGGCAGCACCGAAACCGTGTCGGGCAGCGCCAGCGTAAAGCCGGCATCAGCGCCGGCGGCGGTTTCAGTCAGGGAAGGCACGGCGTTCGTCTGCGAGGTCGAGCTGCAGCCGCTGAGACCGGCCGCAGCGAGCATCACGCCGATCGCGGGAAAAATGATTTTTGCTGGCAAGCCGCGCTCGGGTCCGGTTCGTCTGTTAAGAAAGTCCTTACACCAGCGCCTTTCCCCCGGCAATCCGCAGCCTGTTGTGTACTTCGAATGATTTTCGGGTGGCAACAGCAACCTGAAAATGCGATATCTCGTTCTCGATATGTACTGGATTCCCATCCGTTTCTGCGGAAGGAGCACATCATGGCAAGCACCTCTCAGGCCACCGCCGGCCACGCGGTCTTCGAAACCGTGATCGGCTTCATGGGGATCGCCTGGAGCGAGGCCGGACTGACGAGGCTTTGCCTGCCCCAGCACAACCGCGACGCGGTGGAACGCCGGCTGCTGCGCCATGCCGGCAGCGCCGGTTCGAGCGCCCAACCGCAATGGGTTACCGAGCTGATCGGGTCGATACAGGCCTATGCAGCCGGCGAAGACATCGATTTCTCCGGTGTGCCGGTCGATCTCACCGGCGTCGACGATTTCCGCCTCGCCATCTACGACGCGGCGCGCAAGCTGGCCTTCGGCGAGACCACCACCTATGGCGAACTGGCCAAGCGCGCCGGCCATGCTGGGCTGGCGCGTGAGACGGGTGCGGCGCTCGGCGCCAACCCGGTGCCGCTGGTCATCCCTTGCCACCGCATTCTTGCCGCCGGCGGCAAGATCGGCGGTTTTTCTGCGCCGGGCGGCTCGACCACCAAGGAAAAGATGCTGGCGATGGAAGGCGTGCGTGTCGGCCCGCCGCCGCCGGCGCAGGTATCATTCGGATTCTGAGGCCGGACGTAGCTAGTCCGGAAAGATGCGCCGGCGGAAACGCCGGTCTGTGTCCACCCGCTTGCATTTGTAGACGATGCAGGACGTCGTATCGGCGCTTGGCACTGACGCCCGTGCCCTGACCTCCCCCATGTTGCAGAAACGCTGGCTCCGCACATAGCGGTCGTAGAGCGGCAGCCCCGGCGTGCGCGTCGACTGGTAACGCAGGATGACGGCGCCCTCTCGCGCGATCGTCGCCCGCACTCTGCCGCAGCTCATGCGGCTCGGATCGTAGCGCGAGATCGCCTGCGCCTCGGCGGCCACCAGCGTCAGGCAGGCGGCAAGCAGAACAGTTTTCATGGTCCTCTCCCAAAACAGGACCTGACGCCCGAAGGCGGCACGATCCTTCCCCGCAACGTGCGCGACAGGCGATGCGAACCCTCCGCAACGCGCGACGTTGCAAGGCTTTCACGCGATTGGGGCGGCCGTTGGGCAGCGCCCCATCAGCGCCTTTTTCGTGCCGTCTTGTTTTTTGCGGAGAAGCGGACTATATGAGGTCCATTGATATTTCGGCCGATCGATCCGGGCCTCGCGATATTCGCGTTTGCTGACGTCTATCTCCAAAATCTCGATACAAACCGGCTGGACTTCGGTTCGGTCAAGCTAAAGCAAACGTATAAGGACTATCGAAATGGCAACAGGTACGGTCAAGTGGTTTAATTCCACCAAGGGTTTCGGCTTCATCCAGCCTGACAGCGGCGGCGCGGACGTTTTCGTCCACATCTCCGCAGTCGAGCGCGCTGGGCTGTCGACCCTGGTCGAAGGCCAGAAGATCAACTTCGAGATCGAGCAGGACCGCCGCACTGGCAAGTCGTCCGCTGGATCTCTGAGCAAGGCAGCCTGATTTTGCGAATGGCGCGCGCCGGGCGATAGCTCGGGGCGCGCGGCAAGTCACGGATGTACTGACGGTCGCGCGAGAAGCGCACCGGAGCGAAAAACCCCGACAAGCCGAAGCAGCAGATTGCTGCCGGCCCGGACCAAACGCTCCCGATCAGGCTACCAAGCATGGAAGGCGGGATTTTGTCCCGCCTTTTTGCTGTTCGGATTCCATCTCTGTTCGGTTTTCGTGTCCCGGCCGAAGGCTGCAGCCCGCCGGGCGTTGCGCCTTTTGGTGCGTCCTGCCCGGAGCGAGCCGCGAAGCGGCGACGAGTGAGGACAGTACTACCCCAGCCACTCCATGGGCACATGCCCCGGATCGGCCTCCACTCGTTTCAGCCAGGCCGCCACCGCCGGATAGGCGTCGAGCTGAAAACCGCCCATCTCGGCCTTATGCGTATAGGCGTAGAGCGCGATGTCGGCGACGCTCAATGCCTCACCGGCAAAGAATGCGTTGCCCGCCAGATGCTTGCTCATCACGCCGAGCGCCTTGTTGCCGCGCTCCAGCGTCACCGCCAGCCGTTCCGGCGTCGCATCCTTGGCCCGTTCGGGAAAGGTGAGCAGCGCCTTGCGCACCGCGATATAGGGTTCGTGGCTGTACTGCTCGAAGAACAGCCACTGATAGGCCAGCGCCCGCTCGTATCTGTCGGCCGGCAGGAACCGCGTGCCTTCGGCGAGGTAAAGCAGGATGGCGTTGGATTCGGCAAGCCGCCTGCCGTCGTCGAGCTCGAGCAGCGGCACCATGGCGTTTGGGTTCTTGGCGATATAGTCGGGCTTGCGCGTGTCGCCGGTATGCGAGCTCACCTCGACATTGGTGAAAGGGATGCCGAGCTTGGCCATCAACAGCCGCGGCTTGTAGCAATTGCCGCTGTCGATCATTCCATAGAGTGTGGTCATTTTTGCTCCCATCGCCGCTCCCCTCGGGAGCCGCCTTACCGGCAATTATCCTGGCACCGAGGGCTTATTCCAGTGATTTGTTTTGGCGCAACCATCAGCGCCGCTGATAGATCACCCAAACAACGGCACGACGTTGTTGTCCCTGCCAAGCAGCCTGTCGATGGGCAGCGGCTCCTCGTCGAAGTTCGTGCCGGCCAGCGCCGGCCGGGCAAGGTAAAAACCCTGCATCAGGTCGACGCCGCCGTCGAGTGCCACGCGCAGATGCGTGGATTGCTCGATGCCTTCGACCAGCACCTTGGTGCCGCGGTCGTGCAACGCGGAGACCAGCGGCCGGAAAAACCGTTCGGCGGCGGCATGGCGACAGAATTCCGCGAACCAGGTGCCGTCGATCTTGACGATGTCGGGCCGGACAAGCGCAACCCGCGCTTCCGTCGAATGCCCGGTACCGAAATCGTCGATGGCGATGCGGATGCCGTCACGCCGCATCTCGCGCGCCAGGCTGACGAGCACCTTGTCGTCGGCCGCCTGTTCGGTGATTTCGCAGACCAGCATGCCGGGGTACAGATCGAACTCGGCGAGATGCCTGGTCATCAGCCTGATCTCAGCCAGCGCTCGCCCGGGGTCATCGTTGATCAGCGGATTGTAGTTGAAGAATAGGTCGAGCCCGTCGACGCCGATGTTGCGGAAGTTCCGGAGATGCAGCACCCGGCACATCGTCTCGACGAACAGGCGATCCGCCACGGGTACGCCCTCGAAAAATACGCGTGGCGCGACCGACCTGCCGGCGCGGTGCGGCTCGATCAGGCCTTCGACCGCGACGGCCTTCAAAAACCTGCCGCGCGGCGCGAAGATCGGCTGGTAGGCGCTCCTCAGCCGGAACGCGCCATAGACGCCGTATTCGATACCGACCTCGTCGGCAAAGATTGCCTCGCCGACATTGCGCCGCCTGTCGGGCCGCCCTGTCATGGCACCACCTTGCGTCCGAAAGCCCGTTTCGGCCTCGGCGAAGGCGAGACAGTCGCAGGCGCCTCGTCGGCATCGGCCACTGCCACCGGCATCTGCCTGTCCTTGCCGAAGACGTGAAAGCTGGTCGGCGCAAGCTCCGGGCGCGCCAGCGCGAATCCCTGCACCATCGAGGCTCCCGATTTTTCAGCCAGTTCAAGCTGCCAGCTCTCCTCGATGCCCTCGAAGACGGTGCGGATGCCTTGCTGTTCGAAACTTGCCACCATGGCGGTCAGCAGTGCGAAACCGGCGCCGGACTCCATCAGTTGCATGATCCAGTGGGCATCGAATTTGACGATGTCCGGCCTGAGCTCCTTGATGCGGTTGATGTCGGACTCGTCGGCGCCGTAGTCGTCGACCGCTATGCGAAATCCGTTGGCCCTGAGTGCCTCGACGAAATTGTAGAGCGTTTCCTGCGACGCCGATTTCTGCTCGGTCACCTCGCAGACGACCCGGTTCGCATCGATCTCAGCCTCATGCAGCACCAGCCGCATGTCGCGCAGCGCCTTGTCGGCGATGCTGCGATCGGTGAACACCGACGGATCGAAGTTAATGAAAATGAATGCCTCTTGCGGCAGGCAGGCGCCGGCGTTCAAAAGATGCAGCGTCCTTGTCAGCGCCTCGATATGCAGGCGGTCGACCGTTGGACAGGTGTTGAAAAAGCTCACCGGCGACTGCGGCTCGCCGTCGCGGAACGGCCGGATCAGCCCCTCGAATCCGGTGACGGACAATTTGCCGTTGCTGAAGGCGAAGATCGGCTGGAAAGCGCTCTGCAGCGTATAGATGCCCCAGACACCGCTGGCGGTGCCGTCGTCATGACGGACGATATGGACATGCCCGATGCTGCGCGACACGGTTCCTCGCTCTGCGAGACTGGCGGAATGGGTCGTGATCCAGCCACTCGGGGTTTTACCGCCTGTAGGTGAATTTATTGTTGCCGAATTTGCCGGGGATTTGAGATCTGGCTCATCCGACGGTGCTTGCGCTTGGCGGAATGATGCGACATGAGAAGCGCCGCGGTTAGATGGACCGCCTGCATCCCAAAGGAGATAACATCGTCATGGCCTTTCTTGCTGACGTCCTTTCCCGCGTAAAGCCTTCCGCGACCATCGCGGTGACGCAGAAAGCACGCGAGCTGAAAAACGCCGGCCGAGACGTGATCGGGTTGGGTGCCGGCGAACCGGACTTCGACACGCCGGACAACATCAAGAACGCTGCGATCGAGGCTATCCGCCGCGGCGAAACGAAATATCCTCCGGTTTCCGGCATCGTGCCGCTGCGCGAGGCGATCGTCGAAAAATTCAAGCGCGAGAACAATCTCGACTACCGGCCGGAGCAGACCATCGTCGGCACCGGCGGCAAGCAGATCCTATTCAATGCCTTTATGGCGACGCTGAATCCCGGCGACGAGGTCATCATTCCGAGGCCGTACTGGGTCAGCTATCCCGAGATGGTAGCGATCTGCGGCGGCACCCCGGCATTTGCCGACACCTCCATCGACAACGGCTTCAAGCTGACTGCGGCGGCGTTGGAAAAGGCGATTACGCCGCGCACCAAATGGCTGTTGATGAACTCACCGTCGAATCCGTCGGGCGCTGCCTACACCGAGGCTGAATTGCGCGCTCTGGCCAACGTGCTGTTGAAGCATCCCGATGTCTGGGTGCTGACCGACGACATGTACGAGCACCTGATCTATGGTGACTTCGTCTTCAAGACCATCGCCGAGGTCGAGCCGAAGCTTTATGAGCGCACGCTGACGATGAACGGCGTCTCGAAGGCCTATGCCATGACTGGCTGGCGCATCGGCTATGCGGCCGGGCCCGTGGCGCTGATCAAGGCAATGGATATGATACAGGGCCAGCAGACCTCCGGCGCCTGCACCATCGCCCAGTGGGCATCGGTGGAGGCGCTGAACGGTCCGCAGGATTTCATTGCGAAAAACAAGGCGATCTTCCAGGCTCGGCGCGATCTCGTCGTGTCGATGCTCAATCAGGCGCGCGGCATCACATGTCCGTCACCCGAAGGTGCTTTCTACGTCTATCCGTCCTGCGCCCAGTTGATCGGCAAGAAGACCAAAGCCGGCAAGGTGATCGACAGCGACGAAGCCTTCTGCTCGGAGCTGCTCGAGGCCGAGGGCGTAGCGGTCGTGTTCGGTTCGGCCTTCGGCCTCGGCCCCAACTTCCGCATCTCCTATGCCACGTCGGAGGCGTCGCTCGAAGAGGCCTGCACGCGCATCCAGCGCTTCACCGCCTCGCTGAACTGATCAGGCGCATCTTGAACACCAAACCCGGCTCGCAGTCGGGTTTGGTGGGCTCAAAAGCCTCAGCCGCCATACTGCTCGTCTGTCACCATTTCCAGCCAGTCGGCATGGACGTCGTCGAGCGCCTCCTGCATGGCGATATGCGCCATCGCCGATTTTGGACCGGCGCCGTGCCAATGCTTTTCATCGGGGGCAAACGAAATGACGTCGCCGGCCCTGATCGCCTGAACCGGCTCGCCCCAGCTTTGCGCGAGGCCGGCGCCTGATATGACATAGAGCGTCTGGCCCAGCGGATGCGTATGCCAGTGGGTACGCGCGCCGGGCTCGAAACTGACCATGATGGCGCGCAGCCGCGCTGGCGCTTCCTTCTCGATGATTGGCGTCTGCCACACGCGGCCGGTGAAGTACTTTTCCGGCGCAATGGCGGTCGGCACGCTGCCGCAGGCAATGATCTTCATCGTCGCGAGTCCTCAAGCTGATGGCGGATCGGTCGGCGACGGCCGTTCCTTTTTGTCGCAAGAAGCGGGCACTTTCGTCCGATAACCATCACGGCGCAACCGCTTTTGCGGCTGTTCGGCGACGGGCTTTGTCGCGGGATTTGATGGGAGGCTGGGCTCGCATCCGACGGATTCGTCGATCACGGCTCAACATCCACGACATCAGGCGATCCTCAAATCCCTTGCCCTCCCTGCTAACCCGTGGGACGATGCCTTTGGGTAGGTGGCAAACTGAAAAAAGCCCCGCCCGCGACGGTCGACAGGCCGGCCGCCGCTCCCAGGGAAACGCCTGAGTGGAGGTCAGTCATGGGAACTCGCGCCGGAGGACGACGCACGGGACCGAAATGCATTGCCATAGTCGGTCCCTTTGCAAGCGGTAAGACGACACTTCTCGAAGCCATATTGGCCCGCACGGGCGCCATTCCCCGCCAGAATCCCGTTTCCTCGGGAAACACCGTTTCCGATCATTCGCCCGAGGCACGCGCCCACGCCATGAGCGTCGAGGCGACGTTTGCGACCACCGAATTCATGGGCGAGCAACTCACTTTCGTCGATTGTCCCGGCTCCATCGAATTCTCCTTCGAGGCAGAGCCGGTCCTCGCCGCCTGCGACATCGCCGTGGTCGTCGCCGAAGCCGACGAGAAGAAGATCCCTGCCCTGCAGCTGATCATGCGCAAGCTCGACGATCTCGGCGTGCCGCGCATCATGTTCCTCAACAAGGTCGATAAGGCGATATCAGGCGTGCGCGACACGCTGAAGTTGCTGCAGCCGGCAAGCTCGGTGCCGTTGCTGCTTCGCCAGATTCCGCTGCGCAAGAACGGCGTCGTCATCGGCTCGATCGATCTCGCTCTGGAGCGCGCCTACATCTATCGCGAATATGCCGAAAGCGAGGTCACCCAGATTCCCAGCGACGACAAGGCGCGCGAACTGGAGGCGCGCTTTTCCATGCTGGAGACGCTCGCCGATCATGACGACCAGTTGATGGAGCAGCTTCTCGAAGAGATTGAGCCGCCGAAGGACGCGATTTTCGACGACCTCGCCGCCGATCTGCGTGAGGGCGCCGTGACGCCGGTGCTGATCGGCACCGCCGAGAAGGGCAATGGCGTGCTGCGCCTGTTGAAGACGATCCGCCACGACGCGCCCGACATCGAGGCGACCCGCAAGCGCCTTGGTGCACCTGATGGCAATGCGACCGTGGTCCAGGTGATGAAGACCATTCACACCGCCCATGGCGGCAAGCTGTCGGTCTCGCGCATCCTGTCCGGCCAGCTTGCCGACGCCTCCGAGCTCTTCCTTTCGAATGGCACCACGGCAAAAGTCTCCGGCATCTACAAAATGCTCGGCAAGGACCAGACCAAGCTCACCTCGGCCAGGGCCGGCGACACGGTCGCGCTCGGCAAGCTGGACGACGTCACGACCGGTCAGACCTTGAGCTCGGCAAAGGGCGGCATCAAGCCACTGGTCACGCTGATGCCGCCGCAGCCGGTCTTTGCGTTCGCGCTGCGCCCGAAGGAACGCAAAGACGAAGTGAAGATGTCGGCAGCCATCCAGCGACTTGCCGAAGAAGACCCCTCGCTCAGCCTGCGCCACAATCAGGATTCGGCCGAAACCGTGCTGTCGGGCCATGGCGAGATGCATCTGCGTGTCGTGCGCGAGCGGCTGGAGGGCAAGAACCAGATCCCGGTCGAAGGCCATGCGCCGGCCGTGCCTTATCGCGAGACGATCCGCAAAACGGCGCAGCAGCGCGGCCGCCACAAGAAGCAGTCGGGCGGCCATGGCCAGTTCGGCGACGTGGTGATCGAGATCAAGCCGCTGCCGCGCGGCTCCGGCTTCCAGTTCACCGACACCATCACCGGCGGCGCCGTGCCGAAGACCTACATCCAGTCGGTCGAGACCGGCGTGCGCGATTATTTGAAATCCGGCCCGCTCGGCTTTCCGGTGGTCGATGTCGCCGTCAACCTGTCCGACGGCTCCTATCACGCTGTCGATTCGTCGGACATGGCCTTCCAGTTGGCGGCGAAGCTGGCGATGAAGGAAGGCATGGCGGCCTGCTCGCCGGTGCTCCTCGAACCGATCATGAAGGTCGAGATCGTCACGCCGTCCGATGCGACGTCGAAGATCATCGCCCTGATCCCGCAACGGCGGGGCCAGATCCTCCGTTATGACGCGCGGCCCGGCTGGCCGGGATGGGATATCGTCGAGGCGACCATGCCGCAGGCCGAGATCGGCGATCTGATCATCGAGCTGCGTTCGGCTACCGCCGGCGTGGCCAGCTATCGCGCGACCTTCGACCATATGGCCGAACTCACCGGCCGCTTGGCCGACGAGGCGATGAACGCCAACGGCAAGGCCGCCTGACACTGGATTTTTGGCGCCAGTATCGCAGGCTGCAGAACACAAGGAAACGGCGTCCGGAATGATCCGGACGCCGCTCTCTTGCGGACCGTCTTCGTGGGAGGCGAAACGGCAGGTCCGCCGCACATGCCGCCAGCGCCTGACGGCCTCAGCGGAAGAATGGTTCGGACGCGGTAGCCGCCTGAGCCCGGATCGCCCGAGTGATGCCCCCATCTCCCGCACGAACCACACCGCGTCCTATGATCTGCTTAGTCGATGCTGGGCGCCTGTGACAGGTTACCTGAGGTTACATGTCACTGTTACGTGACAATTTCGGTCGGCTTTCCCTCAGCGCCAGCAGGTTTCGGGCAACAAAAAAGCCGGATCAATGAAGATCCGGCTGAGTTTGATTGGAAGTGCCTGTTAGGGCTAACCTCCAGAGGGGAACACTCGAGGGCGCTAATGGGAGGAGAACGCGCCCAGGAGATGATCTATATATGTGCTCATCATGCTCAAGAAACAAGCATCTATTTTGCAACACACGCATGCAAAATGACACGGGCTGTGGTCTAACCCATTCCTTGGCCTCATAGGACCAGCAGAATCGTCGAAATGCGGTGCACGGCCAGGCAAGATCATTGGGAAATAGCGAATCAGAGCCAATTCTCGGCCCGAAACGCAAAAACAACGAATGACGTCGAATCAGGCAATACGCGTTTATTTTTACAGCAGCCGCATCGGCCCGAGATAGGAATCGCTTTTCGGAAAGCACGATGCGTAGATTTCAAGTGCTAGAGCGTATCTTGTGCGTCCAAGTGGACGCACGTCGCTCTAGAAGGAAGCCTCGATGAGGACACGTCAGGCGATCGCCGGCAGCGCGCTATTCTTCATCGCAGCGCCCGGCATGGTCGCGGGATTGCTGCCCTGGCTGTTGACCGATCGCTATCGTCTGCCACGGTCGACCCAGCCCGGCTTGGTCCCGGTCGGCTGGGTCCTGATTGTGGTCGCAGCGGCCTTGCTGCTTCATGCCTTCGCCCGTTTTGCTTTCGAAGGCCTGGGCACGCCCGCCCCGGTTGCGCCGACCGAGCAACTGGTTGTCGGTGGTATCTACCGCCATGTCCGCAACCCGATGTACGTGGCGGTGCTGTCGATCATCCTTGGCCAGGCACTGCTGTTTTCGAGCTGGGCTCTCGTCGCCTATGCCACTATCGCCGCCATCGCCATGGTCTCGTTCGTGAAGTTCTACGAGGAACCGACGCTCGCCCGCCGCTATGGCGCCGGCTACGAGGCCTACCGCCGCGCCGTCCCAGGCTGGCTGCCCCGCCTGACCCCATGGCGCTGCCAGTAAGAGTTGATCGTCGGCGGTGCAAGGCGGAAGCGATTTTCTGAAGGTTAGAACGACCAGCTTCGGGCCTTGGCGATAATGAAATCGCGGAAGACGTGCAGTTTCGCCTGGTTCTTCATCGCATCGGGATAAGCGAAATAGGTGTCGAAGGACGGCACTTCGGTCTCCGGCAGCAATTGCACCAGCCCTGAGTCCTTGCTGACAACATAGTCGGGCAGCATGGCGATGCCGGCGCCACCCTGTACCGCGCGCTTTATCGACAATATGTCGTTGATCTGCAGCGTCGGCACCCTTTGCCCGCCTTCGAAATCGCCGACCGTTTCCAGCCAATTCAATTCCGACAAATGCGCCGGCACCGGCACGCCGAAGGTGACGATGCGATGGCTCTTCAACTCGGCTATCGACGCCGGCTTGCCATACTTGTTGACGTAAGAAGGAGCGGCGTAGAGATGGAAATGCACGGTGAACAGGCGGCGCTGGATGAGATCAGGCTGCTGCGGCTGGCGCAGCCGGATCGCGCAGTCCGCCCGGCGCATGGTGAGGTCGAGTTCCTCGTTCGCCAGGATCAACTGCAGGCTGATCTCGGGATAGAGCTCGATGAATTCCTGCACGCGCTCGGTCAGCCAGCCGGCACCGAGCCCGACCGTGGTCGTCACCCTGAGCACGCCGGAGGGCCGATCCTTGGCCTCGGTCAGCCGCGACTTGATCGTCTCCAGCTTCATCAGCACGTCATGCGCCGTGCGGAACAGCATCTCACCCTGCTCGGTCAGCACCAGGCCGCGGGCATGGCGATTGAACAGCGGCACGCCGACGTCATGTTCGAGCGCGCTGACCTGCCGCGAGATCGCCGATTGCGACAGATGCAGTGTCTCGGCGGCATGGGTGAACGACCCAGCTTCCGCCGCAGCGTGAAACACGCGTAGCTTGTCCCAGTCCAACGCCATGATGCCCCTCGCTCTGTTTTTTTGGCGTTTGAATGAAAAATCAGGCTTTTGCGCGGCTTTTCTCGGCCGCTTCCTTACTCCGCCGCTTCGCGGTGAACTTCGATCCCGGCGAGGTACTTTTCCGCCTCGAGCGCGGCCATGCAGCCGAGCCCCGCCGCCGTCACTGCCTGGCGGTAGATGTCGTCGGTCACGTCGCCGGCGGCGAACACGCCCGGCACGTCGGTGCAGGTCGAATCCGGCGCCGTCCACAGATAGCCGTTCGGCTTCTGCTTTAGCTTGCCAGCGAACAGCTCAACCGCCGGCGCATGGCCGATCGCCACGAATACGCCGTCGACCGTCAGATGCATCTCCTGGCCGCTCACCAGATTGCGCAGCTTCAGTCCCTCCACCGACGGCGGCAGCGGCATCTTGCCGGACTGACCGGTGATCTCGTCAACGACGGTGTCCCAGATGACGCGGACATTGTCCTTCTTGAACAGCCGCTCGCTCAGGATGCGCTCGGCGCGGAAGTCGCTGCGCCGGTGGATGACCGTCACGCTCTTTGCCAGATTGGAAAGATAGAGCGCCTCCTCCACCGCCGAATTGCCGCCGCCGATCACGGCGACATCCTTGCCGCGATAGAAGAAGCCGTCGCAGGTGGCGCAGGCCGATACGCCGAAGCCCATGAAGGTCTGTTCGCTCGGGATACCCAGCCATTTCGCCTGCGCGCCGGTGGCGATGATCAGCGCGTCGGCCGTATAGGTGGTGCCGGAATCGCCCTTGGCGCGGAACGGCCGCACATTGAGGTCGACCTCAGTGATGATGTCGTTGATGACGTCGGTGCCGACATGCTCGGCCTGCTTCAGCATTTGTTCCATCAGCCACGGACCCTGGATCGGATCGGCGAAGCCCGGATAGTTTTCGACATCGGTGGTGATCATCAACTGACCGCCCTGCTGCAGGCCGGCGACGAGCATCGGCTTCAGCATGGCGCGGGCGGCGTAGATTGCCGCCGTATAGCCAGCGGGACCGGAGCCGATGATGAGAACAGGCGCGTGCTTGGTGGTCATGGACAGGCTTTCACAACAACCGGACGCGAATGAAGCGTCCGGCACAAGGATCGATATCGGCCCCTAATCTAGGTGTTGCAGGCGACGCCAGCAAGACGACCGCGCCGTCGTCCCCGGAAAGCTTCCGCACAAACAGACGATCCATGAACATCTTGCGCGGTGACTGTCCGAAAATCACCGACCGAGGGATGGAATGGACACCGAAGTCGTTTAATTACAAGATCACGAAAGATTCTTGCGTGAAGCGCCGAAGGTATCCATGCCGCTCAAAGCCGATCTCGACGCCATCGACTGGAAGATCCTGCGCGAGCTTCAGCACGACGGGCGCATGACCAATGTCGAGCTGTCCGGCCGCGTCGGCATTTCGGCGCCGCCATGCCTGCGCCGTGTCAGGCGGCTGGAAGAGACCGGCATCATCCGCGGCTATCGCGCCCTGCTCAATGCGCCGGCGCTCGGCCTGGATGTCGTCGCCTTCTGCCTCATCGGCCTGCTTCACCAGGCCGATGCGGAGCTGAAAACCTTCGCCGAACGCACCCGCGGTTGGCCGATCGTGCGCGACGCCTGGATGGTATCGGGCGAATCCGATTTCCTGCTGCATTGCGTGGCGAGCGACCTCGGCGCCTTTCAGACTTTCGTCATCGAGGAACTGGCCTCGGCGCCGAATGTCGACACGGTGCGCACTGCACTGACCATCCGTCGCGTCAAGGACGAAGGCCTGGTAGCTTTCAGCGAAATGAGAACCTAATCCCTGCCGAGTTCGGCGATGGTCTCGCAGAGTTTGCTGTGATCGTTGCTGGTCGTCAGTTTGCGCGTCGCGAACATACCGTTGCCAGAAGTCCGATTGGATCTGCCGTGCACCAGCCAGCCTTCGCATAGCCCGGCTCGCCGTCCGGCTTCCATATCATCAGCCTTGTCGCCGACGATGATCGATCGGCTGATATCCACGCCCAGCAGATCGCGGGCGCGCAGAAGCATGCCCGGATTGGGCTTGCGCATCGGATGGTCACCTACTGCGAGTTCACCCGTCCCGCTCGAATGGTAGGCGCAGGCAAGCACCAGATCGATCCGGCAATTCTGCGCTTCGAGAAGCGCTAGCAGCCAGGCATTGACTGCGGCGAAATCCGGCCAGCCGAAATAGCCGCGGGCAATGCCCGACTGGTTGGAGACTACGATCGCAGGAAGGCCGACGATGTTGGCCGTTCGGATCACCGGCAGCATCTCCGGCCGCAACACTATGTCGGCCGGATCGCTGGGATAGCCGCTATCGACGTTGATGGTGCCGTCGCGGTCGAGGAACAGCGCCGGCGTGCCAGTTGGAAAGGCCGCAGTACCGATCCGTTCGACCCAGAGCCCCGGCTCTTCGAGCGGATACGGCTGCGAGGTCGTGACAGCGTCCCTGTCAGCCATCACAGAGGCGCGCTTCGACCATTTCGCACAGATGATGATAGAGACAAAGATGCCCCTGCTGGATGATCGGTGTCGAGGTCGAGGGCACGTTGAGCAGGATGTCCGAGAGCGGCTTGAGCTTGCCGCCGGTGTCGCCGGTCAGGCTGATCACCGTCATGTCCATCATGCGCGCCTGTTCGGCGGCGGCAAGGGTGCTGGCCGAGTTGCCGCTGGTCGAGATGGCGAGCAGCACAGCACCCGCCGCGCCATGTGCCTCGACCTGGCGTGAAAACACCGTGTCGAAGCCGTAATCATTGCCCCAGGCGGTCAGCACCGCCGCATTGGCCGGCAGTGCGATGACGTTGTAGGCCTTGCGCTCCTTCAGGAAGCGGCCGACCAGTTCGCCGGCGATGTGGATGGCATCGCTGGCCGAACCGCCATTGCCGCAGATCAGCAGCGCCTTGCCTTGCGAAAGCGCCGCGACGACGGCGGTCACCGCCCGCTCCATCTCGCTGGTGAGGTCGCGCTCGACCATCGCGGTGATCGCGGCCGCCGAGCGGACCAGGTATTCGTTCAGTTCGGACATGAAAACCTCAGTTTGTACTGCCGGCGCGCAACTTGCCGATGGTGCCGGTCGTGCTCTTGCCGACGACGAGATCGACCAGCACGACGCGGCCGCCCGCCTTTCGCACGATTTCGGCACCGACCACCTGATCGATCGTATAGTCGGCGCCCTTGACCAGTATGTCGGGCTTGAGCGCCTCGATCAGCGCGAGCGGCGTGTCCTCCTCGAAGACGACGACGGCGTCAACCGACGCAAGCGCCGCAAGCACGCAGGCGCGGTCATGCTCGTCGTTGACCGGGCGTCCCGGCCCTTTCAGCCGGCGCACCGAGGCATCGCTGTTGAGGCCCAGAACCAGCCGGTCGCATTGGCTGCGTGCCGCGTGCAAAAGGCTGACATGGCCGGCGTGAAGGATATCGAAGCAGCCATTGGTGAAACCGACACTCAGGCCTTCGTCCTTCCACGTCGCCACCAGCCTTGCAGCGGCAGCGGCATCGAGGATTGCGTCCTTATGGGCAATCGGGCCGTGCGAGCGAAACAGTGCGCCGGTAAGCTCTTCGACTGTCAGCCGCGCGGTGCCGCGCTTTCCAACCACCACGCCACCTGCCGCGTTGGCAATGGCGGCGGCAATGACGCGGTCGGCGCCCGCAGCCAGAGCCAGCGCAAACGTCGCGATGACAGTATCGCCGGCGCCTGAAACGTCGAACACTTCCCGCGCCTGCGTGGCGATGTGGCGGGCATCGTCCGAGCCGACGACGCTCATACCCTTTTCGCTGCGCGTCGCGACGACGAAATCGAAGCCGTGTGCCGAGATCAGCTCACGTGCCGCGGTCACGATCTCGTCATCGCCAAACACCGCGCGTCCGACCGCTTCGCCGAGTTCCTTGCGATTGGGCGTGATCGCCGTCGCCCCGGCATAGCACGCATAATCGCGGCCCTTGGGGTCGACGAGCACCGGTTTTCCCGCCTGGCGGCAGATCGAGATCAGCTCGCCGGCGACGCCGTCGAGCAACATGCCCTTGCCGTAGTCGGACAGGATAACGATGTCGGCTTGCGCGAGCGCGGCGCGGAAATGCCGGACCAGCGTTGCTCGCTCAGCGTCGCCCAGCGGCTTGATTTCCTCTTCGTCGAAGCGCAGCACCTGCTGGTTGAGCGCGCTGAAGCGGCTTTTCGACGAGGTCATCCGGTTCGCGTCCTGCGCGAGGCCGCCAGTGTCGACGCCAAACTCGGCGAGAATGCGCATCAGATTGACGCCGGCCTGATCGGCGCCGATCACCGAGACCGGTATCGCGGCGGCCCCGAGCGAGACGATGTTGGCGACGACATTGCCGGCGCCGCCCATCGCCGACGTTTCGCCACGCCCGCGCAGCACCGGAATGGGCGCTTCAGGCGAAATCCGCTCGATGACGCCGTTGACGAAACGGTCGAGAATGAAGTCGCCGACCACCAGCACGGTGACGTTGCCGAATCGCGAGATGGCGCGGTGAAGGGGTTCGGGAGAAGGCAGGTATTGCTCGCTCATGTCATCCGCGACGTGCAAAGAGAGCCGGTCCCCAAGCTGTGAAAGCGCTGGACTGGCGGGCTGGTCGTTCATGGCGAAGCCGATATACCGCAATTCGGTCCAGCGCAACGGCAGGCATCGAACGGACCACAGCCAACGCCGGTTGACGGATCAGCTTTTCTGCAAAGCCACATGAACGCCCAATCCGACGAGCACCGCACCGCCCGCACGCCGCATGAGGCGCTGCGCGTGGCTCGAGCGCCGCAGCCTGGTGACCAGCGCACCTGCCAGCACCACGCACATGACATCCGCCGAAGAGAACATCAGATTGACGATCGTCCCGAGGACGAGAAATTGGAGCCAGACGGGAAACGTCGCGGACGCGTCGATGAATTGTGGCAGGAACGCCATGAAGAAGATTGCAGTCTTGGGATTGAGCACCTCGACGGTGATACTCTCGAAAAAGGCGCGGCGGGCGGATTTCGGCTCAATACCTGAGATAACAGCATCGTCTTGCGCCCTGGCGCGAAACAGCGACACACCCAGCCAGATCAGATAGAGTGCGCCGGCCAGCTTGACCGCGATGTAGAGCGTCGGCACGGCGTGGAAAAGCACGGACAACCCGGCTGCGGCCGCAATGACATGCACATAGCCGCCAAGATGGATACCCAACGCCGCCGTCAGGCCGGACCAGCGGCCCCGCGCCATGGTTTGCGCAGCAGCGTAAAGCATCGCCGGACCGGGGATGTAGGCAAAGATCGCCGTGGTGGCGAAAAAGGCGATAAGCAGTTCGGTCGACGGCATTATCCTTGCTCCTGTCGTGCTTCGCCGGTGGATCGCCGACTGAAGCGAAAGCTTGCGGCGGCACTGTGGCGCTCACCCAACCGCCGGATTGCGACCTGCTTTATCGACAGCCCCGCAAGCCTCCCCTATAAGGGCCGGAATCGGCACGAGATACCAGAGGCTTTCATGATCATCGTCACGGGCGGCGCCGGCATGATCGGCTCCAACATCGTCGCCGCGCTCAATGCCGAAGGGATCAGCGACATCGTCGTCGTCGACGACCTGACCGACGGCCACAAGATTGCCAATCTCGCCGACCTGCAGATCGCCGATTATCTCGACAAGGACGATTTCCTGCCGCGGATGGAGGCCGGGGACCTCGGCCGCATCGAGGCTGTCTTCCACCAGGGCGCCTGCTCGACGACCACCGAATGGAACGGCAAGTTCATGATGGAGGTGAACTACGCTTATTCGAAGCGGCTGCTGCATGCCTGCCTGGCACTGCGGGTGCCTTTCCTCTACGCCTCCTCAGCCTCGGTCTATGGCGGCGGCGCCGAGTTTCGCGAGGAGCCGGAATGCGAACGCCCGCTCAATGTCTATGCCTATTCAAAGAAGCTGTTCGACGACTATGTTCGCCGCACCGTCTTCGATACCGATCATTCGCAGGTTGCGGGCCTGCGCTATTTCAACGTCTATGGACCGCGCGAGGCGCATAAGGGCGCCATGGCCTCGGTCGCCTTCCATCTGTTCAATCAGGTCGAGCAAGGCCAGAACCCGAAACTGTTCGGCGCCTATGACGGTTTCGGACCTGGCGAGCAGAGCCGCGATTTCATCCATGTCGGCGATGTCGCCGAGGTCAATCTGTGGCTATGGAAACGGGGCTCAAGCGGCATCTTCAACTGCGGCACCGGCCTTGCCCAGCCGTTCCGCGCCATAGCCGAAACGGTGATCGGCACGCTGGGCAAAGGCGAGATCGAGTTCATCGACTTCCCCGACCACCTGAAGGGAAGCTACCAGAGTTTTACGCAAGCTGATATGTCCCGGTTGCGCGCCGCCGGTTACAATGGTCAGTTTCGCACAGTGGAAACCGGCGTCAGAGACTATGTCGAATGGCTGAAAGCCCAACGATCCTCGTGATCGGCCCACGCTGGGTGGGCGACATGGTGATGGCGCAGTGCCTGTTCTCGGCGCTAAGAGAGCTTCACCCGAACGCCGCAATCGATGTGCTGGCCCCGGCATGGGCGGCGCCACTGGTCAAGCGCATGCCCGAAATACGCCAGCAGATCAATCTGCCGCTGAAATCCGGCGCGCTGGAATTCCGCATGCGAAGGCGCTTCGGCCGCCTGCTGCGCGGCCACTACGGCGTCGCCTATGTCATGCCTGGGAGCTGGAAGTCGGCGCTCGTCCCGTTCTTTGCCCGCATTCCGCGCCGCGTCGGCCATCTCAAGGAAATGCGCTACGGGCTGCTGACCGATATCGTTCCCTTGCCCGACCATTTGAAACGGCGCACGGCGCAGGCCTATTTCGGCCTCGCGCGGGGGGGCACGTTCCGCGCTCCCAAGCTCGCTGTCGATACAAAAAACCAGGCGGAATTGCTGGGCCGCTTCGGGCTGGAGGCGAAAAAATTCGTCGCGCTGATGCCCGGCGCCGAATTCGGCCCGGCCAAGCGCTGGCCGAGCGAACGCTATGCCGGCCTTGCCCGCGACATGATGGCCAAAGGTTTTGAGGTCGCGCTGTTCGGATCGAAGAACGACGCCGACGTAACGGCGGAAATCGCCACGCTTGCACCTGGCGTCGTCGATCTCGCCGGCCAGACGCGGCTGGAGGACGCCATCGACCTGATCGCCGCGGCCAGGCTTGCGGTGTCGAACGACAGTGGGCTGATGCATGTTGCCGCCGCAGTCGGCACGCCGATCGTTGCCGTCTACGGCTCGACCTCGCCGCAGAATACGCCGCCCCTCGCCGAGCAGCGCGAACTGGTCTGGCTCGGCCTGTCCTGTTCGCCCTGCCACCGGAAAATCTGCCCGCTCAGCCATCTCAATTGCCTGAACACGCTCGAGGTGGCACAGGTCGCGGCAGCGGCGGAACGGCTGCTGGAAATGCCGGCCGCCGCATGAGGGTGCTCATCGTCAAGACATCCTCGATGGGTGACGTCATCCACACCTTTCCGGCCGTCGAGGATGCGCGCCGCAACCGGCCGGATGTGTCGCTCGACTGGTGTGTGGAAGAGGCTTTTGCCGGCATCGTGGCGCTGCATCCGGCGATCGCAACCATCCACACAGTGGCAATCCGGCGCTGGCGCACAAGCCCACTCGGCCGCGGCACATGGCGCGAGGCAGCGGGATTGCGCCGCGCCTTGCGGGATTGCCGCTACGATCTCGTCGTCGACGCGCAAGGATTGCTGAAGTCGGCCCTGGTGGCGAAACAGGCTGCGGCGCCGATCGTCGGCTTCGACCGGTCGAGCGCTCGCGAGCCTTCGGCGACTTTGTTCTACGACCGCCGCTACGCTGTGCCGCGCGATCTGCACGCCATAGAACGCACAAGGCGGCTGTTCGGGCTGGCGCTCGGCTATGAACCGGATTTTTCCGGGCTCGAGTCCGGCATCATGCCGCCGGCCGGCGGTTCGAACTTTGTCGGGGGAAAAACCGCCTTCCTGCTGCATGGCACCAGCCGCGAGGACAAGAAATGGCCGGTCGGCGACTGGATCGAAACTGCCCGGCTTCTCGTGGGAAGAGGAATGACGCCCGTCACCACCTGGTCTAACGACAGGGAAAAGGCGATTGCCGAGGCGATCGCCCAAGCCGTTCCGCAGACCGTGCTGGTGCCGAAATCACCGCTTGCCGAGATCGCCGCGATCATCGGCCGATCGGTGCTGGTCATCGGCGCGGACACCGGTCTCACCCACCTCGCCAGTGCCTTCGGCCTGCCGACGGTCGCGGTGTTTCTGGCGACAGAACCCGGCCTGACCGGCCCGCGCGGGCCGTTCTCGTCAACGCTGCTGGCCGCGTCCGGCGGCCGTGTCGTGCCTGCGGAAGTGGTGGCGGAGGCGGAGAGGCTTATGGAGCGCCAAGCGCACGATCTGGCAACCGGAAGGCATTGATTTATTGAATCAATCCAAATGGAAAGGTCGGCGCCGCCCCTCATCCGCCTGCCGGCACCTTCTCCCCGTATAGTGACGGGGAGAAGGTGGCTGGACGCGAACTCGGCGCCTGTCCTGCAACGCTGATAATTGGCGAAACCGTCGGTCACGGCGTCCTTCTCCCCGTCACTATACGGGGAGAAGTGCCCGGCAGGGCGATGAGCGGCAGCGGAAACCTCGGGCTAAAACAGTGCGATTCAGGAACAAATCCTGCCCGCTCTACCCCTAGATGAACTGCACCTGGACGATCTCATAGCCCCGCGCACCGCCTGGCGCGTTGACCTCGATCGCATCGCCGACTTCCTTGCCGATCAGCGCCCGCGCGATCGGCGAGGAGATCGAGATGCGGCCGGACTTCACATCCGCTTCCTGGTCGCCGACGATCTGGTAGGTCTTCTTCTCTTCCGTGTCCTCGTCGACCAGCACCACGGTCGCGCCGAACTTGACCTTTTCGCCGCTGAGCTTGGTGATGTCGATCACCTCGGCACGGGCGATGAAGTCCTCGAGCTCGTTGACGCGACCCTCATTAAGGCTTTGCGCCTCTTTCGCCGCGTGGTACTCGGCATTTTCGGAAAGATCGCCATGCGAGCGCGCTTCGGAGATCGCTTCGATGATGCGCGGCCGCTCTTCCTGCTGGCGCCAGCGCAGTTCTTCCTTCAATGACGCGAACCCCTCGCCTGTCATCGGGACCTTGTTCATGATGCCTGACCTTTCCTGCCGCCGCCCCCGCATTCCGGGAGCGACCTTGTCGATGGGTACAAAAAGAAAACGGTCCGGCAGCCTCGGGCTAACGGAACCGTCTCACCGCAATTTCCCCCAATATAGCAATCTTCGTGGGTTTTTCACGCCAAAAAATCGGTTTTGAAAAATTCACCCGCCATTTTTTGAAATGCCGTCACGGCAGCACGGCTGGCCGGGCGAGCGGTAAAAAACCGGCTGCGATTGCTCACAGCCGGAGTGAGGAGCGTTTTGGGCTTCGAATCAGCTCTTCATGAAACGGTCTATCTGCTCAGACAGCATGCCGTACTCACGAGATCCCTTGCCGGTGCGCTTCTCGATCTCGCGGAGCTGTTCCTGGGCGCCGGCGAGATCGCCGATCTGCAGATGCGCCTCGCCGAGATATTCACGTACCAGCGTATAGTTCGGATCGATGCGCAGCGCTTCCTCGTAATAGCCGAGACCGACGGTGACGCGTCCGGAATGGCGGTGCGAGTAGCCGAGGTAGTTGAGGATGCGAGGGTCTTTCTTGTCCGCAGCCAGGCTGAGCACGGCGATAGCCTCGTCATAACGTCCGGCCATCGCCAGCGCGCGGCCGGCTTCATAGATGTTGTCGTCGTCCAGCATGCCTTGCTTGGGCGCAACGCATTTCTTCAGCTTCTTGTCCCAGACCATGCCTTTCTTGCACTGTGTCGTCTGGCCGCCACCACCACCGCCTCCACCTTCACCGGCCGAAAACACCGGAACGGCAAATAGCGGCAGGGCGGCAACCGCCAGAACCTGGATCAGCAATCGTCTGCGCATCGAACCCTCCTTGAAGAATGACAATGCAAGACTAACGCCGGGCAAAAGCCGTTTCATCCCGGAAGAAAGTCATGGCCATTGAAAGCTTTTTGAACGGTCCGCGCCAGTCGGAAAATAGAAGTGCCGAACATGACGTGACGAGCGCTGCAAATTCGCTATCATCCAGCAAACGGCAACGGAGTATGCGGAGAAAGCCAGTGCAGCGGCGCCTTGAAAAGGAATGGGAGCTTTCGATCGGTCCCGACACCGTGCGCCTGTTCATCCTCAAGGCGAAGGCGCTGAGCGCCGCCGTCAACGAAGACTATGCCGATGGCGCCGAGCACGAGGTCGAACTCGACGGCGAGGCGCATGACAATCATCATCATGACGGTCTCGTCGAGGAAAGTTCCGAAAACCTCACCGAAGAAGAATTGCGCGAACTGATCAACGACCTCAATGTCGACGAGGCGGCCGAACTGGTCGCCCTGGCCTGGGTTGGACGCGGCGACTATGACGCTTCGGAATGGGCCGACGCGCTGGCGGCCGCGCGCGAGCGCGCCAACAAGCGCACGGCGAAATATCTGCTCGGCATGCCGCTCTTGGCCGACTGGCTGGAGGAAGGGCTGGAAGCGATCGGTGCGTAACACCGCGGTTACCGTTCGTGATCGGCCAAAACCCTCGTTCAGGCAACTTCCGCATTCGCTCACCGTTAACGGCGAATGGCGGCGCTGACCCCTCCCACATTGATCAGATTGGCCACATTGATCAGATTGGCCGGATTGAACAGATTGGCGTTGCCTTTGGCGGCGGCGATGCTGTCGGCAGGAGCGGCACGGGCCCAAGCTCCGGAATTGCCTGATACCGTGCCTGTCCCGGAGCTCAATCAGCCGCAACCAGCGCAAGAAGCCGCACCTGCCGACGTGCCGATCCCCGAACCGCGCCCTGCGGATGGGCCAAAGGCTGATCAACCTGCGACCGACAAAATGGACCAGAAGACGTCGGACCAGCATAAGGAAGCCCGGCCGGAGCCGCCGGCAATCGCTCCAACGCCGAGCGAAAAGCCCGCCGAGGTCGAACCACCGGCCGCCACCGCGAAACCACCGGAGAAGCCGGCGCAAGCGCAGGAGAAAGAAATCCCTCCCGACCCGCGCTCGGCCTCTGTGCCGCAGGAAAATATGCCGGACGAGGAACTTGCTTGCCGCAGGCGGCTGAAGTCGATGGGTGTCGACTTCGAGGAACGCAAGGCCGAGCACGATGCGGCGGTCGGCTGCTCTATCCCCTATCCGATCGCGCTGAAGACACTGGGCAAGTCATTGGATATCCACCCCGAAACCGAGCTGAACTGCCAGATGGCCGAGGCCGCCGCGCGCTTCGCTGCCAATACCATCCAGCCGGCGGCCAAGGCCGAACTCGGCGCCAATCTCAAGTCGGTCGGCCAGGCGTCCGCCTATGTCTGCCGGCCGCGCCACGGCGGAGGGAAACTGTCCGAGCACGCTTTCGGCAATGCGCTCGATATCGCGAGCTTCACCTTGTCGAACGGGAGAAGGATCGACGTCGGCCCAGTGCCGCCGGAAAAGGACGCGAAATTCCTGAACGCGGTGCGCAAGGCAGCCTGCGGACCGTTCAAGACCGTGCTCGGCCCGGGCAGCGATACGGATCATTCGCAGCATCTCCATCTCGATCTTGCACCGCGCCGCAACGGCGGCACCTTCTGCCAGTGACGACCGACATGCGCGCCGCAATTTGGCCGCAGCCGTAAACGCGGCCGCTGATTTTTCCTTTACTCTTGGCGGTTAAGCTCTGTCTCATCTGATCATGAGCCCGAAAAGTGGGATCCGGTTTTCGGAGAAAGATCATGATCAAACAACGAGACAGAGCCTGATCGGGACCAGGCTCGGGGACAGGGATCTTGTCGATGGCCGGGATATTTCGCGCCGCGCTTGTCGCCGTGCGGCAAACCAGACGCGCGCGCATGATTCCCGGCGCGCTTGCCATCGCAGCGATCTCGGCATGCACCACCGGCAGCGTACTTTCGCTGGAACCGGCCGTCGATGTCGGAAGCCAGACATCAGCCGTTCCGAACTACGCGGGCATGCAGCGCCTCGTCCCCTCCAACCCATACATGACCGCCGCCTATACGCGCATGGACGAGCCGATGGCGCCAACCGAACAGATGCCGGCCAGCGAGGTCGACTGCCGCAAGGAATTGAAGCGCCTGGGCGTCGTCTACACCGACCTTGCGCCGATCCGCGAAGGCCAGTGCGGCATCGACTATCCAGTCAAGGTCTCGGCTATCGGCAGCATCGGGATGAAGCCGGCCGCGACACTGACCTGCGACATGGCCGCCACCTTCGCCGGCTGGACCAGGAATGAACTCGTGCCCTCCGCCCGCTGGCGTTATTTCTCCGGCGTCAAGACCATTCGCCAGGGCTCGAGCTATTCCTGCCGTAGGATCGCCGGCGAAGGCGTGCTGTCGGAGCACGGCAAGGGCAACGCCCTCGACGTCATGAGCATCGAGCTCGGCAATGGCAAAGATATCGACGTGCGCAAGCCCGGCCTATTCGCCTTCCGCACGCGCGGCTTCCTCAACACTGTGCGCGCCGACGGCTGTGAGTATTTCACCACTGTGCTCGGCCCCGGCTACAATTACGATCACCGCAACCATTTCCATTTCGACATCAAGAACCGCAAGAACGGCTACCGCGCCTGCCGCTGAGCCCAAGCGATGCCCACTGCCCAAGTTCTGCGCCGCCGCGTAGAATGACGCCGCATAAGGTGATGCCGTATCGCCTGGGTGGTATCTCGTGAGCCGACGAAGCCTTCGACGACGCGCAACGATCTGGCTGGTGGCGTTCTGTGCCGGCTATCTCGTGCTCGCCTATTTCGCCGCACCGGAATTCTGGACCCTGCGGGACCGCAACTTCCGAACGCAGCGCTTCGAGATGGTGACGCACACGCCGCAGGGCATTGCGGGCGATCCGATCAATGTCGGCCTCGTCGGTACCAAAAAAGAGCTGGTCCACGCCTTCGCCGTCGCCGGATGGGACACGGCCGACGCCCTCACGCTGAAGACCGCGATCGAGATCGGCGAAAGCGTGCTGTTCGATCGGCCCTATCCCGACGCGCCGGTCAGCCGGTTGTTATTCGAAGGCCGTGCACAGGATCTCGCCTTCGAGAAGCCGGTCGGCGACAGTGCCGACCGGCGTCATCACGTCCGCTTCTGGCAGACAGATGCGACCGGAGACGATGGCCGGCCGCTCTGGCTGGGTGCGGCAAGCTTCGATCGCGGCGTCGGCCTCAGCCACGACACCGGTGCGATCACCCACCATATCGGTCCCGACATCGACGCCGAGCGCGACTTCCTGATCCGCGACCTTTCTGCCTCAGGCATGCTGATCTCGACCAGCGAGATATCAGGCATCGGTGCGACAAAGACCGGGCGCAATGGCGGCGGTGATCCCTATTTCACCGACGGCAAGGCGGTAGTGGGCGTGCTGCTGCAGTTGCCGTAGGCGCAAGACGAGCCGCTGGCCTCCGGCTCATCGTCGCCCTGATCGAGCATTTTTCGTCGCCACCATGGGATGCCGTGTGAGATGGTTGCGCCCGCCGCCATGAAAAATGACGTCCATCTATTTTCGAAGACCTCACCGCAATGCTATTGACCCCTCATGCTTTACGCTGAAATCGCTATCGTGGTCGTCCTCATCTGCGTGAACGGCCTTCTGGCAATGTCCGAGCTTGCCATCGTCTCGTCACGGCCTGCCCGCCTCATGGCGATGATCGACCGCAACGTGACGGGTGCCGGACGCGCCTTGGCGCTCGGCTCCAATCCAGGCAAATTCCTGTCGTCCGTGCAGATCGGCATCACCCTGGTCGGTGTTTTGTCAGGCGCCTTTTCCGGCGCCACGCTCGGTGAGCGGCTGTCCGTGTTCCTGGCATCGACCGGCATCCGCGAAAGCCTTGCCGACCCGATCGGCGTCGGCATCGTCGTCGCCCTCATCACCTACTTCTCGCTCATCATCGGCGAACTGGTGCCCAAGCAGATCGCGCTGCGCGATCCCGAACGCGTCGCCGCCAGGGTTGCTCCGGCGATGACCATCCTTGCCACCGTCTCGGCGCCGCTGGTCTTCCTGCTCGACATTTCCGGCCGCGCTGTGCTGTGGCTGCTTGGCCAACGCGGTGAAAGCGAGGAGAAGGTCACCGACGAGGAGATCAAGATGCTGGTCGCCGAGGCCGAGCATCACGGCACCATCGAATCCGACGAGCGGCGCATGATCGCCGGCGTCATGCGGCTCGGCGACCGCGCCGTCCGCGCGGTGATGACACCGCGCACCGAGGTCGACTGGATCAACCTGCAGTCCGACGACGTGGCGACCCGCAAGCTCTTGATGGAGACCCAGCATTCGCGCCTGCCAGCCGGCGATGGCAGTGTCGACGCCATGATCGGCGTCGTCCAGACCCGCGACGTGCTGGCCGCGATGCTTGGCGGTCGCGCACTCGACCCGCGCCGGCACGTGCGCATCGCTCCCATCGTCCATGACCAGGCCGACGCGCTGGATGTCCTTTCGACACTCAAGGAATCCAACGTGCCGATGGCGCTGGTCCATGACGAATACGGCCATTTCGAAGGCATTGTCACCCCGGCGGACATATTGGAAGCCATCACCGGCGTCTTCCGGGCGGACCTCGACGCCGGCGACGAGGAAAACGCCGTCAAGCGCGAGGACGGCTCATGGCTGCTCGCCGGCTACATGCAGGCCGACGAGATGGCGGACGTTCTCGGCATCGACCTGCCCGAGAACCGCGACTACGAGACTGTCGCCGGTTACGTGCTGTCGCACCTGCACCATCTGCCGACGACCGGCGAATGCGTGGATGCGCAGGGCTGGCGCTTCGAGGTCGTCGACCTCGACGGCCGCCGCATCGACAAGCTCATCGCCACGCGCCTGCCCGGCGGCCATCGCGAAATCGTGCGCTAACAATCAACACGATGTATGGGCCTGTTCGCAAGCAGGAATGAGCCTGTTCCGGTTAGGGTGCCCTAATGGTGGTGCCCGTCTTGCTCCGGCAAGGATATCCCGAAAACCCGCACCAAATCGGCGACCTGTTCCGGCGATAGGTAGCGGGGATTGAGGCCGCGCAACAGCAGATAGAGCTTTGCGGTTTCTTCCAGCTCCTCGGTAGCGAATACGGCGGCCTCGAGCGTTTCGCCCGCGACCACGGGACCGTGGTTTGCCAGGAGCACTGAGGAGTAGCGCCCGGCGAGGCCCTTGATCGCAGCGACAACCGCCGGGTCGCCTGGGCGATGATAGGACACCAGCGCGGTTTGTCCGGCGCGCATCAGGTAGTAGGGCGTCATCGGCGGCAGCACCGCCTTGGGATCTATTTCCGGCAGCATGGAAAGGGCGACTGCGTGGGTCGAGTGCAGGTGCACGATGGCGCGCGCCTCTGCCCTCGTCTGATAGAGCGCAGTATGCAATGGAATTTCCTTGGTCGGCGCATCGCCAGAGGTCAGCCGGCCTTGCGCGTCGAGGCGGGAAATTCGGGCAGGATCCAGGAATCCTAGCGAGGCATTCGTGGGTGTGACCAGCCAGCCGCCATCATCGAGCCGCAGGCTGATATTGCCTGACGATCCCGGCGTCAGCCCGCGCTCGAACAACGAACGTCCGAAGCGGCAGATATCGTCCCTCAGCTTGGTTTCAGTCACGTCGTCGCCCCTTCAATCAGCTCGAACCCGATATCGACCACTGCGGATGGCCCATCGGAGCAGACGAGCCGTGCTCCAATCTCACCGACGGTCACTCGCGGCGTCAGGATGGTCGAAAGTGGCTGCGGCGCACTTCTGGCCACATCGAGACCGTTGTAGCCGAAGATCGCCAGCCGGTCCGGTATCGTGATGCCGTGGGCGAGACAGTGGAAATAGCCGCCGATCGCCATGTCGTCGTTGGAGAAGTAAACCGCATCCAGATCGGGACAACGCTCCAGCAATCGAGCCAGCCCGTCGCGCCCGGCTTCGATCGAGGATGCGGCACGAATGATTTCTTCTCCGATGATGCTCAGCCCGGCTTCGCCCAGGGCCGCGCGAAACGCTGCGAAACGCTTGGCCGCGCGGAGGTCCAGGCTGAGGTCGTGGCCGACGTAGCCGATGCAGCGATAGCCGCGCGACATCAAATGCTGAGCGCTCACCCGGCCTGCCTTGCGGTTGGAAAAGCCCACGACGATGTCGATGCCCTCGCCATCGGTATCAAGCAATTCGGCCACTCTGATGCGGGCGTTCCGCAGCATGACTCCGGTGCGCTCGGTGTGCTCGAGCCCCGCTACCATAATCCCGGCTGGACGCCAGCTGAGGAGTGACTCGATGACGCTCTCCTCTCGCTCCGGATCGTAGTCGGTCACCGCGACGACAGGTTGGAAGCCGGCGCCGACCAGTACCGTATTGGCGCCGCGCAGCACATCCGGAAAGACGATGTTGCTTAGCGAGGGAATGACGACACCGACGAGCTTGGACCCCATGGAGGCCAGGGTTCCCGCGATCCGGTTTGGCACATAGCCGAGGCTCCGCGCGGCAGTGAGTACACTCTCGCGTGTCTTGGTCGAGAAGGAACCATGCCCGCGCAACACGCGCGAGGCGGTGCTTTCGCCGACGCCAGCCGCGCGCGCGACGTCGGTGAGGGTTATCATCGCGCCGGTTTGCGTACCGTCTTCTGCTTCGCTCTGCATTCCGGTTTCTCGGCTCGATGCGTCGGTACGACTCCAATTCCTGACGCTTCTTTTGTCACATTCCAGCGCCGCACTCAACAGAATTTGGCAGCGCTGCCACTTTTCGTTTGGCAGCGCTGCCATTCTCGTGTTATGGGCTGTGCAAGCGCTGCCAAAATTCAGCCGGGGGCGTGAGACCCTGAGGGACCACCGCTACGTTATGGGAGGAAACAGATGACGATACTCACCCCGACGCTTCCGGCTGAGGCCGGAGCAGAAAACGACATCAAAAGGATTGCCTACAGAAAAGTCTTCTGGCGCATCGTGCCGTTTCTGATGCTGTGTTATGTCGTTGCCTATCTCGATCGGGTCAACGTCGGCTTTGCCAAGCTGCAGATGTCGACCGACCTTGCCTTCAGTGAAACCGTCTACGGCCTTGGCGCCGGGATCTTCTTCATCGGCTATTTCCTGTTCGAGGTCCCGAGCAACGTCATCCTGCACAAAGTAGGGGCACGCGTCTGGATCGCCCGCATAATGATCACCTGGGGCCTGATTTCAGCCGGTTTCATGTTCACTGCATCTGCCCCGATGTTCTACCTGCTGCGCTTCCTGCTCGGTGTCGCCGAGGCTGGTTTCTACCCCGGCATCATCCTCTTCCTCACCTATTGGTACCCCTCGCACCGCCGCGCCAAGATCATCGCGATATTCATGTCCGCGATCCCCATCTCCGGGATTTTCGGCAATCCGCTTTCCGGCTGGATCATGGATTCGTTCCATGGCAGCAACGGCCTTGCCGGCTGGCAATGGATGTTCCTGATCGAAGCGGTTCCGGCAATCCTGCTCGGCATCGCAGTCTTTTTCTTCCTTGACAACGGCATCCGTCACGCCAAGTGGCTGAGCGAAGCGGAGAAGCAGGCAATCGAGCGAGAGATCGCCCAGGAAGAGCACGGCAAGGAACGCTCACACTCCGTCGCCGGCATTTCCGCGATCCCCGGATCTGGCTGATGTGTCTCATTTATTTCTGCTTCGTAATGGGCCAGTACGGATTGACGTTCTGGATGCCCACGCTGGTCAAGGCGACGGGCGTCGCCGGCAACCTCGACATCGGACTGATCAGCGCAATCCCGTTTATCTGCGCTGTGATCGCCATGAACTTTTTTGGCCGCAGCGCCGACAGATATCGCGAGCGCCGCTGGCACCTGGTGGTTCCCGCTCTCTTTGGAGCAGTCGGCTTTGTGATTGCAGCTACCTCGCCCGATCCCACCATCGCGATTGCCTTTCTGTCGCTGGCCGCAGCGGGTGCGATCACTTGTGCGCCGCTGTTCTGGTCACTGCCCACAGCGTTCCTCGGCGGAACTGGTGCTGCGGCTGGTATTGCGCTCATCAATTCGGTCGGAAATCTCGCCGGCTTCGTCAGCCCCTATCTCGTTGGCTATCTCAAGGATCTGACAGGAACGACCCAGGTCGGCATGTACGCGCTGGCCGCAATTCTAGTGGTCGGCGCGATCCTGGTTCTGACGGTCCCACCCAAACTGGTCAACCGCTAGCCGAACCGCCTCATGCAGGGAGTTTCCATTATGACCACCAACGACAAGCAGAAGGATATCCCAGCTGCAGCCGCACTACGGGTCGCGGTTATCGGCCTCGGTTCGATGGGGTTCGGGATGGCGACGTCGCTTCGCCGCGCCGGGTTCGAGGTGACGGGCTTCGACGTCAACGAGCAGGTGGTGGCACGCCTTGTCGCCAACGGCGGGCGGGGGGCACAAACCCCCGCCCAGGCCGCCCAGGCCGCGGACGTCGTCGTTTCTGTCGTCGTCAACGCGGCGCAGACCGAAGCGATCCTCTTTGGTGCGGATGGAGTGGCCGAAACCCTGCCAGATGGCGCGGTGTTCGTCTCCTCAGCCACCATGGATCCTGACGTTGCACGCAATCTGGCCGCCCGGCTGGAAACCACCGGACGGCTCTATCTCGACGCGCCAATCAGTGGCGGGTCGGTCCGCGCGGCGGAAGGCGCCCTCACCATTCTGGCCTCCGGCAGCGCCGCCGCCTTTGCCAGGGCGCGGCCCGCACTCGACGCGATGGCAACCAGGCTTTATGAACTTGGAGATGAACCGGGCGTCGGCGCGGCATTCAAGATGATAAACCAGTTGCTCGCCGGTGTGCATATCGCGGCAGCGAGCGAAGCCATCGCCTTGGCCGCACGGCAAGGGCTCGATATTCGCAAGGTCTACGAGGTCATCACCGCCTCGGCCGGCAATTCATGGATGTTCGAGAACCGAATTCCGCACGTGCTCGACGGCGACTATGCCCCACGCAGCGCCGTCGACATTTTCGTCAAGGATCTCGGTATCATCCAGGATATGGCGCGCAGCGCCAAGTTCCCCGTGCCGGTCGCGGCCGCAGCGCTGCAGATGTTCCTGATGACCTCGGCGGCCGGGATGGGGCGCGATGACGATGCCTCGGTCGCCCGCCTCTACGCAAGGATCACGGGCACCGACTTGCCCGGCGAACCGCAAACCTGACCAGGACCGGACCCCAGCCATGCCCCGCTTCGCCGCCAATCTCACCATGATGTTCAACGAATGGTCGTTCCTCGACCGGTTCGCTGCCGCCGCCGATGCCGGCTTTGAAGCGGTCGAGTTCCTTTTCCCTTACGAGCATAGACCCGATGCGATCGCGGAACGCCTCGCAAAGAACGGTCTTACCCAGGTCCTGTTCAACCTGCCGCCCGGTAACTGGGCTGCCGGTGAGCGTGGACTGGCCTCCCTGGCAGAACGGTTCGACGAGCTTCAGGTCGGCGTTGAAACAGCGCTCTCCTACGCAGAGGCGACCGGCGTCAAGCGCCTCCATCTCATGTCGGGGATTGCCTCTCGCGACGACAAGGAAGCTGTCGAGGCCTACCGGAAGGCCATCGTCTGGACGGCCGGGAAACTTGCCGACCGAGGCATCGATCTCTTGATCGAGCCGATCAACGGCCGTGACATGCCGGGTTACTTCCTCAACGACTTCGGCTTCGCAGAAGCTCTCGTCCGCGACCTGGCGCTACCCAATCTCAAGCTGCAATTCGACATCTACCATCGCCAGATCATGCATGGTGACGTCACCATGGCGCTTCGCCGGCTGATGCCGCTCATTGGTCACATCCAGATCGCCAGCGTGCCTTCGCGGCATGAACCGGCGACAGGGGAACTCGATGATCACTTCATTTTCGACGAGCTGGACCGGCTAGGATATGCCGGCTTTGTCGGCTGCGAATACCGGCCGAGGAGCAAGACGCTCGACGGGCTCAGCTGGCTCGCTCGCTATACCGGCGAGCGCCAGCGCGCAATTTCCGGTGCCAAGCGTGGAGTTCTACCATGACGCTCTCGCTCGGCTGCATCGCGGACGATTACACCGGTGCCTCGGACCTGGCGAACACGCTGGCCAAAGAGGGTCTGCGTACGATCCAGACCATCGGAATTCCCACGGACGACCTGGCTTTGCCCGAAGTCGATGCGATCGTCGTTTCGCTGAAGATCCGGTCGATCGCCGCATCTGAGGCGGTCGAACGTGCCCGTGCCTCTGATCGCTGGCTGCGCGAGCGCGGCGCCGATCATGTCATGTACAAGATCTGTTCCACCTTCGATTCGACTGACAAGGGCAATATCGGCCCGGTGCTCGACTCCCTGCGCGCCGATGCCGGTGAAACAACGGTGCTGGTGACGCCGGCCTTTCCGCAGACCGGTCGCACCGTCTATCAGGGCAATCTGTTCGTCGGTGCGGCGCCGCTCAACGAAAGCCCACTGAAGGATCATCCGCTCAACCCCATGCACGATGCCAACCTGGTCCGCGTTCTGGCTCGGCAGAGTGCTGCGGCCGTTGGACTCGTCGATCTCGCAATCGTTGCGCGCGGGACGGAGGCGATCGTCGAGCGGCTGGCACAGCTGGCCTCCGATGGGAAGGGAGCAGCCATCACCGATGCCGTATTCGAGAGCGACCTCGAAGCAATTGGTGCGGCTGCGCTTCGTCAGCGATTGTCAGTCGGAGCCTCGGGTTTGGGATTGGGTCTTGCCCGCGGCGTGATCGCAGCGGGCACCGTACGTCGCCACGAGAGGACTGCTGTTTACGGCAAGCCGGTCACAGGACCAGCAGCTGTTCTTGCCGGAAGCTGTTCACAGGCGACTTTGCAACAGATCGCCAAAGCCGAGCAGACAATGCCCGTCCTGCGGCTCGATCCGGAAAAGCTTATGAACGGACGGGAGGAGGCAAAGCTTGCCCTCGATTGGGCGGCCGAGCGGATGGCCCGAACTCCCGTCATCATCGCCAGCAGCTCGAATCCGGATGATGTATCAAGGTTGCAAACCCGCTACGGACGCGATGCGGTCGGCCAGGTCATCGAACAATACCTTGCGGCGATTGCCGAACGTCTGGTGGAACGGGGCGTGCGCCGGCTGATCGTAGCGGGCGGAGAGACATCCGGCGCGGTGGTCGACCGGCTTGCCATTCCAGCATTTAGACTCGGGCAGGAAATCGTTGCGGGCGTGCCCGTCTTGCACAGTATCGGAGGTCGTCACGGCGACATGGTGTTGGCTCTTAAATCGGGAAATTTCGGCGGCGAAAGCTTCTTCGCGGACGCTTTGGCCATCATGGCATAAGCGCCGTGGCTCTTGGCCGAAAGTAGTCCGTCAGCTTTCGGGATGTTGCTGTCAACAAGCGGCCGTTCGGTTGACGCGTTTGCGCCCCGGCCGATTTCGACCTTGAGCGGTAGACGGCGCAGTCATGCTCAAGCGGTTCGCAAAGCGGGACCCGCAAGCGCAGGGCTTCAATCGGAACCCACTTGCTTTAACATCGCCGGGACGACGATCCGGTGAAATGGTTTCACGATCGCGAGATAGACGCGGCCGAGCAGATTGTGAGTCGCCGTCGAGACGGAGATCTCCTGCTAACCGATACCGCATTCCCTTGACCTCAATTGACACGCGGAAATTGAGATGCCGGTCGTCAAGACCGAGGAGGACATGATCAGTCGACTGGCTGATGACCGGAAAGAAGCCGATATGTGGACTGGCGTGGCGCACCCGTTCCCGTCCGGGCGTTCAAGCCAAACGGCTTCACAATAAGATTTCGCAACGCCAACAAACATTTGACCCAGCCCGGCGCCCACCCGAACACCAGCTGCGAAGCACCGAGAGCATTCAGTTTGAGGCCGTTCACGGCCAATGAGTAGGTGTCCCCGAAGTTTGCGCCGGGGAGTGGCGGACGGCGTTTTGCGCCGGCCGCGGGAGGGGGATGCATCTGTGGACGAACGCGCGATCAGGCGCCGGATTCCCAATCATTCTCAATGCTCGCTATGCGCAACTTGAAAACCTGACCGGCAATCGCCGGCTGTCGATTACTGATCTCCGTTTACCAGACGATCAGCGACGAAAGCTGTGTTTCGCGCGGCGACAGTTATGCAATCGACGCAAGGCCCTTTTGCCGCCTTGCGCCGAGAATGAGACAAGTCGCGATGGGGATTCCTAGCGGGAACCCGCTCACCTCTATTATCAGCGACGCGACAACAATCCAGGCCAGCAGCGACCAGCCCAGAAAAGCCGGGACTGGAAGCTGCCTCTTGTCCAGCCAGATCACCACGGCTCCAATCATGATCAGTGGCAAGGCAAAACTTCCGACCGTCGACCAAAAGGCGGCATTGCTTACCAGCACTTCCAGACGCTGAATGCGGAGGGGCTGCCAATGCTCCGCCGTCCAAAGCTCAAGCCTCAGCCAACCCGGGATTTCCGCCACGGCGTCAATGCCCAGCACGATCATGTGCAGAATGCCGAGCGCCACCATAGCAATTCCGCTCCACCTGATCATTGCTGCAATCCTTCGTGCTTGGGTACGCACAGGCGACCTTTGCTACGTTCTCCATACGGAACCGTATGTAACGCGGTGACTTTTCCAAGTCCATACGGTAACGTATGGACGGACGAGATGTCGCACTACGCCGCTCACGGAGGAGAGACATTTGAGCAGAAAATCGCAAGAGCTGACCCGCGACGATTGGGTCTTGGCTGGTCTCGCAGCGCTGGCCGAGGGCGGCATAGAGTCCGTCCGGGTGGAGCGTCTCGCGAAAAGGCTGAATGTCAGCAAGGGATCCTTCTACTGGCACTTCTCGGATCGGTCAGATCTGCTTTCAGCCCTGCTTGATCTTTGGGAGAAGGACTTTACGGCCCGACTGATCGCCAATGTCGCGTCCCTTCCGACACCACGTGCACGTCTGCTCGCCCTCGCCGAAGAAGCGCTGGACGCGAGCATGGACGGTGTCGACGTGGCTCAAGCCGAGGGCGCGTTCAGTGCCTGGGCGGTACTCGACCGTGTCGCTGCGGATAGAGTGCGCACCATCGAGGCGCAGCGCATCGGATATCTGGTGAGCGAGCTTTCGCTCATGGGCGCGGACGCGACGGATGCCGAACTGCTCGCCAAGGGCATTTACCTTGCTCTGCTTGGCGTCTTCGCGACCCGCCGTTACAATCCGGCCTTGGCCGAGGATGCTGTGTTCAGGCGCGTCGTCGATCTCGCGCTAGATGCTATGGAAGGCGGAGATGACGAGTGTTCATTGCATTTTTCCGGAGCCTCCGGATAGTTTAGTTCGTCTTCGATAGGTCCCATCGCGGCCGACATGAGGCGCATCGCTGCTCGGCTCTGGGGCCGTTTCCAGACGGTCAGGTTTCGGATGCGGCTCAGGGATAGCTGCCGTTCATCCAGGAGGCGCTGGCGCAAATATCCTGACGCGTCGTCGCGAATGTCGTCACGATCGCGATAGGCGCTCTTCATGTAAGGAGGGCGGGCCTGCCTGCTGGAAATGAGACAGGCCACCGGTCGCTCAACCCGTTTTAGAGCGAACCATCCGCCAGCAACTCGCGGGTGAGTTTCAGCGTCGAGAGGAGGGCGGCCTTGTAGCCCTGGTCGCTGTCGAACTGCGCCTGCTCGGCCTGCTCCTCGGGGCCGTTCGGCTCTTTGCCGAGCAGGCCGATGTAGCAGTAGAACCGAAGTTGCAGTTCGCCAGCATCATCCTCGAACAGTTCGTTGCGTGCATCTTCGATCCGGACAATACCGGCTCCGTAAACGTCGCCCTGAAATGCCGTTATCGCGAGATAACCAGAACGAGCTACAAGGGGTCGCCGACAATCCTGTTCGAACGCGAACGGACAACCGCCTAACTTGCGGCTGTCGAAACCGGTGCGCTTACCGCCGCGGGGGCATAGACCGTGGTAGACTCGCCGCGCCCCTTTACGGTGATCTCGCGCAGCGGGGTCAGCGGAATCCTGTCTGACACCAGTTCGGCGGTCGCCCGGCCGATCACCAGCGGAACGCCGAGATCCTTCGAGGCGCCCTCCAGCCGCGATGCCAGATTGACCGCGTCGCCGAGCGCCGAATAGTCGAAGCGCTGCTCCGATCCGACATTGCCGACGACGCATTGCCCGGTGTTGACGCCGATGCCGATGCGCAGCGCAATCGGCGTTTCGCCGCGCGTTTCGGCCTCCGCCTGCAATTGCGCGTTCAGCCGATCTAGCGCGGCGAGCATTTCGAGGCTGGCCTCCACCGCATGGATGGCGTGGTCTGGATCGTCCAGCGGCGCGTTCCAGAATGCCATGAGGCAGTCGCCGATATATTTGTCGATGGTGCCGCCATGCGCCATCACGACGTCGGAAAGCGGCGTCAGCAGCCGGTTGATCAGCGTTGTCAGCCGCTCGGGATCGCCCTTCATCGCCTCCGCGATGGTGGTGAAGCCGCGAATGTCGCAAAAGAGAATGGTCAGCGTGCGGACCTCGCCGCCAAGGCGAAGCTGCGTCGGGTCGCGCGCCAGGCGTTCCACCAGGGCCGGCGACAGATATTGCGAGAAGGCGCGCGTTATGCCGCGCCTAAGCTTCCGCTCCGCCGCGAAATCGCGCGCCGCCTGCGCGCTTGCGACAAGAGTAAAGGCAAGCGCTGGCGCCAGCGGCGCGACGAAGACACGGCCGTAGCGCAGCGCCATATAGCTGCCGGCGAGGAGCGCCAGCACGGCAACCACAGCGCCCGCCAGGGTCTTCCATCCGGTCGACTTCCAGACGGCAAGAACGCCAATGCCCGCGCCAAGCAGGATCGAGAGAATTGCCGCCCATGCCGGGGCGCGCGCGATGAACAGCTGATGCGCCAGATTGTCGAAGACCGTCGCCTGGATCTCGACGCCGGAAACGAGCCTGCCGGTGCGGATGGTGAACGGCGAGGCGTGGACGTCGGCGCCGCCTTGCGACAGCGTCGGCGCGTTCTGCAGGCTGAGCCCGACCATGACTATGCGGCCGCGGAAAAAATTTTCCGGCAGGAAACTGTCGGGATCGAGCGCCTGATAGTAGGAGACGGTCGGATATGTGCGAGACGGGCCGAAGGCCTGCAGCAGCGCGTTTCGCGGTACAGTGGCCGGCCGGCCGGCGGCGTTCAGAAGCTCTGCCGCAAAGCCGTCGCCATAGCCCGGCACGCGCCGCAGGATGCCGTCGCCGTCGGGCGCGATTGAGGCGATGCCGGTTGCGGCGCCCGTCGCGGTGAAAATGGCCAGCGGCTCGACCCGGACATGCTGGGCGGCCTGCTCGGTCTCGATGAATGTCTCGTCGCCGGCCAGAACCACGTCCGGGCCAAGGCTCTTGACCAACGCTTCGTCCGCGGCCGGCGTCGACGGCTCGGCAAAGATGATGTCGAGCCCGACGGCTTCCGCTCCAGCGCGGCGCAGAGCCTCGACGAGCCGCCCGTGAAGATCGCGCGGCCATGGCCATTGCGGGCCGATCTCGGCAAGCGAGGGCTCGTCGATGGCGACAATGACCGGCCCGTCATCGGGCGGGGGCGGCGGCGAAATGGTCGAGAGATAATCGAAAGCGCGCGCCTCGACGAGCTTCCATGGCGTGAGCAGGGACAGACCAGCAACTAGCAGCACGGCGAGGACCGCGATCGCAAGAATGCCGTTGCGGCGGGAGGGGGTTCCGGGCGCGGAAGCGCCAAGGCCCTTCCACCACGGCCCGCCTGCAAACATCAGAACCGGACCTTCAGCGAACCGACGATGCTGCGGCCCCAGCCGGGGGTGAACGATGCGACCTGAAAATCCTCGTCGAACAGATTGTACGCGGCAATTTCGAGTTCAAATCGTTTGTCGAAAGGTTCCCAGGTCAGGAAGGCATCCGTCGACCAGTAGGATTCGAGCTCAGTCCCCGCCGCATCGCCGGTGCGTGAGCCGACAAAGGTTTCGGCCAGCGTGACCTTGATGTTGGACGGGTGAACCCAGGTCAGGCCAAACCGCGCGGACGTTTCGGGGACAAAGGGCAGCGGGCCGCCGAAGCCTGGACTTGTCGGATCTTCGTTCTCTGAATCGGCGTAGGCAAAGGTCGCGAACGCGCCGAAGCCGTTGCCGATCCAGACGTTGGCCGTGGCGCTGATCCGGTCGAGCCGGCCCTCGCTGAGATCGATTGTGGTGGCGGAAGCCGGAACGCCGATCGAAAGTTTCTCGAATTCCTGATGCTGGTAATCGACGGCCGTAAAAAGGCGGCTGTTCCACTCGGCGTCCCAGCGCGCGGCAAACGTGTCCGAAAAGCCGTCGACAGCTAGAGAATTCTGATTGGATTGCAGGCCGAGTATTCCGACCGGCGCCAAGGTCGCCGACGTTATGAACGAGCCTTCGCGCAGGAACCCGGCGCGTAGGTAATGGCCTTCGAAAGGCGTCCAGGCGACACCGAGGCGAGGCTCCAGGCGTTGTTCATCAATCGTGCCACCGTCGAGATAAGTGCCGAATAGGGCTCCCTCCACTTTGAGATTGGGGTTGAACTCGTAGACGGCGTCGAAATAGACGCGCCCAATGGCGACATCGACTGCCGTAGTGGATTCGGATATGATTGTGTCCGGGATAAAAGGAAACACGAAAGAAAACGTTTCGTCTTTTGAGACTTCCAAGAGTCCGCCCTCACCTCCGTATCGGAGAGTCAAGTCACCGGTTCCGTAGATGTGATTGAATGCGGCGAGATAGGATTGCTGGCTGGTCTCACTCTCCAGAATGAATCCTGTTTCCCCGAAGCCGATTTCCTCCAAGCGGGTTCTGTTGCTTCGATCCGTAATGTCGGTCGCAAACAGCGCCGCGCTGGCAACGTTCTGGTAACCAAATGTATGGCTCCAGGCGACCCCGGCGTTGCCGGTTCGGGTGTCGCCGGAGTCGGCATACGTTCCTCCTAGCGGCAGAACGGTAGGGTCCAGCACTGTGCTTAGGTCGAACTCGAAGTCCTTGACATCGATATAGGCCACCACCCGGTCATTCGGCGTCGGCTTCATGGCCATGTAGCCTGTGCCGGTGATCGACCGGTCATCGAGATCGAACTGGCCGGTCGCTGGATCATCGCCGCGACGCGTGTCGGTCTCCAAACCGTTGATCCTGCCGTAGAAGCTCCAGGGAAAGGGAGCTGCTTGATACCCTTGGGTTTCGATTTCGCTGTTCCAACCCAGATCGCCGTCATCGGCGACAAAACCCCCGCCGACGGTGGTTTCGATGAAAGGTCGCCGGAGGATGTTGGCGCTCCTCTGGCGGCCGGCCAGCATTTGCGGGTCGAGCATCAAGCCTTGGAAAAACGATGAGAAGCTGGTTGCATTAGGGCCCGGTTCCGTCGGCACGTCTCCGAAACGCAGATTGTTGACGAAGGGATTTAAGCTACCGGCAAGCGCCTGGTCGACATAGCCGGAGCCGGTGAAGGGATCGAAAACCGCGTCGCCGTAGTAGCGGCCCCAGGCGTTAAGATTGAGTAGCCGGAACGCGTCGTTCAACGTCGAGCCGGTGTCGCGATTGGCGCTGAGGGCGGCATAGTCGCCGCCGCGCGCTCTGGTGCGCTTCAGCGCTTCCTGGGCGCTGGCGATCGCCTTGTCGGCTTCGTACTCGTCGATTGCAACCGCCGTGCGGAAGGATGAAATCACCGGATCGTTCGGATCAAGGCGATCGGCGTTTTCGATAGCCTGTTCGGCGGGTTCCAGCTCGCCGGCTTCGTAATAGGCGACGGCAAGCAGCAGCAATCCATTGGAATAGGCCGGATTGGCGGTCGTGCCGGCGAGCAGGTCGTCACGCGCTTTGTCCAGTTCGCCGGTCTGCAGATAGTAGCGGCCGCGCGCAACCAGCCCGATGTCGAACGCCGGATCGACTGCGAGCGCCGTGTCGATTTCGGCCTTCGCTTCGGCCGTGCGGTCCTGCTCGAGATAGACGATGGCGAGGTTGGCGTGGGGGACAGGATCTTTCGGGTCGAGTTCGATAGCGCGCTTCAGCGCCGCCTCCGCCTCGCGAGTGGCGCCGCGCGCGCTCTGAACGAGGCCGAGAGCGTTCCAGCTCGCCGAGCCGGGCGCCAGCTCCACCGCGCGCTCGAGGTCGGCAAGCGCGCCTTCAAGATCGCTCTTGATTCCGGCCCGATAACCGGCGCGTGCTTGGAGCGCGATCACATTATCCGGGTCGAGCGACAAAGCGCGATCGATTGCCGCTTCCACCTGTTCGCGGTCGTCGAGCAGGAACGCAATTTGTGCCCTGAGGGCGGGCAGCGTCGGATCACCGGGATAGCGCCGTTCGGCTCTTTCGAGAACGGCAATTGCAGCTTTGAGGTCGACCAGAAATCCGGCCGTCAGAGCCTCGGCGATGGCCGCGGCGACGCCGGCATCCGCATTAACCGGCGGAGCTTCGATATGGCTGGGGTCAGCCAGCGAGCGCGCATAGTAGCCGCCATAGCGCGCCATGACACGCCGGCTGGGATCGAGATGCGGCGCCGCGCGTTCGAACAGATGCGCCGCCTCGGCATAGCGCTGTTCGGCGCCGGCGATCAACGCGTCGATCAGATCGAGCCGGGCTTCCTGCGCGCGCGTCAGCGGGAATTGTCGCGCCTGCCTGGCCGCGTCGCGCGCCGCTTCCCGCCCTTCAAAGTCAAGATTAACCTCGGCCAATGTCACCCAGTCCTCGGCGGATCGGGACGACGGCTCCATCGCCTTTATCCTGGCGCGCGCCTTGCGCATGTCCAGGCTCGACAATGCCGATGCTGGCAGGACGGTGAAAGCGTCGCGCAAGGAGTAGTAGAACAGCATCTGCTCGCGGTCGTCCGAATCGACGATGACGACCTTCGTCGGCGCCGAGCCGATGGTGGCCGCCGCGGCTTCGCCTTCGGCGACGCTGACCGAGCCGAATTCGTTGGCGAGTTCTACCGTGCCTTCCAGCACGATCAGCGAGGTGCGGCCGTTGCCGTCGACGGTCATCGTCCAGTCGGTGCCGCGGATGGCGGCGGCGGCGGCGGGCGTGTCGATGGTCAGCCCTTCGCCGCCGCGCTCTGCTCGCGCCCAGATGGTGCCGCTCTCCAGCTTGAACTCGGTGTCGGACGCCGCGCCGATCTTTTTGACCAGGAGCGTCGTATTGCGGCCAAGCCGCATCTGGGTGCGGTCGGCAAACAGCACTGCTAGGCTGCCGGTGGCGTTGGTGCGCAGATAGTCGCCGGGGACGACGTCCTGCCTGAGATCGACCACCTGCCAAGAGGCGAATTCTAGGAAGCGCACTTCCTCGCCCGATTTGCGGGCAATGACCGACCCGGCCGCCGGCTGGTTGCGCGGCACGACATCGGCCGCCGCCGGCTGGATACCGACGAGCGCCGTCAACAACAGCGAAAAACTTACCGGCCCCCGCATCGCAGTTCTGAAGCGCGCCCCCTCTTCGTACGGCTTTATGACGGTTCATTCATCGAACTGTCAAATACTCCGTTGCAGCAGATCGCCGAACACGGCAAACGTTGCTGCCCGGACACACAGCATCGGAAAACAGGCGCTATGTCCGGGCGGCTGTGATCTATAAGCAGTTGAGTGAAGGGAGTTCAAAGTGGGACCATCTTCGTCGCTTGAAAACCCGTGGCTGACCGAAGCCAGCTGCTTCTGGACAGCGTCGTCCAGACTGTGAAAAGACTGAGGGCGTAGCCCTCCGCAACTCCGCTTTGGGTGACTCCGACCAATGCGCGAAGGGCAGCTTTGAAGGAGCGCCCTGAAGGTCGCGTTATGGCGCAACAACGATGTCCAAGGTGGGCACCGGCAACGTCCGCTATCGGGCAACAGCTAAAGTCACCTCAACGGCCGACATGCGGCTCAAAGCGGACAGGTTCCACGATTGGCCTGTGCGCAGTTAATCGTCGACCACGATACTAGAGCGGTTCATCGTTTCACGGAAACGCCGAACCGCTCTATCTCTTTGTTTTTGCGCAATTCCGGACGGAAAACCGTTCACACTTTTCCTAGAATTGCTAAGGTATCAGCACGACCTTGCCGGTCGAGCGACGCTCCTCCAGCAAGCGATGTGCTTCGGCTGCCTGGTCGAGCGGATAGCGGCCGCCCTGCGTCACGGCAAGCTGGCCGCTGGCGGCCAGGTGGAAAAGCTCCGACAGGCCGGCCCTGAGGCCATCGGCAGAGAGCAGCGGAAGCAGGGCAAAACCTCGCAAGGACTGGTTTCGGGTGATCATCGCTTCCAGTTCCGCAGCGCCGATCGCGTATCTGCCCAGCGCCGCAAAGACCAACTCTCCGCAAGTCGCGAGAGCTTGCAGCGACGCCGCCGTCATCGGGCCGCCGACAATGTCGTAGACGACATCGACGCCGCCGCTGCCTGCCGCTTCCCGGACACGCGCGGGCCAATCCGACGTGCTGTAGTCGACCGCGGCATCGGCTCCAAGCGACAGGGCAAGATCGAGCTTGGCCCTGCTGCCGGCGACCGCGATCACGGTGCTGGCGCCCTGGCGTTTGGCGAGCTGGACAAGCAACGAGCCGACACCGCCCGCGGCTGCAGTGACCAGCACCGATTTGCCGGCTGGCGGGCTTTGCCGCAGCAGATGAAAAGCCGTCAGCCCCTGCACCATCAACGCCGTCGCGTCTTCGAACGAGAGCGCGTCGGGCAAAGGCACGGCCAGCTTTGCGTCGATCGTGACATAGTCGGCATATCCGCCAAAGGGACGCTTCGAAGCGAACAGCGGGGCCGCGACGCGTGTTCCGGTCAGCGAGATATCCACCCCTTGACCAAGTGCCTCCACGGTGCCGGCAGCCTCAACGCCGAGAACCATCGGCAATTGCGGCGTCACCGCGTAGCGATCCCCGCGCATCAGCACTTCGAAGAAATTCACGCCGGCCGCGCGAACACGGATCAGCACCTCGCCGGCCTCCGGCAGCGGCTTCGGCATTTCGACGACGTCGAAGACGTCGGGACCGCCAAAACGGTTCAGTTGAATGGCTCTCATGGCATGCACCCATCGCTATGGCATCGGCTGCTGTTTGCCACTATCTGCCTGATCGCGACTACACACTCATTTGTCCCCTGCTGACCAGGAGGTGACCATGGCCAAGCTGGCCAAAAGGCTGCAAACCAAGAGACTGCCTCTGCTGCCGGCGGAACGCGCCCTGAAAGTGATCTCGGGCCGATGGAAGGCTGTTATTCTCTACCATCTCTTCGACGGCCCCCGGCGGCTGTCGGTGCTGAAGACGCTGGTGCCCGATATCACCCAGAAAGTGCTGATCCAGCAGCTTCGCGAAATGGAGGAACACGGTCTTGTCAGACGCGAGATCTTTGCCGAAATTCCCTCGCGCGTCGAATATTCGGCGACGCGACTCGGCCTAAGCCTCGAGCCTATCCTTTTGGCGCTCTGCGAGTGGGGCCAGCACCATGCGGGTGAGCTGAACGAAATGGACCGCCTTGCCGATTGCATCATCAGGCCTCGGCAGCCAGCCTTAGCCTAATCAAAAAGGGGCGACGCAAGCGCCGCCCCGGAATCCTTGGGAGGATTGTTCTGGTCTGCGGTTCAGGCCGCCTTGACTTCCTCGGCCACCGCGTCAGCCTGACGCGCCGCCTTCAGCACTTTGGCCCACCATGCAACGTCGTTGACCAGCGCGGTCGCCGCCTGGTTCAGGTGCTCAAGCTCGTCGAGCTTCTTTTCACCTTGCCTGACGGCGAGGAAATCGGCCCAGGCAATATGGACGGCGGACTTGACTGGCGCCATCTGCAGCTCAACCGCATGCAGCCTCAGCTGCTCGACGGCCCGCGCGCCGCCGACGCTGCCATAGCCGACGAAGCCGGCCGGCTTCTTATTCCATTCATTGGCGGCGTAGTCGATCGCGTTCTTCAGCACGGCGGTCGGGCCATGGTTGTATTCGGCGGCGGTGAAGATGAAGCCATCGAACTCGGCGACCTTCTTCTGCCAGCGCTTTGCCACTTCATTCTGCGACGGCGCCCAGGCGGACGATGCGACCTCGTCAAAAAACGGCAGCGGGAAGTCGCGCAGGTCGACCACCTCCACGTCGATGTCGGCATGCGACTTGGCGATCTTGGCGATCCACTGGGTCGGAGCGTCGGCAAATCGTGCGGCGCGGGTCGAACCGACGACAATGGCGATTTTGGGTTTGGACATAGAGGGGCTCTCCTTCAGGCAAATTTCTGGTATCGTTTAGATACCTGAGCTATATGAGTGACTGCACTCACGAGGCGCAAGGAGGCACCTTTTTGTTACCAAGGCACCCGCACCGCACTGAGGACTGCCGCGCCATCTCGGAAATCCTGCAGCGCGTCGGCGACAAATGGACCGTACTCGTCGTCGGCAAGCTCGGTGACGGGCCGCTGCGCTTCAACGAATTGCGCAGCGCCGTCGGCGGCATTTCGCAGAAGATGCTGACCACCACATTGCGCGGGCTCGAGCGCGACGGCTTCGTCACCCGCACCGTGTTTCCGACCATTCCGCCGCGCGTCGACTATGAGCTGACCGATCTTGGCTACGAGCTTCTTGTGCCGGTCGGTGCGCTCGGCGAATGGGCGCGCAAGAACACCGAGCGGGTCAAGGCCGCGCGGGCGAGGTTCGATGGGCTTCACGCCTGAAACTCTTGCGCTGCAAGGGTTTGTGCGCGGCGTGTAGCTTATACGATTTCTACGGCTGCATCGGCAGTCCGGCCCGCAGTGGGCTTTCGGTCCGTTTCGATTTCGTCCCCGATTGACCACCTTGCTTCGATGGCGCAGGCCGCCCCTTTGCCGCAATTGCTCACGCTCATCGCGCCGGTGTGGCACGTCGTTGCAACGCAGATTTCGCACCTGCTCGCTTGCCGATTGAGGGTGTAGTTTTCCGAGGCGCAACTGGCTTCGGCCTCGTCGTGTTTGACCTCGGTATAGGCGGTTGCGGCCAGCAGGCAGAACAAGGCTGCAAGCGCGCCCGCCAATAGGCCGTTCAGCAATCGTTGACGCATTGTCTTTTCCTCATGCCCTGCCGGACATGGTCACGAAAATGTGCGAACGCGAATATGAAAAGCATCACACAGCATCGCTGTTCCCATCTCCTTGCGAGAGGCTGGAAGCGGCGTTGCCGTTCGACTTTAAGCCGATGACATCCAGCCGGTCAGCTTTCGGCCGGAACGGCCTTCGGCTTGCCTTCGCCGTCCAGCGCCACCATGACGAAATCGGCATGGGTGACCTTCTCCATAAGGTCGGAGAGATAGCGCTGCGCCCAGGCCTCGACCTTGAGCATCATCGAGGTGCGACCGACGCGCTCGACATGCGTATAGATGCACAGCGTATCGCCGATTTTCATCGGCTTGGCGAACGACATCTCCTTCACCGCCGCCGTTACCACGCGGCCCTTGGCGCGCTCGGCGGCGCGGATGCCGCAGGCCAGGTCCATCTGTGCCATCACCCAGCCGCCAAAGATATCGCCCGCCGCATTGGCGTCCGAAGGCATGGCGAGCGTGCGCAGCGTCAGATCGCCGATCGGCCGTCCATCCGCATAATGCACCATGCGCCAAATCCCTTCGAGATCGATCGTCCCGATCCCGTATCGGGATGGCGATGATGCGTCAACGCGCCACCAGCCGGCAATGTCGCAGTTTGAAGTTCGGCTATGGGCTCAATTGAGCCGTTCCGTTGCCGATGACCGGGTAGCGGGTGAAGCCGAGTGCGGGAGGTCTCGGCGCTTGTGGCGTCGCCAGGCATGTTTCTCGCGTCGCCGCGCGCCATGATGATTTCCGTGATTGTTCAAGTGGTGAACGCTGGTTGTCGGGAAGCACCAACGGTGGTTACCTTGATGACAACGTGGGAGGAACAGCCTGATGCCCGGCAAGCGGGCGAAATGCAGAGATTGGAGGAGACGATGCCAGGCGTGGAAGCCGCGATTAGGGAATTGCTGGAGAGTCGATCGGCTGCCATGGGCGCCAAAGACATCGAGTGGCTTATGTCCCTTTACTCCAACGACATAGTCTATTTCGACCTCGTACCGCCGCTTCGGTATGTGGGATCCAACGCCCTTCGCGAGCGGTTCCTGGATTGGTTTCCCCGCTGGTCTGGTCCGATTGGCCAGGAGCTTGGCCAACTGGATGTTGCGGCCGGCGATGCGGTTGCCGCCGCCTGGATGCTTATCCGAGCGCGTGGCATCCTGAAAACCGGCGCGAAAGCCGACTCCTGGGTGCGCGTGAGCAACGCATTTCGTCGATCTGGAGACAGATGGACGATCACGCACGAGCACGTTTCCCTCCCCGTCGACATGCGGAGCAGGACAGCAGTCTTGGACTTGACCCCATAGCGTCGCCGGAACGACGTTGGACAGAGGATTTTGATGTCGTTCTTCACGCCTAAAGCAACAGGACTTGAGGGCCTTTCCACCCGTGCGCCCGCTGATCCGAAGGGAATGCATGCTTTTCCGCGATCGGCCGACCATCCGCGTAGTGCACCATGCGCCAAATCCCCTCGATATCGATCTTCTCCCGATCCCGTATCGTCGTGGCGCTGATGCGTCACCGCGCCAGCAGGTACTAGACTGAGCAGAGTGAGTTGAGGAAGGCTGACATGAAACTTACCTCTCGCCGTCTGACGCCCGATCTATGGTCCGCGCTCGAGGACCTGTTCGATGAGAGCGCCGTCTGCAGTCGATGTTGGTGTATGTACGGGCGTATCGGCAGTTCTTATCGAAAGCGACCAGGTGAGGAAAACAAGGCCGCGTTCCGGCAAGCCGTCGAGCTCGGTCCGCCTCCAGGCGTGCTTGCTCTCGACGGCAATACTGCTGTCGGATGGTGCCAGGTGACACCGCGAGATGCCGTGCCCTGGCTCGATCGGCTGTGGCAGCTCAGGCGAGTGGATGATGCGCCGGTCTGGTCCTTGTCCTGCCTCTACGTGCGAAAAAGATACCGCCGGCAGGGCGTCACGTCCCACTTGATCGCAGCGGCGCTGCAAGCTGCAAGGCGCGCAAATGCCCCTGCGCTTGAGGCCTATCCTTTTGATGCCGATGTATCGCCGAGTGCTTCCGGCAGTGGATACGCCGCCACCTTCGCTCGCGCCGGGTTCAGGGTCGTCGCTCGCAGGGTGCCAGCCCGCCCGATCATGCGTTATGATTTCAAGCAAAATGCTGATGATGGCGTATGATGCTCCCACGAGGCGAAGGCCGCTTCGGGCAAGACACCGAATGCAAACGAAGTACCGGTCGCTTTTTTCACAGAGGGTGCCGGAAGCTCCGGTGATCGCGGCGGCTTGCGGCGTCTAGGTTGTGCGAAAATTCGGAGCCGGCCGCAGCCACCATGCAAACTTATGATTTCATCGTCGTCGGCTCCGGCTCGGCCGGCTCGGTCCTCGCCGAACGGCTTTCCGCCTCCGGCCGCTTCTCGGTGCTGGTGCTCGAGGCCGGCGGCACCGATCGGCGCTTCTACGTGCAGATGCCGCTTGGCTACGGCAAGACCTTCTTCGACCCAGCGGTCAACTGGAACTACAAGACCGACCCGGATCCCGGGCTCGACAACAACGCCGATCACTGGCCGCGCGGCAAGCTGCTCGGCGGCTCGAGCTCGATCAACGCGATGGTCTGGATCAGAGGCGCGCGCGAGGATTTCGATGCCTGGCGAGATGCCGGCAATCCCGGCTGGAGCTACGACGATCTGCTGCCGGCCTTCAAGGCGCTGGAGGACAATGAGGCCGGCGCCGACCAATGGCGCGGCATCGGCGGCCCACTGCACATCACCGACTGCTCGAGTTCAGTCCATCCGCTGACCAAGCGCTACCTGGCGGCCGGTCAGCAAGCCGGCCTGCCACTCAATCGCGATTTCAACGGGGCCGTTCAGGAAGGCGTCGGCATCTACCAGATCACCACCAAAAATGGCCGCCGCATGTCGGCCGCCCGCGCCTTCCTGCGCCCGGCGATGAAGCGCAAAAACGTCCGCGTCGAGATGAATGCGCTGGCGACCAGAATCCTTTTTGAGGGCAAGCGTGCCGTTGGCATCGAGTACCTGCAGAACGGTCAGACGAAGACTGCCCGCGCCGGTCGCGAAGTCATTCTGTCGGGCGGCTCGATCAACTCGCCTCAATTGCTGCAGCTTTCCGGCATCGGTCCCTCGGCGCTCCTTGGAGCGCTCGGTATTCCCGTCATTCACGCCAATGAGAATGTCGGCGCGAACCTGCAGGACCATGTTGGCATCAACTACACGTATCGGGGCAAGCTGCCGACACTCAACCAGATCCTGCGGCCGTGGTGGGGCAAGCTCATGGTCGGCATGCAATACGTCCTCTTGCGCTCGGGCCCGCTGTCGCTGTCGATGAACAATGCCGGCGGCTTCTTCCGCACCGACCCGGCGCTTTCACGGCCCAACATGCAGCTTTATTTCCAGGCATTCTCGACCGTCATCCCGAAGAGCGGCGAGCGTCCGATCCTGACGCCCGACCCGTGGCCGGGCTTTTCCATCGGCCTGTCCAACTGCCGTCCATCGAGCCGTGGCGAGATCATGATCCGCTCCAGGAATCCGCGTGACTATCCGAAGATCGTCGCCAATGCCTTCTCGACCGAAGCGGACGTCGCCGAAATGCTGGCGGCGGTGAAGTTCGTCCGGAAGATCGCCGCCATGCCGGCGATGGCCGACATCATCGAGGAAGAGGTTTTGCCGGGCCCATCAATCAAGTCCGACGCGGATCTCATTCAGGATTTCAGGAAACGCTCCGGCACTGTCTACCACCCGGTCTCGACATGTCGCATGGGACCGGACGCTGCGCGCGCCGTAGTCGACCCGCGCCTGCGGGTTCACGGCCTCGCCGGCTTGCGCGTCATCGATGCCTCGATCTTTCCCGATAACATCACCGGCAACACCAACGCCGCCTCGATCGTGACCGGATGGAAGGGTGCCGAACTGGTTCTGGAGGATCAAAAATGAAAATCACCGACGTAAAGACCTGGGTTGTCGGCAATCCGCCGCCCGGCATCGGCGGCAAGTATTTCATCTTCGTCAAGCTCACCACCGACGGCGGCGTGGTCGGCTATGGCGAGGCCTACAACGCCACCTTCTCCGCCCACGTCACCGCAAGAATGATCGAGGACATGGCCGAGCGCTACCTCATCGGCCGCGATCCGCACGACATCGAAAACTTCTTCCGCCGTGCCTATTCGTCCGGCTTCACCCAGCGCCCCGACGTGTCCGGCATGGGCTGTTTTTCGGCGCTCGAAATCGCCTGCTGGGACATTATCGGCAAGGAGGCCGGCAAGCCGGTCTACAAGCTGCTCGGCGGGCAGGTGCACGAAACGCTGCGTTCCTATACCTACCTCTACCCGCACAGCGGCAGCGTCCACTCGGAGGATGCGCGCGGCAAGAACGTCTACAACGATCCCGATATGGCGGCCGAATGCGCGCTCGAATATGTCGAGCAGGGCTTCAATGCCGTCAAGCTCGACCCGGCCGGCCCCTACACCGCGTTTGACGGTCACCAGCCGCGTCTCGTCGACATCGATCTCTCCGCCCGCATGATCAAGGCGATCCGCGAGGCGGTCTGCACAAGAGCCGACATCCTGTTCGGCACGCATGGCCAGTTCACCGCGTCGGGCGCGCTGCGCATGGCCCGCGCCATCGAGCCCTATGATCCGCTGTGGTTCGAGGAGCCGGTGCCGCCCGATATGCCGGAAGTGATGGCTCAGGTGGCGCGCGGCACGCCTATCCCGATCGCCACCGGCGAGCGGCTGACGACCAAGTTCGAATTCGCCCGCGTCATCGAGAACCGCGCCGCCACCATCCTACAGCCCGACCTCGGCCGTTCCGGCGGCATTCTCGAAACCAAGAAGATCGCCGCCATGGCCGAGGCCTACCACATCCAAATCGCACCGCACTGCTATTGCGGACCGATCGTCGGTGCGGCCAACATCCAGCTTGCCGTGACCTTGCCCAACTTCCTCATTCTGGAATCGCTGAAGCAGTGGGACGGCTTTCACGAAAAGCTGCTGAAGAAAAAGATCGAATGGCAGGACGGCAACGTCATCCCGTCGAAGGAACCAGGCCTTGGCGTCGAACTCGACGAAGCCGTCTGCGAGGCGCATCCCTGGACCGGCAAGGACCTGCATCTGCAGATGATGCAGACGCCGTTGATGCCGTGAGCTGTCTTTAGAAACGTCGTCACCAGTTTGCCGCGCAAACGGGTGAAGAGTATTTGCACGCAAGAACGCCGGGCTTTTCCTGCCAAGAGCGAGACCTGACAGGCGGATTGTGAAGCGATTCCAGCATATTGGCCGGATCGCCAGAATCACGATCGAAACGAGCTGAATCAAAGTCTCAACACCTTGATTCAATATCTGAGCGTCAGCGCGCCGGGTAGGATCTCGAAGGTCGCCGGTATGCGCCCGGGGGATTCGCCGTCTACGTCGACCAGCGCGGCGTTCTTTTGCGCATCACCGAGCGGTTCGACAACCACTTTCTTGCCACGCAAAATGGTGATTGCCGGATGGTTGCGGTGCCGTCCGCCATAGAGCAGACGGATGTCCCAGATCAGTTTCAGCTTGCCGGCCGCACGCAGGATGACGATGTCGAATTGACCGTCGTCCAGTTCGGCATCCGGCGCGATCATCATGCCGCCGCCGAAGAATTTTCCGTTGGCCACCGCCACCAGCGCCACGCGAGCCTCGACCGGGACGCCGTCATCGACGGTGATCACAACGTCCTGGAACCGGTAGCGCATGAATTCCCACACGGTGCGCCAGTAGAACAGCGCCTTGGCCGACACCTTGCCCTTGCGCTTGTCGGCGTTGACCGCGCGGTCGGTGGCGCCTGATAGCCCGAGGCTGGCGATGTTGATGAAATGGCGGCTGGCCAGCGCGCCATGGTCGTCGACATAGGAGATGCGGCCGGCATCGACGTTGTGGGCCTTGGCATCGGCGATGCGCTTCAACGTCAGGTCGACCTCGCCAGACAGGCCGAGCCCGCGGGCGAAATCGATGCCGGCGCCGCAAGGCAGCAGGCCGAGTTCGGCCGTCCGGCCGCTTTCCGCAAACGCCTGCAGCAGCCCGTCGGCCACTTCGCTGGCGGTGCCGTCGCCGCCCGCCGCGATCACCAGGTCGAAGCCGCTGGCTGCAAGGACGAGCGCCAGCCGTTCGGCGTCGCCGGTCGCCTGCGTTTCGCGCAGCTCGAAATCCCCGACTGACCTCCGGCCAATGCCGTTTGAGCCGGCTGCCACCGGCAATCGGATTGAGAACCACCCCGACCTTCAAGAACGCCCTCCTCAAAGGATCGCAGCGACACTGGTGTCCTAAAATCCTTTGCCGGCATTGAAGCCCGCGCCGCGATGTGGGGCAAGAGCCGAATGTTTGATCATGCTGCTCGCCGAAGATTGGGCGTGTCCCGACCCCTGCATCTCCTCCAGAAAAAACGCTCCGACGCCGAACTTGGTCCCCGATAATCCCGCTATCCACAGGCTCGCGGCTGTTTCGCCAAACGCTTACTCGGCGTACATTAAACCCATCTCAGGCGGCTACCGATTGCCAAGTCGAAAGACAAAGCGAAACGGCGGATTTCCTGAGGCCCGTACGGCCCCCGAATGAAAGCAGGCTTGCCTGTTTTGACGAGGGATGCCGAGACCTACGGGGCCGCGGAAAGCGTGCGAACGCCTACGGCGGACCGATGCTGCCATGAAGGACGGCAAAAACCTTTGATGGCGCGCTGGACGAAGCTCGCAAGGGTGGAGACTGGCGAGGTCCCGAACGGACGCTGCCCCCGGGCGGTGGCTGGCAGGACCGTCAACATCAAGGCCGGCATGGCGCGACCTCTTTACGGAAGTTGCTGCCGCGACCGTGTCCTGATCTGACAGGGAGGCGCTGGGAGAAATCCCGGCGCCGACTGTCTTCATGGCCATCCCCGCGATGTTGTTGGCGCGGCTTCAGCGTACGCCGGACACCTTGGCCGAGCGCGATCTGCGGTGCCGAGGGCACGATCTTCATCACCAGGCGCAATCGAGCTGCACTCCGTTCTGCCGGCACTGATGAAGGCAGGCGCCACGCCTGAGCACGTCTGCGACTACTGATGAAGTTCGGCCACAGGCGGAACTCCTGAAACCTTCCCTTGTACTTCGCCACGCACATTCCACAATCGCGGCCAAATCCCGCCTTGATCTACGGCAATTGGTGAACGCACCAGCGCCGCACGTCCTTGTAGCACTCGCCAAGGCAATTCCGAAGGGACAAGACCGTGATTAAGACCACCCTTGTCGCCATGACCATCATCGGCTGCGACTGCGATGCCAGGCTTTGCGAGTATATCGGCGAGACGCCGGCCAAGTGGTCGACCATCGCCGATTGCGAAGCAGCGATGAAAAGCCAGATGTCGCACGCGCGCAATTTCAACTACCCGCTCGTGTCCGGCATCTGCCGCACGACGCAGACCTCGTCGCGGCTTGCCGCGACCGGCTCGACGCTTGAGTTGGCGGCGGCAGCGCAGACCGCCACCGACCCACTCCCGTCCGAATTGAGCCGTCGGCCCAGCGTTGCTGTCGGGTCGCAGGCAACAGCCACGGAAACAGAGGCTGCCAGGCCGGTCGCCTTTGAAGCCGCGGTCGATGGCGAACGCTCGGTGCTGTATCGCACGAAGAACGGTTACGCCTTGGTCAAAACCGACCTTGGCCGCGCCGCATCCGCGACCCTCGGAATGGCCAAGCGGTCGGCGAACTGGCTGGCGGCGAAAATGCCGAACGGTTTGTAAGCGCCCTCAGGCGACGCCGCTCAGCGCCTTGATCGCAGCCGACCATGGCTGAACGTCAGCGGCTAACCCGCCGCCTCGTCCTTTGCGCCGATCTTGCGCACCAGCGCCGCCGTTGCCAGCATCGCACCCATGTCTGATATCATCGGCGCGACATGCTTGGCGTAGTCTAGCGGCACCGATTTAGGCAGGTCGAAGAAGTCCTTCGTCTGCGGCAACAGTAGAAAACCGTCGCCGCCATTGAGCGCAACCCGCGCCGGATCATCAGGCCAGGTCTCGCTGAGCCATGTCAGCGCCTGCGCCAGGCGGCCACTCACCAGCGGCTGCGCCGCCTCGACATTGTCGGTGCGGAAGTCGTAGGCGGCATCGAGCTCGGGCACGCCGCATGATAATTCCTGCATCTTGCTGGCGAACATGCCGCGGAAGAACCCGACGGCCACGTCAGTCCGGCGGGCGGCCACCAATATGCCGGGGAACGGCACGATGGTCTCGAAGGCGACGACGATCCCCTTGAATGCTATCGTGCCGCTCTTGCCCGTGCCTTGCCGGAGATCGGCTTCGTAAAGCTCGAACGGAAATCCCTCGTAGCGGCCGGATACGATGTCGTCGAAGCGCTTGCTGTTAAAAGTGCCGATCGTCTCGCGCGGCAGCCGGTCGAACGAATTCGGCGTTACCTCATGCTGGTACCGCATATCCTCAATGAAACCGAAGATGATCGGCAGCAGCGTTTTGCGGAACGACTGCTGCAAGGTGCTCGCCGGCTTGATCGCCTGGAAATAGAGCAGGATCGCCGCCACGAACCCGACGACATAGAGCAGCACATGCGGCGTTGAGAACCATCGCTCGTATGGATCGGCGACCGTGTTGAAAAGCCAGGCCACCAGCGCCACGAATACCAGCAGCAGGGAGATGAACAGCGGCACCCGCCAGCGGACTTGCCGGTAGGCCGCAGCCCTTCCGACCTCATAGGCCTCGAGATTCCTTTTGATGCCGGCGATGTCAGCTTCATCAGGCATGAAATCCGCTGCTTCCATCGCCATCCCACCGTCGAAAGACCGATCACCCAGCTCGGACAATAGCCGATTTTGCGGAAAGTCGCGCGACTACAGCGTTGGGATGGTGGTGAGCCCACACGATTCATCCGAGCACCAGTCAACTATGGCTATCAATTCCCGTTACCAAAAACCGCAACGAAACGGGCCGTAACCTTTTGCCTTAACGCGCCCTCCAGCGCCTCAACGGGAACCAGCCGCTCATGGTCGCCGGCGCGCAGCCGCATGAAGGGATGCAGCCGGTAGGCGGCAATGGCGCCACGCGTGCCGGCGTCAGCGCTGATATCGGCGGTCAGGATGCCCCCCATGCGGCCGGGCCACGGCTGGCGCGCAAAGGCGGTGCCTAGAAAATCGCCGAGCCCATAGGCGACGAGCGCCTTGCCGATCCGCTCCACAGGCTGCACGACATGGGCATGATGGCCAGCGATCAACCCGACGCCTTGCGCGGCCAAACGTCGTGCCAATGCCCGCGTTGCGGCCTGTGGAAAATGCCGGAATTCCCAATCCCAATGTGGCACGGCACAGGTGAGGTCGACGGCGGCGCCGCGCGGCCATCGTGCCGGGTCGGCTTGCATCGACACACGGCCCGCGAACGCAGCCGCGCCGGCATTGCGCCACAGCGTGAAGGCGGCAAAGCCGATTGTCAGCGGTCCGACCGCAAGGCGCTCGACCGGACCGCCGGCGGCGGTACCGATGCTGCGGATGCCGAGACGGGTCAGCGCCGCCACGGTCTCGTCGAAACCCTCGACGCCTTGGTCGAGCACATGGTTGTTGGCAAGCGACAAAACCAGCTTCTCGCGCGAGATGCCGGCGGCCGCCAGCGCCTCGGCGAGAAACCGCTCGGTCATGGCATGATGGGTGCCAAGCTTCGTTCCCGTCGTCGCGCTCGGCCGCTCCACCACCGGGCTTTCGCAATTGCCGATCACCAGATCGGCGGAGCCGAGCAACATGGCGATCGCCGGGTCGCATTGCGGCGCTCTGCGATTGGCCACCGCCGAGATATCGCCGACGAAAGCGAGCCGCACCGTCCGCGCCGGCGGCGGCACCATCGTCGCTGCGGCTGCCGGCGCAAAGCCTTGTTGATCGCCGCTGAGCGAGGGCTTCAAGAAGCGTGGCAGCCAAGACAATTTGTAGGAAAACGGATAGTTCGACACGCGCAGCCTGCACCGGGATGAACGGCCACGGTAGACGATGCGCACGATATAGCGAAGCGCCTCCGTTCGGAATCGTGCTGCCAGATGCCCCGCAGTAGGCGTAACACACAAGATGCGTATATGGTTGCCGCCGAACGGCATACCGGAGGACCAAGATGACGCGATTTTCGAGCCTGCTGGCATCCGCCCTTATTCTGCTGCTGCCGGTTTCTTCCGCCGGGGCCGCAGCCCCCGAACCGGCCGCCCTGTTCGAGGCAAAAACCGTAGCGGACCGCGACAGCACGCTTACTGCGCTGGAAGCCGCCGCGCCCACTGATCCCGCGTCGGCTTACGCCGCCGGCGCCGGCCAATTCTTCACCGCGCTGGAGATCCTGGCCGGCGGCCTGCACCGCCACGGTTTCGAAAGCCCGCAATCATTCATACTGCCGCTGATGCGGCTGCCGGTGCCGGACAATCCCAATCCCGAGCCGCTGACCTACGACGGCTTCCGCGCCATCCTGGTCGCCTTCCGCGATCGGCTGGAAAAGTCCGCCGCCACGCTTGAATCCGTGCCTGCCGATGCCGGCATCGGCATGGAGGTCGACCTCACCCGTCTCGGCATCGATCTCAACGAGGATGGCCAGATCGCGCTGGACGAAAGTGCCGCCGCGATCATGGCGTCCCTGTCGCGCGGCGGCGGCGCGCCAGACCCGGCCGCACCCGCCCTAACCTTCCGCTTCGACCGCGCCGATGGCTATTGGCTGCAGGGCTATGCCGAATTCCTGATGGCGCAGGCCGATTTCTGGCTGGCGCATGATTTCAGGAACACCTTCGACGGCTCGTTCCACATGCTGTTCCCGCGCGCCAAACTGCCGTTGCAGGACGCGCTGGTTCCGCCGGACGGCGGCATGAGCGGCGGCATGTTGTCGTCCGAATGGCGCATCGCCGACTTCATCTCGCTGGTTCATCTGGTCAACTGGCCGGTCGTCGAGCCGGAGCGCCGGCAGGCGGCGCGCCGCCATCTCATGGAAATGATCCGGCTGTCCCGTGAGGACTGGAAGGCGATCCGAGCCGAGACCGACAACGACCGTGAATGGCTGCCCGGCCCGCAGCAGAGGGGCGCCAGCCCGCTCACCGGCCTCGAGGTCGGCGAGGAACAGGTCCAGGCCTGGCTTGCCGCGCTTGATATGGCCGAGGATCTGCTCGAAGGCCGCACCTTGCTGCCGCATTTCCGCATCGCCGACAAAGGCATCAACATGAAGCGCTTCTTCGATGAACCAAAACCCTTCGATCTGGTGCTGTCGATCACCGGCCCGGCGATCGCGCCCTATCTCGAGAGCGGAAAGATCCTCACCAGCGAGGAGTTCGACCAGATCCAGCGCCAGTTTGGCGGCGCCGGATTTTTGACATTTGCGCTGTGGTTCAACTGAGGGCGCGTTTCGACATCACTCCTGACAACCTTGTGTCAGCAGCTTGGTTTCGTCTCGCGCCCCTCGCCACTCCGCTCTTTCCATTTTGGCCGATACCTCCCATATTTGGGGCATGGCCAAACTTCCTGATAAAAACACGCCGTCGCCGGCGCGTGACGATCGCGCTTCGCCGCCCAAGCGGCGCAGTCCCCTGACCGATTTTCTCGATGCGTCGGAGCCGCTCCACAAGGGCGGTTTTGCCGAGGCGCCGCAGGCCGAGCTTTCCGGCGCGCCGCTGACCGGCTCGATCGCCGATTGGGCCGAGCAGATCGAGCAGGAGGCCGAGAAGGAAGGGCGCCAAGTCTCCCCCCTTGAGGGGGAGATGTCGCCGAAGGCGACAGAGGGGGTCGGCAAAGGAAGCGCTCAACATGAGGGGTCGCCGAGCGCTGCCGCACCGACCCCACCCGGCGGCTCCGCCGCCACCCTCCCCTCAAGGGGGAGGGAAGGCGCCAAGCAAAAAAAGATCCCCGAACGCTCCTCCTCCCCCGGCCGCACGGCACGCGGCACCTCGATGGGCGGCGCGGCTTCGGCCAGAGAACGCGCCGCGGCCGGCCTCAATCCTGTCGCCGGCCTCGATGTTTCGCTCGAGGAGGCCGAGACCATGGCCTCCGGCGGCGTCACGGCCACGGTGGCGGCGCTCTCGGCGCTAATCGAATCCGGCAACCCCTTGCACAAGGATGGCGTGCTGTGGACGCCACACCGCCCGGCCCGGCCCGAAAAATCCGAAGGCGGCATCACCATCAAGATGGTGTCGGATTTCGAGCCGGCGGGCGACCAGCCGACGGCGATCAAGGATCTGGTCGAGGGCGTCAACGACAACGACCGCACTCAGGTGCTGCTAGGCGTCACCGGCTCGGGAAAAACCTTCACTATGGCCAAGGTGATCGAGGAGACGCAGCGCCCTGCTTTGATCCTTGCCCCAAACAAGACGCTGGCCGCGCAGCTCTATTCCGAGTTCAAGAAATTCTTCCCAGAAAACGCCGTCGAGTACTTCGTCTCCTATTACGACTACTACCAGCCGGAAGCCTACGTCCCGCGGACGGATACCTTCATTGAGAAGGAATCCTCGATCAACGAGCAGATCGACCGCATGCGCCACTCGGCGACGCGCTCGCTGCTGGAACGCGACGACGTCATCATCGTCGCCTCGGTGTCCTGCATCTACGGTATCGGCTCGGTCGAGACATACACGGCGATGACCTTCCAGATGCAGATCGGCGACCGGCTCGACCAGCGCGCGCTGCTCGCCGATCTCGTCGCCCAGCAATACAAGCGCCAGGACATCAACTTCGTCCGCGGCTCGTTCCGCGTGCGCGGCGACACGATCGAGATCTTTCCGGCCCACCTTGAGGACCGTGCCTGGCGCATTTCGCTGTTCGGCGACGAGATCGAGGCGATCACCGAATTCGACCCGCTGACCGGCCAGAAGACCGGCGAGTTGAAGAGCGTCAAGATCTACGCCAATTCGCACTATGTCACGCCGCGCCCGACGTTGAACCAGGCCATCAAGTCGATCAAGGAAGAGCTCAAGCACCGGCTGGTCGAACTCGAACGGGCCGGCCGCCTGCTTGAGGCGCAGCGGCTGGAGCAGCGCACCCGCTTCGACCTCGAGATGCTGGAAGCCACCGGCTCCTGTGCCGGCATCGAGAACTATTCGCGCTATCTCACCGGCCGCCAGCCCGGCGATCCGCCGCCGACCCTGTTCGAATACATCCCCGACAATGCGCTGGTTTTCATTGACGAAAGCCATGTCACCGTGCCGCAGATCGGCGGCATGTATCGCGGCGACTTCCGCCGCAAGGCGACGCTGGCCGAATACGGTTTCCGTCTGCCGTCCTGCATGGACAACAGGCCGCTGCGCTTCGAGGAATGGGACGCCATGCGCCCGCTTTCCGTCGCCGTTTCGGCGACGCCCGGCGGCTGGGAGATGGAGCAGTCCGGCGGCGTCTTTGCCGAACAGGTCATCCGCCCGACCGGCCTGATCGACCCGCCGGTCGAGGTGCGCCCGGCCAAGACCCAGGTCGACGATGTCGTCGGCGAGATCCGCGAGACCACCAAGGCCGGCTACCGCACGCTGGTCACCGTGCTGACCAAGCGCATGGCCGAGGACCTGACCGAATATTTGCACGAGCAGGGCATTCGCGTCCGCTACATGCACTCCGACATCGACACGCTGGAGCGCATCGAGATCCTGCGCGATCTGCGTCTCGGCGCCTTCGACGTGCTGGTCGGCATCAACCTTTTGCGCGAAGGCCTCGATATTCCCGAATGCGGCTTCGTTGCCATTCTCGATGCAGACAAGGAGGGCTTCCTGCGCTCCGAAACGTCGCTCATCCAGACCATCGGCCGCGCCGCGCGCAATGTCGACGGCAAGGTCATCCTCTACGCCGACCAGGTCACCGGCTCGATGGAACGGGCGATGGCCGAGACCAACCGCCGTCGCGAAAAGCAGATGGAATGGAACGCGGCCAACGGGATCACCCCGGAATCGGTCAAGTCGCGCATCTCCGACATCCTGGACTCGGTCTACGAAAAGGACCACGTCCGCGCCGACATCTCGCAGTTCACCGATAGCGCCGGCGCGATGATGGGCAACAATCTGAAAGCCCATCTCGACGCGATGGACAAGCAGATGCGTGACGCCGCCGCCAACCTCGACTTCGAGAAGGCGGCCCGCATCCGCGACGAGATCAAGCGGCTGCGCGAGATGGAGCTGTCCATCTCCGACGATCCGCTGTCCAAATATGCCGACATGGAAAGCCCGGTCTCGGGCCGCGAAAAGGGCAAGCACAACAAGGGCCGCGCCATCCACCGCACGGTCGACAATGACGGCAAGAGTCTCTTCCGCAAGCCGCATCTCGACGAGATGGGCGCCGACGGTGCGGTGCCGGTCAAGAAGCCGCTATTCGCAAAGCCTTCGCTCGGCGCCATGGGCCCGGGCACCGACATGCCGACCCCCGCTGGCGCGGTATCGCGCTCGCTGTTCAAGAAACAGTCGGCCGAGGAGGCGCACGGCTCCGATTTCGGCATCCCAGGCGAGCCGACCAAGCCGCTGTTCAAGAAGAACTCGCTGGACGAGATGACGGTGCGGCGGACTGAAAAGCCCGTTGAGGGCGACAAGCCAGTCAAGCGCGAACGTGCCGGCATCGGCTCCTACGAAAACCCCGCCGATGCCCGCCGTGAGAAGCGCCGACCCGGCAAGACCGGGCGGCCGGGACGGTAGGTAGCTTCCCTTCTCCCCTTGTGGGAGAAGGTGGATCGGCGCGTAGCGCCGAGACGGTTGAGGGGTGCTGGACGGATCGCCGTCGGTGCCAAGCTGGAACACCCCTCATCCGACCGCTTCGCGGCCACCTTCTCCCACAAGAAGGGGAGAAGGGGGAGCAGGACCCCTTGCCATCGACCCTGCCCTTGGTGTAGCCAGTTTCCACTCAAAACGTCTTGAAAGGAGGGCTGCGTGACTTTCGACCACCACCGTCAGCGCGGCCCTGTCTGTGCCCTGCGAGCTTGCTTGCAGGGCTGACCAGAGACGGTCCGGGTTCTCCCGCTTCGATTTTCTTGGTCTGCCCTTCGTGGTGCTGCAACGCCGAGCCTGATGGCCAGCCTGCGCACCGTCAAGTGCATCGAACCGGAACCTCCCTCCGGGCAGACCAGAGAAACCCACATGGCCCTGATCAGCCTCAAATCCCTCGGCGTCACCATGAGTGCGCCGCTCTTTTCCAACCTTGATCTCACCATCGGCACTGGCGACCGCCTCGGCATCGTTGCCGCCAACGGGCGCGGCAAGTCCACTTTGCTGAAGTGCCTGACCGGCGAAATGGAGCCGACATCAGGCGACATCACCCGCACGCGCGGCCTGCGCGTCGGCTATGTCGAGCAAGCCGTTCCCGCAGCATTGGCCGAGCACGGCTTTCAGCGGGTGGTGGCCGACGCCTTGCCGGCCGAGCAGGCTGAAAGCGAGCAATGGCGCGTCGACGTGGTTCTCGATTCACTCGACGTACCGCAGCCGCTGCGCGAGCGGCCGATGCGGGCATTGAGCGGCGGCTGGCAAAGGCTGGCGCTGATCGCCCGCGTCTGGGTCACCGATCCGGACGTCCTGCTTCTCGACGAGCCGACCAACCATCTCGACCTCGCCAAGATCAGCCAGCTCGAGACCTGGCTGAACGCGCTGCCGCGCGAAGTGCCGGTGGTGATCGCCAGCCACGACCGGGCCTTCCTCGACGCAACGACCAACCGGACGCTGTTCCTGCGCCCAGAACAATCGCCAGTGTTCTCGCTGCCCTATTCCAGGGCACGCGATGTGTTGAGCGAAGTCGACGCCTCGACCGAGCGCAAATTCCAGCGTGACATGAAGGTGGCGCAGCAATTGCGCCGGCAGGCGGCCAAGCTTAACAACATCGGCATCAATTCGGGCAGCGACCTGCTGACGGTCAAGACCAAGCAGCTCAACCAGCGCGCCCAACGCCTCGAGGAGGTCGCAGCACCGGCGCACCGCGAAAAATCGGCGGGCGCGATAAAGCTCGCCAATCGCGGCACCCATGCCAAGGTGCTGATCACGCTCGACGACCTGGCGGTCGAAACGCCTGACGGGCCGCTGCTGTTCAGGACCGGCAAGCGCCATATCTGCCAAGGCGACCGCATCGTCCTGCTCGGCCGCAATGGTGTCGGCAAGTCGCGGCTGATCAGCCTGATCAGAAATGCCATCATCGAGCCGGAGACGGCAGTGCAAGGCGTGAAGGTGACGCCGTCGACGGTGCTCGGTTACAGCGATCAGGCGCTGTCGGGCATCAGCGGCGGCGACACGCCGCTGGCGATGCTCTCGCGCAGATTCGATGTCGGCGAGCAGCGCGCCCGCTCGCTGCTGGCTGGTGCAGGCGTCAGCATCGACATGCAGGAGCGCAGGATCGGCGTCCTGTCGGGCGGGCAGAAGGCGCGGCTGATGATGCTGGCGCTCAGGCTCGCCAATCCCAATTTTTATCTGCTCGACGAGCCGACCAACCACCTCGACATCGACGGCCAGGAAGCACTGGAAACGGAACTGCTGGCCCATCAGGCAAGCTGTCTGCTGGCCTCGCACGACCGCTCCTTCATCAGGGCGATCGGCAACCGCTTCTGGCTGATCGAGAAGCGGCGGCTGACCGAGATCGACAGCCCGGAGGATTTCTTTCGATCGGTGGCTGAGGGGAATGGCTGAGGAAAGCCACGCATCTGCCGGCCGGCATTCAAGGTGCTGCCGGCCCACGCTTCCCCGCGAGCCGAAAAAGGCGCATCCCGAGGTCTCGCAAAATCGAGGGAGGAAAACGGTCATGTGGCGCGGACGTCGTCAAGAACCTGTATGATACGTATGCAAAACGTGACATCGAGGGCGCGCTGGTCGACTGCGCCGATGATATCGTCTTCCGCTGGGTCGCCGAACCGGCGCAGTCGCGCTATGCCGGGGTGGCCAAAGGTAAGCAGGAGTTCCTTGCCCGGCTTTTGGCGCTGGACGACGATTTCGAATACCGGCGCTTCATCCCGGTCGAGATCATCGACGGCGGCGACAAGGTTGCGGCGCAGGTCGAGATCCATATGACACGCCGAACCACCGGCGAGGAGTTTGTCATGCGCACCGCCGATTTCTGGACGCTACGCGACGGCAAAATCATCGAGATGATGGAGTATTACGACACCGCTCTGGCCGCATCCGTCATCTGAGACGTATCCCGACTGAATAAGGCCCTGCGACACAAAATTCTCCGCGATCTGTAGGATCATTGCCGCGCGCCACGTCCTTGGGATGCCGACACGGTGATGCCGGCGCCAATCGAGGAGAAAGCATCATGTCCATTCTGTCATCCGTAGGTCGCATCGCGACCCGTTACTCGGCGGCTCGCGCCCGCTACCGCAGCGAGCGCGCCCTCCTTTCGTTGCCGATCGAACTGCGCAAGGACATCGGCTGGCCGGAAATCGTCATCGACGCACAGAACAGCCCGCGGATTGGCCTGGCTCCTTGACAAGGGCCGACCGTCGCACGGTCGGCATTAAAAAAACGCATCGGCCATGTAGGATCGCCCCTGCCCCATTCGTCCTGTGGTTCGCAATGCCCAACCAGAGAGGAGCAAGACATGAACGATCAGCCCCAAACCCAGCCCGCAGCCAAAGTCCTCGGCGGGTTGACGCCCTACCTTCAGCTGGACGGCGCCTTCAAGGCTTCAGAATTCTATCAGAAGGCGTTCGGCGCCGAGCAGGTCTTCTTCTACCCGCCGGACGAGCAGGGCCGGACGATGCACATCCATCTCCACATCAACGGTTCGACCTTGATGATTTCCGATTTCTATCCCGAGCACGGAATGTCCGCGGTGAAGCCGCAAGGCTTCACAATGCAGCTTCATCTGGGCAGCGACGACATCGACGCCTGGTGGAAGCGGGCCGTCGATGCCGGCTGCGAGGTCGTCATGCCGCTCCAGGTGATGTTCTGGGGTGACCAGTGGGGCAATATGCGCGACCCGTTCGGTGTCGAGTGGGCGATGAACGCGCCGGTGAAGAAGGCATAGGAGAAGCACGATGTCCTATGTCGATGGTTTCGTTCTCGCGGTACCCAAGGCAAATCTCGATGCTTACAAGAAAATGGCTCAGATGGGCGGCACTGTCTGGATGGAGCATGGCGCGCTCGCCTATGTCGAATGCATCGGCGACGACGTGCCCTATGGCGAGCTCACTTCGTTCCCGCGCGCCGTGCAGGCCAAGGACGACGAGATCGTCGTCTTCTCCTGGGTCGTCTATGAATCGCGGCAGAGCCGCGATGCGGTGATGGCCAAAGTGATGGCCGATCCGCGCCTGAACGGCGACTTGTCGACGATGCCATTCGACGGCAAGCGCATGATCTTCGGCGGCTTTCAGCCGTTCATCGAGTTGTAGGCCGGCAACGCATTACGCTAGGCGGTCGAGCAGCGGCTTGAGCCGGTCGCCATAGCGTTTCCACAGATCGACCGAGCCCTGGTACATCGGCTGGCGCACCTGCGCCGCCGACGCCGTGCGCACCGGCCGGTCGGTCTCGTGGAACGACAGCACCGCATCGTCCCATGGCAGGCCGAGATGGGCGATCAGCGCCCGCGTCTGCCCTTCCTGGTCGGCGACGAAATCTTCGTAGCGGACATCATGCACGACATCAGGCAGAACGGTGCGCCAATGCGCCATCATATCGGTGTAGAGATTGTGGAAATCGGCGAGCTCGCCGAGGTCGTAGCCGTAGCGGTGGCTGTCGCCGCGGAAATGCACCTTGTAGATCGACAGGCATGTCGCCGCCGCATCGCGCACGCAATGAATGATCTTGGCCTTGGGCAGCATCAGATGGATGAAGCCTACCAAAAGGAAATTGCCGAGCATCTTGTCGGTGATGTGCCGGAAACCCGGATAGCGGGCGTGCAGCAGGTCTAGATAGGCCTGGCCTGCCTCGGCATAGGCCTTGTCGGGTATGTCGGCGATGCCCCAAGGAAAGCCGCCCTTCATAGCAGGCGGAAACTGCTTGCCGAGCGCCGTCTTCAATATGCCGAGCTCACCGGCGCCATAGACCTGCGGATGGCTGGCGATGATCTGCTCGACCAGCGTGCTGCCGGAGCGCGGCATGCCGACGACGAAGATCGGCGTATCGTCGGCGATCCCACTCGGTCTGTGCTTGTCGAAGAAGGGCTTGTCGAACACCGCCTTCATCGCCTCGAATTCGGCGCGTGTCTTGGCCGCATCGTAGTCGATGCCCGTGCGGCGGATCGCATTGCCTTCGGCGAAATAATCGAAGGCACGGCCATAATCCTTCAAATCGTCATTGGCCTTGCCGAGGCCGAAGGAAAGCTGCATGCGCGCCAGGCTGCCTTCCGGCGCCTTGGCGTGCTGCGCCTCCATCCCGGCAAGCTCGGCGTCGCGCTCCTGCTGGCGCTTGACTTGGGTGAGCATCAGCCAGGCCCTGGCCATGCCGGGATCGACCGCCAGCGCCTGCCGGAAATGCTCCGCCGCCTCTCCGAGGCTGCCCTTCTCCATCAGCCCGACGCCCAGACCGTGCAGCAAATCGGCGTCCTTCGGCCGAATTGCCAGTGCTTCGCGGAAGACGGCAAGCGCCTCGTCGAGCCGCCCAGCCTCCTGCAGCGTTTCGGCAAGCCCAATTCGGGCGCGGACATGGAACGGGTTGCGGCCGATGGTGCCGCGATAAATCTCCTCCGCGCCCTCGAACTGTCCGAGCTGCTTAAGCGAGGAGCCGAGATTGTCGCGCGCCGCGAGTTGGTCCGGCCGCAGCGCCACCGCGCCACGGAAGAAATCGACGGCTGCACCGGCACGGCCGAGGTCGCGCATCACCGTGCCGAGATTGTTGAGGAAATCTGGATTCTTGGGCTGCAGGCGCACCGACTGTTCGAGGAGATCGAGTCCTTCGGCGCTGCGCCCGGTCTGGTGCAGCAGCAAACCGAGGAAATGTGCTGCCGCCGCGTGATTGGCCTTTTGCGCCAGCACCTGCCGATAGAGCATCTCGGCTTCTTGCCGGCGGCCGGCCTGATGCAATTGCAGCGCCTGCTGCACGCGCTGGTCGAGCCCTAGCGGCGGCTGTCCGCCTGAGCCGAAATTGGCGCCCGCGCCTGCCGGTCTTCTCGGATCTCTGTTGATGGGAAACCTGCCGTGTTTTGTCCGCCTGCCGCGATCTAGGCCATCGGCGCGGCAGGTTCAAGGGTTCGCAGGCCAGCTTACCGGAAATCGGCCTGGGTCAGCACATACATGTTCTTGCGACCGTGCGAATAGGCTTCGCGCGCAACATCCTGGATCGACGAACGCTCCGCATCGAAGGCGCTGAGATACTCGGCTTCCGCTCCACTGGTGGCCGGACTTGCCGTCGAAAGCGCTGCAATCTCCACAAAGAACGGCACTTCGAACATGCCGTCATGGCCGACGAAACGAATGCGCTTGGCCGCCGCGTCATAGGAGCGGCTGCGGTTGGGAAAATTCAGCGTCATGATCAAGCTCCTCAGCGCATGACCCGAACCGGAGGTTCGAAAAAGGATCATGCAAATCAAAGTAGTACAGCGCCGTTTGCGCGTCCAAAAGGACGCGCAAACGCGCTGTAGGCACTGTCAGATCAGGCGGTTGGTCTCCGCAACCTGTCTGGCCCGCCGCACCGTGCCGTCGGTGTCGGCGATCTTTCGCCTTGCTGCCTCGTCACTTCGTATCGTCAGACGCGCCGACATCACTTTCGCAGGCCCGACGGTCGGCTTGACGATGGGATTGACTGTTACGGTTACGCCACTCGGGGTTTTCACAGAGATCATGAAATTTTCCTTTCAAACGAAATAAAGCATAGATGCCGGTACAAAAGTTCCGGGGACGTCTCAGACATTTTCAGAAAGCTCTTGAACCATATCAGCATTCTACAAATAATTATAGAGAGCGAATTTTGTCAATGGATCACGATCCGGCAGGAATCTTCTTGAATAAACCGCAATTTCGGATTAAAGAATTGAGATCGTTTTTTGGGCCAAGCTTGGCAACTCGCGGCGTCAGAGGTTCTCGACCCGCCAAACTCATTCCAGATCGCCGATATCCAAATTGCCGATACAGGGGCACACGACATTTAGTCCCGGTGCCGCAAAGCGGGCACCACCTATCGGATCCAAGCCGGAAACGAGACTTCGAGGCACGAGAATGGCTGGCCGAACTACCCATTCCATAGCGCATTTCGAGGCAACCTTCATGCTCGGCGGCCTGGAAGGAAAATTGCCGGCCGGCGACTACGACATCGACCACGATGAGGAACTTATCGATGGCATGTCGTGGCTTGCCTGGCGCCGTGTCGCCACCTTCATCCATCTGCCGGCAAGGACGGTGAAAAGCCAGACCAGCCAATTGGTCGCCATCGACCTCGCCGAACTCGAAACCGCGCTGAGGCGCGACCAGGAGAATGCTGCATGATCCGCTTCCAGCAGAACGCGCGCCCGCGCACCGACACGCCCGCGCATCTTTTCGCTATTGGCCAGACCGTTCGCATGAAGAGCCGCACCGGCCTTGTCCAGAAGACCGCAGAGCTGTTCCAAATCAAGAGCAAGCTGCCGGTCAAGGACGGCTCGCCGCAATACCGCATCCGCAGCGACGAGGAGACCTACGAGCGGGTCACCACGGAAGACAATCTCGAAGTGGCCGACAATCCGAGCGCCTAATGCATGTCGCCCAAAAGTGCGAAGCGGTTTTGGGACAACGACATGCCCTAAAACAATGCTTAAAGCGCGTCGGCTGAATCCTTTCAACGCGACGCGCTTTAGGCCCACATCAGGCGCCACCACCACCAATCACGAGGACCAACAGATGGCCAAGGGTCAACAGCGCAGCAACCGCGAGACACGCAAGCCCAAGAAGGACAAGGCGGCGCCAAAGCCGGCCTCGCCTTTCGGCTCGGCCGTCAAGCAGGCGGAAGCCGGTTTGAAGCCGAAGTCCAAGGGCTAGCGGCGGACGGACGAGCAGCCCGGCATTCATCCAGCCACCGCGCGATTGGATCAAAGATCACACGACGTCGAAGCCATATGGTCAGGATTGGCTAGGGCCGAGTTCATCGCCATTGCCATAAGGCGAGGCTGCCGGCGTAGAGGCAGGAGGCGCCAGCTACCCTCACCTGCCTGTGTCCGGTTGATAGATGGCTTCCTCCCCGTCCGGAGCCGAGGAGGAAACCAGCCTCTCAGCAGGGACCGTCGTCGACGATGCGATAGTCGGCGGCGCGAGCCTCGCAGGCGTTGGGGAAGGTGCGCAATTCGCCACGGCGGCGTGCGCAGACGGGGGCATATTCGCGCGTGCAGAATGTCTGCTCTTCGCCACCGCCGCCGCCGTCGCGGCACTGGCCGTCGCGGATGATGCGGTACCCGGCCCGCTCGGCAAGGCAGGCATTGGCGAAGGTCTGGCGGTCGCCACCGCGCCGGGCGCAGACCGGATCATACTGCTTGGTGCAGAATTGCGGCCCCGGCCTTGGCGGGCGGTACCCCGGTCCTTCCTCCACCACCACCGCTGTGCAGGCTGCAAGAACTGCCGACAGCAACACGATGGCAAAACCCTGCCGCGAGAAGATTGCCGCAAGAAATTTCATAACTATATCTCCCTCGAGCCCCCGCTCCGGTGCAAACGCGCGCGCTCCACTCCAAGCCGATCCTCGCCATTCCACCGCCAAATGCAACCCCTGTTTGCAAGCTCCCAGCCCGCTGGACCATACATGGCCAGGCGCTTGGCCGATGACCGGGCGAGCACCCCCTTCTATCGATGCCATGCGTCGGAATGCGCCCATTGGGTGGCCCGCGGACGCTACCTTGCAACGATCACCTTTCCGTGCGATAAATTTCGTGTTCGGGCATTTGCGACCCGGAGAGCGGAACGTTTTGGACGACCTTTCCCCGATACTGTGAATCTCTGACGGCCCCGTTTTTCGGCGGGGGGTTTTGACCATGCGCCAATGCATGACTGCCGAAGCAACCACCGGACTTGCCCACGGCGTCAGGCGGCGGGCAAACCACAAAGACTGACACGGGTGAAGGAGTTTCCCCAATGGCCCAGACCGGCACCGTTAAATTCTTCAACGCTACCAAAGGCTTCGGCTTCATCACGCCAGATGACGGCGCCAAGGACGTGTTCGTCCATATCTCCGCGATCGAGGCCTCGGGCCTGCGCACGCTCGTCGATGGCCAGAAGGTCACGTTCGACGTCGAGCCCGACCGCATGGGCAAGGGACCGAAGGCGGTCAATCTCCGCGCGGACTGAACCTTCGGCGCGCGCACGTCCGCTCGGACGTGCCAGGAATGTGTCCCGAGGCCCTCCAAAGGCCTTGAACCGGCTTTCAGGGCCGGACCCGAGTTTCGAAGGCGCGGCGGTTTTCGTCGCGCCTTTTTCGTGGCAGGGCGGCATGCCAATGCTCGCAAAACTTTCTCTTGCCGATAGCGCTAAAATAAAGGACAAATTTCCACTCGGGCATTTGCCGGCCCGAGACTGGACTTTATGGGATCAAAGGAGCTTCCCATGCCGCAGACCGGCACCGTCAAATTCTTCAATCATGCCAAAGGCTTCGGCTTCATCACGCCGGATGATGGCGCGAAGGATGTCTTCGTCCACATTTCGGCCGTGCAGGCGTCGGGTCTTCCCGGTCTTGAGGATGGGCAGAAGGTAACATTCGACACCGAGCCGGACAAGCGCGGCAAGGGTCCGAAAGCCGTCAACCTGTCGATCGGCTGAGCCGAGTTCGAGACAGCGTCGGACGGTCCCGTCGTGCAGGTCCGCTCCTTGTTGAGCGTACGATATTTGTGCCTTGCGCCATGCTTGATCGAATATCGACTGGTCCCATCCCGTCAATTTCGTTCAGCCCCCGTTCAGCCACGGTCGCCTATTAGCTTCGGTAAAGCCGGACCGCATCCCCCAAATTACCGGGCCGGCACGAAGGAGACCGACATGAACCGAATTTTCAAGACCACCATCCTGTCCGCCGCGATTGTTGCGACCACGCTCGCGACCTTGCCAGCGGCCAGCGCTGGTGACTGGCGTCACCGGCACCACCATCGTGACAATGGCGATGCGATCGCGGCAGGCGTCCTTGGCCTCGCGGCCGGCGCCCTGATCGTTGGTGCGCTCAACAACCCGCAGCCCAGCTATTACGACCCCGGCTATGACGATTATGGTCGTTATCCACGGCCCGCCCCGGTGCGCCGCTACTACGCGGAACCGCGAGTCGTCTACAATGACGGCTATGCCGAGCCATGGACCCGTGGCTGGTATGAATATTGTTCGGATCGCTATCGCTCTTTCAACGCCCGCACCGGCACGTTCACCGGCTATGACGGCGAACAGCATTTCTGCACCGCGAACTGAGGCTTCCCTGCCCCCAAAAAACAAGCGCTGTCCGCCAGGCCAGCGCTTTTTGGTCGTAGGCATGCATAAAGGCAGGAGACCGATGCGCGTCGCGTGAGGCTCCTCAGCCGCAACGCGTTTTAAATCAGGAATGGATTGCTGCGGCGCTCCTCGCCGAAGCGGCCGCCGGGACCATGGCCGCAGATGAAGCCGATGTCGTCGCCGAGCGGCAAAAGCTTGTCCTTGATCGAGGCGATCAGCGCGGCGTGGTCGCCGCCCGGCAGGTCGGTGCGCCCGACCGAGCCGCGAAACAACACGTCTCCGACATGAGCGAACTTAGCAGCACGATTGTAGTAGACGACATGGCCGGGCGCGTGGCCGGGGCAATGAAAGACTTCGAACGCGTGCTGGCCGAACGAGACGGTATCGCCTTCGCTGAGAAAGCGGTCGGGCACGCAATTGCGTACCGGATCGGTGATGCCGTAGTGTTTCGCCTGTTTCTCGAGATTGGCAAGCAACGGACGGTCGGCCTCATGCGGGCCGATGATCTCGACGCCGAGCGCCTCCTTCAGCTCCATGGCGCCGCCGGCATGGTCGATATGACCATGCGTGATCCAGATCGCGCCGGCGTTGATCGCATTGTCCTTGAGCACCGCCAGCACCTTCTCGATGTCGCCGCCCGGATCGACGACGACGCCATGTCTGTCGTCCATGTCAAAGAGGATGGTGCAGTTTTGCTGGAAGGCCGTGACCGGCACGACGCCGGCGTTGAGCTGACCCATGATCGTCCTTTCGCTGTGTCGCCCCTGATGTAGATCCACACGCGAACGTCGTCCACCGCATCCGGCTGTCGCCACAACGCAAAAAAGAAATGGGCGGCCGAAGCCGCCCATGCAAAAGCCCGAAACCGCTAGGCTGACTTCTTCGTCGCATTCATGACCGCGCCGATGATGGCCGTCAGAATGGCGCCACCACCGGCACCGCCGAGGATGTTCTGCACATTCAGCGCGCTGCCCAATCCGCTCGTTGCCGCTGCGGCCGCAGCCGGATCGATCGTGCCACCGCCGAGCAGGCTGCCGAGGATGGCCGCACCGCCGACGCCGCCAAGGGCGCCGCCCAGGATTTTGGTAAGCTGCCCCGCTGCCGCTGTCTTGAGCGCCGCGCCCACCGCCTGGCCACCGATGATACCCATAATCACCTGAACAATGATCGGAAGAAGCGTGTTCATGTCCATACTACCAGTCCCTCCATAGCTGCCAGCCTCCCGGGCCGACAGCATCATGAGACGCCGAATTGGACGAAAGTCAAATGCAGAAGTGCTTAAATAAAAGGGGCGGCCCGAAAACCGCCCCTACTTATAAAAAAAGCTGTGACTTTCGTTATTCTGCTGCGATTGCGTGCTTGGGTTGAACGGCTGCAGAATAGTCGTTCATCAGAGTCTTGGCAATTTCACCCACCTCGAATCGGTATGGACCGATCTCTGAAACGGGCGTCACCTCGGCTGCTGTTCCGGTGAGGAAGCACTGCTGGAAGCCTTCGAGCTCTTCCGGCATAATGGTGCGCTCGATCACCTCGAAGCCGCGATCCTTGGCAAGGCCAATCACCGTACGGCGGGTGATGCCGTCGAGGAAGCAATCGGGGGTGGGCGTGTGGATCTTGCCGTCCTTGACGAAGAAGATATTGGCGCCGGTCGCTTCCGCAACCTGGCCGCGCCAGTCGAGCATCATGGCGTCGGCATAGCCCTTGGCTTCGGCGGCATGCTTGGACATGGTGCAGATCATGTAGAGGCCGGCAGCCTTCGATTTCGACGGCGCGGTGCGCGGATCGGGGCGGCGCCATTCGGCCAGATCGAGACGGATGCCCTTCAGCTTCTGTGCCGGATCGAAATAGCTCGGCCACTGCCAGATGGCGATGGCGCAGTTGATCCGGCTGTTTTGCGCCGAAACGCCCATTTGTTCGCTGCCGCGCCAGGCGATCGGCCGAACATAGGCATCCTGGAAACCCTGCTTCTTCAACAGCGTGCGGCAGGCGTCGTCGATCTCGGCAACCGAATAGGGAATCTTGAAGCCGAGCAGGCGTGCCGATTCGTGCAGGCGCTCGCTGTGGTCGGTCAGCTTGAAAATCTCGCCGCCATAGGCGCGCTCGCCCTCGAACACCGCGCTGGCGTAGTGCAGGCCATGGGTCAGCACGTGGATCTTGGCGTCGGCCCATTTGACGAACTCGCCGTTCATCCAGATGAAGCCGTCCATTTGGTCAAAGGGAACGGATGCCATGGTAACCTCCCGCGGGCGGCCGCCCGCACATTATCGTTGCGCGTTTCTTGTCAGCCGCACCGGGCGGCCGGTATCTCGAAGCGTAGGCGGATATATAAGCTCTGGCAAACACAGGAAGTTCCGGAAAAACGGCCTTCCCTTGCCTTTTCGTTCGCAATCCGCCGAAAAGCTTGTCAAAAATTAGCATTGCCGGGAAATTACGTCAATAGTACTGACATAATTTCCCTTTCGCACGGAGAAAAGATGACAGATCGCAGCCACCCAGCTGGAAAACCGATCAGGACGGCGATCACCGACGAGGACGGCATCGACTTTGCCATCATCGAACTGTTCTTCTTCGCCTATCGCGATTTTACCTCCGATCCGGACCAGATCCTGTCCGACTATGGCTTCGGCCGGGCCCATCACCGGGTTCTGCATTTCGTCAATCGCAGGCCTGGCCTGACGGTCGCCGAACTCCTCGACGTGCTGAAGATCACCAAGCAGAGTCTGGCGCGCGTGCTCAAGCAGCTGATCGACACCGACCACATCGTCCAGCTGCAGGGCCCGCGCGACCGCCGCCAGCGCGAGCTCTATCCGACAGCCAAGGGCCGCGCTCTGGCACTGGCGCTGGCACGGCCACAGTCACGCCGCATCCATGCTGCATTGGAAGATGCCGGAGCCACCGAACGCACCTTGATCGAGCGCTTCCTGGAAGCAATGGTCAATCCGGAACTAAGAGCGCAGATCGACATTGTGCCCGCAAAAACGTCAGGGAAAAGCCATGGAGACCATTGAAAGGGTTGATCAACCGGCAGCACCGGACGACGACGCGCCGCATCTGCTGGTGATAGATGACGATACCCGTATCCGCAATCTTCTCAAACAATATCTGACCGAAAACGGCTTTCGCGTCACCGTTGCCGGAAATTCCGGCGAAGCGCGGCGCAAGCTCGCCGGCCTCGATTTCGATCTGCTCGTGCTCGATATCATGATGCCGGGCGAAACCGGTGTCGATCTGGCCAAGGCGCTGCGGGCAAGCAAGAACGTGCCGATCCTGATGCTTACCGCGCTCTCCGAGACCGACAGCCGGATTACCGGGCTCGAGGCCGGAGCCGACGACTATCTGCCGAAGCCTTTCGATCCCCGCGAATTGATCCTGCGCATCAACAACATCCTGCGCCGCGGCGGTCCGGCAACGACGCCCAAAGTCGAGCAACTGGTCTTCGGCCCTTACACGTTCCAGATCGCCAGGCGGGAGCTCAAGCGCGGCGGCGAGGCTCTGAAGCTGACCGACCGCGAGCAGGAGATCCTGGCGATCTTCGCGGCGCGGGCCGGCGAAACGATACCGCGTCATGAGCTTGTCGGCGACGAGTCCGAAGTCGGCGAACGCACCATCGACGTCCAGATCAACAGGCTGCGCCGCAAGATCGAACGCGATCCGTCCAATCCGGTCTGGCTGCAGACCGTGCGCGGTATTGGGTATCGGCTCAGCGTGGAATAGACTGACGCCCACAGCCCCTTGTTGAGTGGCTGAAGATGAGCAAAAAGGGCGAATGGCGACCACGCAACTGGAACGGCCGGGAGATCGCGGCTTGAGCGCTCGCGCCACGCGGGCACTGAAGGTGGTGCCGCTCGCCTGGAAACGGTTCTGGCGCCTCGTTTCGCTTTACATGCCGAAGCGGCTCTATGCCCGCTCGCTGATCATCGTCATCGCACCGATGATCCTGCTGCAATCGGTCCTCGCCTTTGTCTTTATGGAACGCCACTGGCAGACCGTGACACAGCGCCTGTCGCAGGCCACGGTCCGCGACATTGCCGCAATCGTCGACCTGGTGGAAACCTATCCGAACGACGCCGACTACGCCAACATCATCCGCATCGCGCAGGATCGCATGCAGCTGAAGATCGACTTGCTTCCGCCCGATCCGCTGCCGGCGCCCGGTCCAAAGCCGTTCTTCTCGATCCTCGACGAAATTCTCTCGTCCGAGATCACCCATCAGATAAACCGTCCGTTCTGGATCGATACGGTCGGCAATTCCAATATCATCGAGGTCCGTGTCCAGCTCGAGGGCAAGGTGCTGCGCGCCTTCGTGCGCCGCAGCCAGGCCTATGCCTCGAACACGCACATTTTCCTGATCTGGATGGTCGGCACCTCGCTGGTGCTGCTGATGATCGCCATCCCTTTCCTGCGCAATCAGATCCGGCCGATCCTGACACTGGCCGAGGCCGCCGAAAGTTTCGGCAAGGGCCGGCCGATGCCGCTCGATTTCCGTCCGCGCGGCGCCGAGGAGGTTCGCCGCGCCGGCTTTGCCTTCATCCAGATGCGCGAGCGTATCGAACGCCAGCTCGAACAGCGCACCGCCATGCTGACCGGCGTCAGTCATGATTTGAGAACCATCCTCACCCGCTTCAAGCTGCAGCTTGCGCTGACCGGGACCAAGGCCGACACCGAGGCGCTCGGCCAGGATATCGATGACATGCAGTCGATGCTGGAAGGCTATCTCGCCTTTGCCCGCGGCGAGGCAACGGAAGACGCCGGCCGTTTCAATCTTGAAGCCTATTTCGACAAGCTCGGCGAGGAGGCCACGCTGCGCAAACGCAAACTGTCGACCACGCTCGCCGGCGACCCAAATTTGCATGTGCGGCCCCACGCCTTTGCCCGGCTGTTGTCCAATGTCGTCGGCAACGCCTTCCGTTATGCCAAGACGGTGGAGATCAACGCCAACCACGGCCGCGGCTCGCTGCTCGTCACCATCGACGACGACGGTCCGGGCATTCCGCCCGAAAAGCGCGAGGACGTGTTCAAGCCTTTCGTGCGGCTTGACGAGGCCCGCAATCTCGATGCCAGCGGTACCGGCCTTGGCCTTGCCATCGCACGCGACATTGCCCGTAGCCATGGCGGCGACATCATGCTGGACAAGAGCCCGCTCGGCGGCTTGCGCGCCGTCATCAAGGTTCCGGCCTGATTAGAGCGACGTGCGTCCAATTGGACGCACAAAGTACGCTCTGACACTTTGAACCTACGCATCGTGCTTTCCTGTGGTTGTAGACGGCCATCGGCTATGCCTTCATCGGGGCGTCATGAAACCATGCTGAAGAGCGCGCATGAAGCGGGTGATCCTGATTGATTCGGCCTTGCGGCCTCGCATCAAGGAAACCGACGACCTTTCAAGCAAAGGGCTGCTATGCGCATCCTGATGGTCACCGACGCCTGGCGCCCGCAGGTCAACGGCGTCGTCCACACGCTGGAACGGCTTTCGGAAACCCTCAAATCCTTCGACGTCGAGACGGACTTCCTGACCCCGAACATATTTCGCACCTTGCCCCTGCCGACCTACCCGGATATCCGGCTGGCGCTGACGAGGCCAGGCCACGTCGCGCGCCTGATCGAAGCGCGTAACGCCGATCATATCCATATCGTCACTGAAGGCCCGCTCGGCATCATGGCGCGGCGCTATTGCCGCAAGGCCGGCCGGCCGTTCACGACAAGCTATCACACGCGCTTTCCGGAATATCTGAGCGCGCGGCTGCCAATACCGGAAGCCTGGGCCTATCGCTGGCTTCGCGATTTCCACAATTCCGGACAAGGCACACTGGTCGCCACACAATCGCTGGCGGACGATCTGGCGGCGCGCGGCTTCACCAAGCTCAGGCCATGGACGCGCGGCGTCGACACCGACCATTTCCGCCCGGACAAGGAGAAGGATCTGGGGCTCAAGCGACCGATCTTCCTCTGTGTCGGCCGCGTTGCGATCGAAAAGAACCTGGCCGCCTTCCTCGACCTGGATTTGCCCGGCAGCAAGGTAATCGTCGGCGAGGGACCGGAGTTGGCCAGGCTCAAGGCCAGATACCCCGATGCCCATTTCCTTGGCCACCGCCCGAACGACGAACTGGCCGAAATCTACGCCTCGGCCGATGTCTTCGTCTTTCCCAGCCGCACCGACACGTTCGGCAATGTCATCATCGAGGCGCTGGCCAGCGGCACGCCGGTCGCAGCCTATCCGGTGACCGGACCGATCGACATTGTCGGCGACGGCGTTGGCGGAGCGGTGTCGAACGATCTGCGTGAAGCCGCGCTCGCCGCGCTCCACGTCGACCGCGCCGAGGCGCGCCAACGGGCAATGCGCTATAGTTGGAAGGCCTGCGCGGAAATGTTCCTGGAGACGGTTGAAGAGGCGCTGGGCACCACGCGAAAACTAGCCGCCTGAGAAGGCCTTGCTAGAACAGTCGGCCACCGTCAGGCACCCTGCGTTCGATTGCGCCGAGGACGACAGCACCCTCCTCGTCGGGAAAGCCAAGCGTCAGCACTTCCGATATGAAGGGTCCGATCTGCCGCGGCGGAAAATTGACCACCGCGAACACCTGCCGGCCGACCAGCGTCTCGGGCGCATAATATTTGGTGATCTGCGCCGACGATTTCTTCACCCCGATCGCCGGGCCGAAATCGATCTTCAGCTTGATCGCCGGCTTGCGCGCCTCGGGAAACGGCTCGGCCTCGACGATCGTGCCGGCGCGGATATCGACCCGGTCGAAATCGGCGAAGCTGATGTCGGGCTTGCGCTGGCTGCTCGAACTCATTGAGGGTCAGGTCTGGCTCAGGCGTTTCCGTAGGTCTCGAACAGGACGCCGGCCAGCGCATCCTTGGCCGAGGTTCCCGACCAGACGACGAACTGGAACGCCTGGAAATAGCATTCGCAGGCTTCCAGCGCCGACGACAACAGCACCTCGACCTGCTGGCTCGACGGTTCGACCCCGCCGGCGAGCAGCAGTGACTGGCGGAACATGATCGCGCCTTCCTGTTCCCAGAGGTCGAAATGGCCGAACAGCATCTGCTCGTTGATCAGCGAAAGCAGCCGCATCACTTCGAGCGCGCGCGCCTCCGGCACCTTGATGTCGAAAGCGCAAGCCAGATGCAGCGCCTCGAAATCCTCCATCCAGGAGAATGAGACGTGGTAGTCGGTCCAGCTTCCGGCAACCGAAATCGAAATCTCGTCATCGCCGGCCCGTTCGAAGGACCAGTCGTTGTTGTGGGCCACCTGCTCGATAACATCCACGGGATGGATTTCGCGCGAGAATTCGAGTTCGAGAAGTTCCATGAATGCTTCCTGTCGTTCCTTCGCATCGGCCCGAAAATCGGTTCGATTTTCGGAAAGCACGACGCGAACGTTCAAAGTTCTAGAGCGTACTTTGTGCGTCCAAGTGGACGCACGTCGCTCTAGTGAGCGCCACACGCTCCGCGGGGGCACACACAACGAACAATCTTGTCTAGAACTCGGACGGCCGGGACTTCGTCAACGCAAAGACCCAGACCGGACCCCACCGCCCGGCGCATGACCCTGCTCCGAATCATGCAACAAATTCAGTCTATTGATCGGGAGTCGCGTGACCAGCCCAATTTTTCGCACTGCGTCATTCGCATGTGGAAAGCCGCTGTCACAAAGATTCACGCAATGCCGGTAAGCGATTCACGACAAAGCGCTTTTTGCGATTGTGCTTTGTGGAAAAGTTTAACGATTATTTTTTGATCTGGGCTTTGCCGCAGCCGCAGGTGCGGCCTGTCCGGTCAATTCGGCGAGCTTCGCCTCGAGCGCCTCGATGCGCGCAGCGAGACGGGTGTTTTCCTCCCTGGCCTTCGCCGCCATATGGCGGGCGGCCTCGAATTCTTCGCGCTGCACCAGGTCCATTGAGTTGAGAACGCGCTCGGCCTGCCCCTTGAAGGCGGTTTCCACTTCGCGGCGCACGCCTTGCGCGGCACCCGCAGCGTCGGTCATCAGCTTCGCGAATTCATCGAGAATGCGATTCGGTCCGGTCGACATGGCAAATCCTCGCTTGCTCGATTTGACGTAGTGGCGCGCGACGCGGAATGCAAGCATCCACGTCGCCTTGACCCCGCCAAAACCCTGCCGCATGGTCGCGCCCGAACATGATCGCAACCGGGAGATCCTGTTGAGCGAATATTTTATGCTGCCGTTGGCCGCCCTGCCCTTTCCCAATATCGACCCGGTCATCGTCAAGATCGGGCCGCTGGCGGTGCATTGGTATGGCGTCGGCTACATCGTCGGCATTCTCTTTGCCTGGTGGTATGCCAAGCGGCTCGTCACCAATGCAAGGCTCTGGCCCGGCGGCACCGTGCCCATGAAGCCCGAGGATCTCGACGACTTCATTGTGTGGGCGGCCATCGGCGTGGTGCTTGGCGGGCGTGTCGGCTACGTGCTGTTCTACGACCTGCCACGTTACATCGCCCATCCGCTCGATATCCTTGCCGTCTGGCAGGGCGGCATGTCGTTCCACGGCGGGCTGCTCGGCGTCATTCTCGCCATGACGCTGTTTTCCTGGTCGCGCGGTATCCGCACATGGTCGCTGTTCGACGTGGTGGCGGCCGGCGTGCCGGTCGGCCTTGGCCTCGTCCGCATGGCGAATTTCATCAACTCCGAACTCTGGGGCAGGCCGACCGAGGTGCCATGGGCGGTCGAATTCCCCAATGGCGGGCCATTCGCGCGCCATCCGAGCCAGGTCTACGAGGCGCTGCTCGAAGGCCTGGTGCTGTTTCTGGTCCTGCGCTTCCTCACCCATTCGCCGCTCAAGCTGAAGACACCGCGCTTCGTCGGCGGCGCCTTCATCGCCGGCTACGGTCTCTCACGCATTTTCGTCGAATTCTTCCGCGAGCCCGATCAGCAGCTCGGCTACCTCCTCGGCACTGGCTGGCTGACGATGGGCATGGTGCTGTCGCTGCCGATGCTGCTGGCCGGCATCTGGGCGATGGCGACGGCAAAGCCGGTTACACAGCCACAGCCGGTATGACCCGACTGAAAGCCCGCATCGTCGAGCTGATCGGTGCGGCGGGGCCGATCCCCGTCAACCAGTATATGGCACTTTGCCTGTTCGATCCGCGGGACGGCTACTATACGACGCGCGAGCCGTTCGGAGCTGCCGGCGACTTCGTCACCGCGCCGGAAATCAGCCAGATGTTCGGCGAGCTGGTCGCTGTCTGGCTCTACGAAGCCTGGCTTGCGAACGGCCGGCCGATGCCGGTCACCATCGCCGAGATCGGCCCCGGCCGGGGCACATTGATGAAGGACATGCTGCGCACGTTTTCGCGGCTCGATCCGGCGCTGACCGCCGGCGCATCGTTCGCCATGATCGAAACCAGCCCGAGGCTTGCAGATGTCCAGAAGCAAACGCTTGCCGCCACGCCTACCGCGATCGGCTGGCACGAAAGCATCGAGACGCTGCCGCAGACCCCGCTTTTCATCGTCGGCAATGAATTGTTCGATGCGGTGCCGATCCGCCAGTTCGTCCGTGCCGGAACAGGCTGGCGCGAACGGATGATCGGCCTCGATGACGCTGACGAATTGCACTTCTTCGCCGGCGCCGGCTCGGTCGATCCGACGCTGTTGCCGGACGATGCCGAAAACGCGCCACAGGGCGCGATCGTCGAGGTCGCGCCGGCCCGAGCCGCGCTGATGGCGACCATCGCTGAGCGATTGGCCCGGCTCGGTGGCGCCGGCCTGTTCCTCGACTATGGCTATCTCCGACCAGGGGTCGGCGACACGTTGCAGGCCGTGCGCAAGCACGATCACGAAGATGTGCTGGCCAAGCCGGGCGAAGCCGATCTCACCGCCCATGTCGATTTCGCCGCCCTTGCCGCGATTGTGCGGGCGCATGGCCTCGATGCCCATCTCTCCACGCAAGGCGAATTCCTGGTGGAAATGGGTCTTCTCGAACGCGCCGGCCAGCTCGGCGCCAACGCCAATGAGGCGGCTCGCGAAAAGATTGCAGGCGAGGTCGAACGCCTCGCCGGCCCGCAAGCCATGGGCAACCTGTTCAAGGTGCTTGCCGTCCTGCCAGCCGGCATCGCCGTTCCGCCTTTTGCAACGGCGGATTGACTTTTCGCTGCCGCCTCTCCCACTCTCCCAATTTCCGACTGTCGCCCATTTTGGACTGTCGCCGATCTTTGGACTGTAGCTCATCTTGGAATGTCGCCGATTTTTGGACTGTCGCTTGACGAAATCGCCCACACGGACAACAACGCCGCCATGCTGAATCAGACCAAACCGGATCCCGTTCGGTCGCCCTTGCTGGAAAAGGCGCGGGCGCAAGGCATTCGCCACGGCTATTTCACCCGCGTCGGCGGCGTCTCCAGCGGCATCTATCGGGGCCTCAACATCGGCACCGGCTCGAGCGACGACCAGACGCGGGTAGCCGAGAACCGCCGCCGCGTCGCCGACTGGATGGGCGTGCCGGCGAGCCATCTCTTGACCGCCCACCAAATCCATTCGCCCGACGTCGTCATCGTCAGGGAGCCTTTTCCCGGCGTGCGGCCGAAGGCCGACGCCGTCGTCACCGACCGGCCAGGCATCGCAGTCGGGGCCTCGACCGCCGATTGCGGACCGGTGCTGTTCGCCGATGCCGAGGCGCGTATCGTCGGCGCAGCCCATGCCGGCTGGAAGGGCGCCTTTTCGGGCGTGCTGGAAAACACCATTGCCGCGATGGAGGGCCTCGGCGCCCGGCGCGAGCGCATCGTTGCGGTTCTCGGTCCGTCCATCGGCCCCAAAAATTACGAGGTAGGACCGGAATTCGTCGCCCGCTTCGTCGAGGCCGATGCCAACAACATCGGCTATTTCGCGCCGTCCGCGAAGTCGGGACATGCAATGTTCGACCTCAACCTCTATACGGTCGATCGGCTGACTCGAGCCGGCGTTACCGCCGATGGGCTTGGCCGCTGCACCTACACCGAGGAGGATCTGTTCTATTCCTACCGGCGCAGCACCCATCGCAAGGAGCCGGATTACGGGCGGCAGATTTCGGCAATCGTTTTGGAGACTGAATAATGGCGCTGCATTTCGAACGGTCGGAATTTGACGCGCGGCGCGATCGGCTGATGATCGAGATCGCCGAGAAGAAGCTCGATGCCGTCCTGCTGTTTGCGCAGGAGAGCATGTACTGGCTGACCGGCTACGACACGTTCGGCTTCTGCTTCTTTCAGTGCCTGGTGGTGAAGGCAGACGGTTCGATGATCCTGCTCACGCGCTCGGCCGATCTGCGCCAGGCGCGCCACACCTCGATTATCGACAACATCGTGCTGTGGACCGATCGCGACGGCGCCAATCCGGCGATCGACCTGCGCAATCTGCTCAACGATCTCGACCTGCTCGGCGCCCGCATCGGAGTCGAATACGACACCCACGGCCTGACCGCCTACAATGGCCGGCGCCTGGACGAGCAATTGCAGACCTTTGGCCAGATCGCCGACGCGTCCGGCATCGTCAGCCGGCTGCGCCTGTTCAAGAGCCCGGCCGAAATCGCCAAGGTGGAAAAGGCCGCAAATCTCGCCGACGACGCGCTGGATGCGGCTATGCCGCTGATCAAGCAGGGTGGCGACGAAGCCCTGATCCTTGCTGCCATGCAGGGCGCGATCTTTGCCGGCGGCGGCGACTATCCGGCGAACGAGTTCATCATCGGCTCTGGCGTGGACGCACTGCTTTGCCGTTACAAGGCTGGCCGCCGCAAGCTGAGCAAGAACGACCAGGTGACGCTCGAATGGGCCGGCGTCTTCCACCACTACCATGCTGCGATGATGCGCACGGTGCTGACCGGCAAAGTGTCGAAACGTCACCAGGAACTGTTCGATGCCGCGCGTGCCGCACTTCTGGCCGTCGAAAAGGTGATGACGCCCGGAAATACCTTCGGCGACGTGTTCGACGCGCATGCCCGCACGCTCGAGGCGCACAACTTGACCAAACACCGGCTCAACGCCTGCGGTTATTCGCTCGGCGCCCGCTTCACCCCATCATGGATGGACATGCCGATGTTCTATCAGGGCAATCCCGAACCCATCGCGCCAAACATGACGCTGTTCGCCCACATGATCATCATGGACTCCGAAACCGAGACGGCAATGACGCTCGGCCGTACGTATCTGACGACCGAATCGCAGCCGAAACCGCTGTCCCGCCATGATCTCGACTTGATTGTGCAATGAATCCATAATGGTAAGAATGCAAGGGGCGTTCATCGCCAGGGAGTTTTGAGGCAAATGAGGCGATCGCATGTGACGACCGTGTCATTGCTCGCGGCGCTGACGCTGGCCGCCTGCACCAACGCGAAGGACGTTCTCGAACCCTCTGCCATCGCCTCGCAGTCGACACAGGCCGTACCAACGACCGGAACCGGCACGGCTGCAACGCCCACCACACCTGCAACGACCGCCCATCCATCCGCAACGGCACAGCCTTCCACCCCCTCGCAGCCCGCAAAGAGCGCCGCCGTCATCGCACGAACCCGCCTGCAGGTAGCGCCGATCGTCGGCGCCTCGGTGGAAGCCGCGACACCGCTGACCGCGGAGCTTCAGACGCGAGCCAAGCAGCGCGGCATCACCTTGGCCGGTAGCGCCGGCCAGACCCCTACGCACGTGCTGAAGGGCTATTTCTCGACGATGTCGGAAGGCAAGGACACCACCGTCATCTATGTCTGGGACGTCTATGACCCGGCAGGCAACCGGCTGCATCGCATCAACGGCCAGCAGAAGGCGCCCTCGGCCAATGGTGGCGAAGGCTGGGCTGCGGTCGCGCCGGAGACCATGCAGGCGATCGCCGACCAGACGATCGACCAGTTTGCCACATGGCTTGGCGGCCAAGCGGGGTGACTGGCGGGCTGACATGTTGCCGGCTTCCCTCGTCGTAGACGTTTATTGAGATTAGCCTGCGGATTCCGCTCACGACGCTTGCAATACCGGCACGGGCCGCTAAAAGCCCCGACTAAGGGGCTCAAGAGAGTCTGCCAGAGTCTCCATCCTTCACCAGGAACGGTGCATGAAGCTTTTCGCGGGCAATTCCAACAGGGTGCTGGCCGAAGCGGTCGCCCGCTATCTCAACATCCCGCTGGGCAAAGCCAGCGTCAGGCGCTTCGCCGATCAGGAAATCTTCGTCGAGATCCAGGAGAATGTGCGCGGCGAGGATGTCTTCATCCTGCAGTCCACCTCGTTCCCGACCAACGATCACCTGATGGAACTGCTCATCATGATCGATGCCTTTATGCGCTCGTCGGCCAAGCGCATCACGGCGGTCATTCCCTATTTCGGCTATGCCAGGCAAGATCGCCGCGCCTCGGGCCGCACGCCGATCTCGGCCAAGCTGGTCGCCAACATGATCACGCGGGCGGGCGTCGATCGCGTCTTGACGCTGGATCTCCACGCCGGCCAGATCCAGGGCTTCTTCGATATCCCGACCGACAACCTGTTCTCGGTGCCGGTCATGGCCCGCGACGTGAAGGCGAAATATAAGCAGCTTGCCAATGTCATGGTTGTGTCGCCGGATGTCGGTGGCGTGGTCCGCGCCCGCGCGCTGGCCAAACGCATCGATGCTCAACTCGCCATCGTCGACAAGCGTCGCGAGCGCCCGGGTGAATCGGAAGTCATGAACGTCATCGGCGACGTGCGCGGCAAGGATTGCCTGCTGATCGACGACATCATCGATTCGGGCGGCACCTTGTGCAATGCGGCCGATGCACTGCTTGCCGGCGGCGCCACCAGCGTCACTGCCTACACCACCCATGGCGTTTTGTCGGGCGGCGCCATCGCGCGCATCGGCGCCTCGAAGCTGCAGGAACTGGTCATTACCGATTCCATCCAGCCGACCCAGGCGGTGCTCGACGCCAGCAACATCCGCGTCATCTCTATCGCCGACCTGATGGGTGAGGCGATCTCGCGCACGGCGACCGAGGAATCGGTATCGAGCCTGTTCGACTGAAATCTGCCAGCGCTACAGCGCCGCGCGTCCAGTGGACGCGCAAGGGACGCTGTAGCATTTTGATTTTGCGCATGGTCCCCAGCGAAATCGGTTCCGATTTCGCTGAAGCGAACCGAAGGTTCGGGTCATGCGTTACCCGTTCGACACCCTGATATTGTCCCTTGACCCTCGCATATAGCCCCGCGGCGATGCCCCCAGCATACGCTTGAACATGGTGATGAAGGCCGGCACGCTGTCATAGCCGAGGTCGAACGCCACCCTTGTGATCGGCTCGCCATCGGCCAGCCTCGGCAAGGCCGCGAACAGGCAGGCCTGCTGGCGCCATGTCGACAGCGACAATCCGGTCTGGCGATGAAAGGCGCGGGTGAAGGAACGGCGGCTCATGCCGACGATATCGGCCCATTCGTCGATTGTCGCGTGCGGCGAGGGTGCTGCGACGAAGCGCCGGCACAGTGCCGCAAGCTTTGGATCTGAAGGAAAAGGCAGGCCGAGCGGCCGTTCCGGCAGGTTCGGGATTTCATGCAGCAGGAGGCTCATGATCAGCCCGCCGCGCCCTTCCAGCTCGGCGCCCTGCGGCAGCTTTTCCGATTCCACGATCAGGCTGTGCATCAGATCTGTAATGCCGACGACGCGCAGCCCATGCGGCAGCCCCGCAATGGCGTCCGGCATCACATAGACCGAACGCATGCTGACGTCGCCAAGCATCTCGACGGAATGCTCGGTGCCGGCGGGAATCCACATGGCATGATCTGGAGGCACCATCCAGCGGCCATGCCGCGTCGTCACCAGCACGACGCCGACAAGCGCATGCAGCAACTGACTGCGACTGTGACGGTGCTGCGGCACGTGGTAGCCGTCGGGATATTCGGTCGGCAGGGCCACCGCTGGCCCGACGGCCTGCTCCAGCCACTGCCAGCGGCGCTCATGCAACTGCCCGAGGTCGGCAAGCTGGCCGAGATCGGTGTCGCCCACTTTGAAGATTTCATTGCCACGCGGCATTGAGTAATGGCCCACTCGCGAAACTATTGGACCAAACCACGAAAGAAGTCGCCCGGCAAGTGACTTATAAGGCAACCCGGCTATGAGGCCGCCTGCGCGAGCGCCCGCCAAAAAGACCACGGAGCATGCCTTGACCGATACGACAGCCACCACCGCCGCCACGCCTGCGACGGCCAGTCACACTTCGGCGCAAGCGACGGCCTTTAGCGTCATTCTTGCGGTGAGCTTCTGCCATTGTGTCAACGACATCATGCAGTCGCTGCTCTCGGCCATCTATCCGCTGCTGAAAGACAATTACGGTCTCGATTTCTGGCAGATCGGCCTTTTGACGTTCACCTTCCAGGTGACGGCCTCATTGCTGCAGCCGCTGATCGGCATGGTCACCGACAAGCGGCCGATGCCCTATTCGCTGCCCTACGGCATGGCGTCCTCGCTGATCGGCCTGATCGTGCTGGCCTATGCCGGACACTATTGGCTGCTGCTGATCGGCGCGTCGCTGATCGGCATCGGCTCGGCGATCTTCCACCCGGAATCCTCGCGCATCGCCCGCTTCGCCTCGGGCGGCAGGTTCGGCCTGGCGCAATCTCTGTTCCAGGTCGGCGGCAACTTCGGCCAGGCCATCGGGCCGCTGCTGGCTGCCTTCATCGTCGTGCCTTTCGGCCAGACCAGCATAGCGTGGTTTGCCGTCGGATCGCTGATCGGTATCATCGTGCTGTGGCGGGTCGGCGGCTGGTACAGCCGCCTGCGCGCTTCGCTCGCCAACCGCAAGGCGGCAGGTTTTGTATCGCCCTTCCCGCGCCGCAAGGTGATGGGCGCGTTGGCGGTGCTGACCTTGCTGGTGCTGACCAAGAACGCCTACATCGCCAGCCTCGCCAGCTACTACACCTTCTACGCCATCGATAAATTCGACGTTTCGGTGCAGATGTCGCAGGTCATGCTGTTCCTGTTCCTCGGCGCCTCGGCGCTGGGCATCCTGCTCGGTGGCCCGTTCGGCGACCGCTACGGACAGAAGTCGATGATCTGGTTCTCGATCGTCGGCGTGCTGCCGTTTACGTTGGCCCTGCCCTACGCCAATTTCGAATGGACGATGATCCTGACCGTGCTGATCGGCCTGATCCTGTCCTCGGCCTTCTCGAACATCGTCGTCTTCGCCCAGGAACTGGTGCCCGGCCGCGTCGGCATGATCGCCGGCATCTTCTTCGGCTTCGCCTTCGGCATGGGCGGCATCGCCGCCGCCGTGCTCGGCGTCGTCGCCGATATCAAAGGCATCGACTTCGTCTTTCAGGTCTGCTCGTATTTGCCGCTGCTCGGGCTGCTGACGGTTTTTTTGCCGAACATGAAGGAAGCGAGGAAGCTCGAGGGGGAGGCCATGATCGGGTAAAGTCGTGGGTTTGGACTTCGGCTTTGACCTAAGGCATGTCGCGCAAAAGCATGCCGTCGGGCTTGAACCGAGGGTGCGCAGCGGTTTGGCGATAACAACATAAAAACAATACCTAAAGCGCGTCGCATGAATCCATTCATGCGGCGACGCGCTTTAAGCTGTCATTGCCCTCGGCAGTGGCGAGCGCCGTCGCCGAAAGCGAGGTCATGCTGGCGCGCCACGCCAAAGCAGCAGCAATGGAGGCAGGGACTGCAACCGAGTGAAGCTTCACCCGGTTCGATCAAATGGGAGAAGCGTTCGGAGCGATCCGAGCGCAAGCACCCTGCCTGGAAAGCCTCATCGCAGCCGCGGCCGCGGCCGCGGCCAGATAGAAGAGGCATGCCGCGCCGAATGCCCAGCGATAACCTTGCACGACATCATTTTGTGTCGCAGCTACCGACATCAGTACCGCCAACCCGATCGTCGGGCCGAGTTCCATCGCCGTGTTCATGACGCCACCGGCAAGCCCTGCCTGATGCTGCGGGACTTTCATCGTCGACAGCACGGCCGATCCGGAAAAGACCAGCGACATCCCGGCCGCGAGTAGAACTATGCCGGGCAACAGGCCGGAAAGATAGATCGTGTCGTTGGCAATACCGGCCAGCACTCCAAGCCCGATGGCCGCGACTGTCAGCCCGCCACCGGTGGCCGGCAAGGCGCCGAAGCGGCCCACCAACGGGGGAGAGAGGCAGTTTGCCACGATCAACGTCGCGGCGAAGGGGAGAAAGGCGATCGCCGTCATCAGTGGCGACCATCCCTTCACCTGCTGCAGGTAAAGCGAGAGAACATATTCGATCACGACCGAACCGGCTGCAGCCAGAAGCATTCCAGCCAGGCCGGTGATCCGGCAAGAATCGACCAGGAAGCTCGGTGGCAGCAGGGGATCTTTTGTCTTCCGCTCAAGCATCACGAAGGCCGAGAGGAGAATACCGGAGGCAACCAGCGAACCGATGACTGGCAACGACATCCAGCGATGATCCCCGCTTGCTATCAGGCCATAGCTGCCGACGGCGATACCGAAGGTGGCAAGCAATGCCCCGATGGGATCGAGTCGTGGCCGATGAGCAGACCTGTCGTCACGATCCATCGGAAGCAACACGGAGGTCGTGGCCAGCGCGACCATTGCCACGAAAACCGGGACCGCGAACATCCATCGCCACGAGATCCAGGTGGTCAGGATACCCGAGACGACGAAGCCCATGATTGCGCCGAGGACCGAAACCCCGCCCCATGTGGCCATCGCCCGGCCATAGGCAGCCGGAGCTGGAACAAGCGCGCGCAGGACGGCCATCGCAGCAGGCGCGGTCATGGCGCCGCCGATTCCTTGACCACAGCGCATCGCCACCAGCACGCCGTAACTCGGCGCGAAGGCGGCAACGAGTGAGGCGGCACCGAAGACTGTCAGCCCCAGCACGAACATGCGCCGGCCACCATAGCGGTCAGCCAATCGGCCGCCGAACAGAAGCAGGCCGCTGAAAGGCAGTCCGTAGGCGACCTGTAGCAGCAACAGATCCGTTGAAATGAGGCCGAAGTCGATGGCGATTTTCGGCAGCGGCACCATGATCAGCGCGATCGTGAAGATCAGCGTGGCTTGTACCGTGGCGAGCATTGTGAAAGCCAGGCGTGTCTTCCCTTCCGAAATGCCGCTTCCTGTTTGCGAATAGGTCTTCATTGGCTTCCCTTCCATGCTTCCGGCACGCGCCGTCCAGCTGCCGCAGGCATTCGCTTCGGCAGCGGTTTTAAGTTCGATCATTTTAGGGGCTTTGGCCGGCGACGCCGGCCTCGGAGGCTGTCAGCCGCTTTCGTAGTTCATGCCGTCGACCTCAAGGTCTGAGGTCAGCCACTCGGGAAAGCCGCCTTCGAACCGGCGTGAGGTCCAGCCTCGCGCCCTCAAGATTGCCAGCGCGTCGGCAGAGAGAACGCACTGGACACCCCGGCAATAGGCGACGATGACCTTCTCGCGTGGAAGCTCCGCAAGCCGTTCTTCCAATTTACTCACGGGAATGTTGATCGCACCCGGCAAATGCCCCGCCGCGTATTCCTCCTGCGGCCGAACGTCGAGCAGCACGACTTCGTCGTCCCGCATGCGGCGCACGAGTTCCTCGCGCGAGATGTTCTCCAGCCTGTCCGGCCGGCTCATGGTGTCATCGATAAGCTCGCGGATTTGCTCGCGCCTGTGGCTCGCAAGGCTTCGCAGGGCCGCGAGCACGTTTTCGATCGGGCCATCGGCCAAACGATAGAGCACGCGTTTCCCGTCTCGCCGGGTCTGCACCAAGCCAGCCCGCTTGAGCTGTTGAAGATGCTGCGACGTGTTGGCCAGGGCGATCCCGGAAAGTTGCGTCAGCTGCTCCACGGCCAGTTCGCCGTCGGCAATGTGGCGGAGAAGAACCAGCCGGTGTGCATGCCCCAGCGTGCGGGCGAGATCGGCTATCTCGTCAAAGATCGGATGATGGCCATCAGCGTTTTTCATACTGCGATTCTATCATAAATCAATCAATCAATCAATACATTGAATGACTGATTTTAATCGGCTAGTGTCGGATGCCCGCGACAGAAGCATGGACCAGAGGAGCATAGAAATGAACGAGCAGTTGGAGTTCGTTGTCCGCGCAGCCGCGATGGGAACGGGGGCGACGGCGGTGATGGATCTTTGGGGATTGTTTCTGAAACGAACGTTGGCGATTCCGCCGCTTGATTATGCCTGGGTCGGCCGCTGGATCGGCCACTTTCCGCGAGGGCGTTTCGCGCATGCGAACATCGCGCAGGCTCCCCGAATTCGGGGCGAAACGCCGATTGGATGGGTCGCGCATTACGCGATCGGCATCGTCTTTGCTGCATTGCTGATGGGAGTATGGGGCCTCGACTGGGCACGAGACCCGACATTGCTTCCCGCCCTTGTTGTCGGCATGTCCACAGTCGTCGCCCCGTTTTTCATAATGCAGCCGGCCTTTGGCGCCGGAATTGCAGCCTCGAAGACGCCCAGTCCGAGCACCGCGCGTCTGCGCGGCCTGATGACTCATCTATCCTTCGGCGTCGGGCTGTATGCCGCTGCGTTGTTTTCCGCACACCTGTTCCCGATCTGATCGATTGCCGTCGGCTTCAAGACACAACCCCAATATTTTGAAAATGGGAGCAAGCAAAAGCGCGACACTGCCGACCCGCCTTGCCCACCCGCCTTCGCCACCTGCCTTTGGCTTGCACCCCGCCCCACCTTCCGCTATAGAGCCGCCACCCGCGTAGACACCCTTGGAGGCAACGCGGCGGAAGGCTGTCCGGCCTCACGTGATCCCAAAAAGGTTTTGGACCAGATCATGTAAGGCCATGACGGCTTTCGACGTTTACGGCCCCAGGCACCTCGCCAGCCGCGAACGCTCCAGAACAACGTGAAAGGAAATGCCATGAGCGATACTTACGAGCTCAAGGCCGAAGCGCGCGAACAGGTCGGTAAGGGGTCCGCCCGTGCAGTTCGCCGCAACGGTAAAGTGCCTGCAGTAATCTACGGTGACAAGCAGCCTCCCCTGGCGATTGCGCTGACCTACAAGGACATCTACTACAAGATCCATGGCGGCGGGTTCCTGACCACGATCGCCACGATCGATGTCGACGGCAAGAAGATCCAGGTCCTGCCGAAGGACTACCAGCTCGACCCGGTCAGGGATTTTCCGGTCCATGTCGACTTCCTGCGCATCGGCAAGGACACCGAGGTCAATGTCGACGTGCCGGTCCACTTCATCAACGAGGACAAGTCGCCCGGCATCAAGCGCGGCGGCGTGCTCAACATCGTGCGTCACGAGGTCGAGTTCCACTGCCCGGCCAATGCGATCCCGGAGTTCATCACCGTCGATCTCACCGGCACCGATATCGGCGATTCGATCCACATCTCGGCAATCAAGCTGCCGGCCGGCGTCCAGCCGGTGATCTCCGACCGCGACTTCACCGTCGCGACCATTGCCGGCTCCTCGGCGATGAAGCCGGAGGCGGCAGAAGAGACGGCCGAAGCGGCGGAACCTGAAGAGGCTCCAGCCGACGAAGAGAAGTAATCCCTTCCCGCCTGGTGTGGCGAATCCGAAATTCGCATCACTTTGGAGCCGCGCACCGGGCGAATTTCGGATCTAAGGCCACACTGGCAACCATAAAGTTCTGGTGTGGTTTTTGAATTTGAAGTTCCTGAACGCTGATGCCTTCAAAGCGGCAGGAACTTCAAATCCACCACACTAGAGGTGACGATGCTGCTGTTTGCAGGCCTCGGCAATCCGGGCGCGAAATACACTGACAATCGGCACAATGTCGGCTTCATGGCGGCGGACGCAATCGCCCGCCGCCACTCCTTTTCCCCCTGGTCGAAGAAGTTCCAGGGGCTGATCGCCGAAGGCACGCTTGCCGGCGAAAAGATCATCCTGATCAAGCCGCAGACCTTCATGAACAATTCAGGCCAGTCGATCGGCGAAGCGCTGCGCTTCTATAAGCTCACTCCCTCGGCGCTCACCGTCTTCTATGACGAGATCGACCTCGCCGACGGTAAGGTCCGCGTCAAGACCGGCGGCGGCGCCGGCGGTCACAACGGCATCCGCTCGATCGACGGCCATGTCGGCAACACTTACCGCCGCGTGCGCATCGGCGTCGGCCATCCCGGCGTCAAGGAATTCGTCCAGCATCATGTGCTTGGCGATTTCGCCAAGGCCGATCGCGAATGGCTGGAGCCGCTGCTCGACGCCATCGGTGATCATGCCGACTTGATCGTGAGGGGTGATGAGCCCGGCTTCATGAACAAGGTCAGTGTTGCCGTCCAGCGAAAGACCGGCGTCGCGCCCGAGCCGGAAAAGCCCGGGCGAAAACAACAGGGTGCAAAACAGCAGAGCCACGTCCGTCAGGCGCGGCCGCAGCAGCCGGCAGTCAAGCTGCCCGAAACCGGCCCCATGGCCGCCATGCTGAAGAAGCTGTTTGGCGGCAAGGAGTAAGCCTCGCCACGGATCGGGGCTGGAGGGCTTGACGATCGTCGGCGCTTTCGCCCATAGCCCTCATCAAATTTCGATTTCCCGATAGGACCGGATAAAAATGGGTTTCAAATGCGGCATCGTTGGCTTGCCCAACGTCGGCAAGTCGACGCTTTTCAACGCGCTGACCAGGACGGCGGCGGCGCAGGCCGCCAACTATCCGTTCTGCACCATCGAGCCGAACACCGGCGAGGTGGCGGTGCCCGACCCGCGTCTGCAGAAGATCGCGGCGATCGGCAAGTCGAAGGAGATCATCCCGACCCGCATCTCCTTCGTCGACATCGCCGGCCTGGTGCGCGGCGCCTCGAAAGGCGAAGGGCTGGGCAACCAGTTCCTGGCCAATATCCGCGAGGTCGACGCCATCGTCCACGTGCTGCGCTGCTTCGAGGATGACGACATCACCCATGTCGAGGGCCGCATCGATCCCGTTGCCGACGCCGAGACCGTCGAGACCGAGCTGATGCTCGCCGACCTCGACAGCCTCGAGCGCCGCATCGTGCAGTTCCGCAAGCGCGCTTCCGGCAAGGACAAGGAGGCGCTGACCGTGCTGCCGATGATGGAAGCAGCTCTTGAACTCCTGCAGGCCGGCAAGCCCGCCCGCATTCTGCTCAAAGGTATCTCCGCGGAGGATCTGCGCATCCTGCAGGGGCTGAACCTGCTGACGTCGCACCCTGTGCTCTATGTCTGCAATGTCGCCGAGGCCGACGCCGCCACCGGCAACGCGCACACCAAGGCGGTCGAACAGATGGCTACCGCGCAAGGCGCCCGCACCGTGGTGATTTCCGCGGCGATCGAAGCCGAGGTCGCGCAGCTCAGCGACGAAGAGGAGATGGAATTCCTGTCTTCGCTCGGCCTTGAGGAACCTGGCTTGAACAAGGTGATCCGCGCCGGCTACGAGTTGCTGCAGCTCATCACCTATTTCACCGTCGGGCCGAAGGAGACACGCGCCTGGACCGTGCACAAGGGCGCCAAGGCGCCGCAAGCGGCAGGGGTCATCCACACCGATTTCGAGCGCGGCTTCATCCGCGCCCAGACCATCGCCTACAACGACTTCGTCACGCTGGGCGGCGAAGTGGCGGCCAAGGAAGCCGGCAAGGCGCGCGACGAAGGCAAGGAGTATGTCGTCCAGGACGGCGACATCATGCTGTTCAAGTTCAACACCTGAGCTGACCGACGGCTCGCCGGAAGCCATTATGGCCGCCGGTGCGATGACAGCCTCGTGCACGCCGCACGGGCCGTTTCCGCGCGGCTTGACTGCCCGCAATGCCCGGTCTAAGGGGCGTCTGCACCGGCCCGTGCTTTCGTCGAAAGCGCCTGTCCCGTGCAATCCGAAACGACGCGCCCGCTCGAACCCATCCTTTTGGCCTCAGCAAGGGAGACCCGGTGATGATCAAGGCATTCGTCGTGGACAATGATCGCCTGCGCCTCGCCGACGATCTCTTGGCAAACAGCGACAAGATCGTCTGGGCCGATCTCCTGAACCCGACAAAGGAAGAGGAAGCGGCCATCGAGGCCTGGCTCGGTGTTGCCATTCCGACGCGCGAGGAGATGGAGGAGATCGAGATTTCCAGCCGCCTTTACGTCGAGGACGGCGCCTATTTCATGACCGCCATTCTGCCGGCCCAAACCGAGGCCGACGATCCCCTGATGTCGCCGGTCACCTTCGTGCTGGCCGGCAACAGGCTGATCACCGTGCGCTATCACGAACCGAAGGCCTTCAAGACGTTTCCGCTGCGCGCCGAGAAGGTGGCGACCGGCTGCACCAGCGGCGACACCATCCTGATCGGCCTGCTGGAGGCGATCGTAGACCGCCTCGCCGACATTCTGGAGCGCGCCGGCCGCGACATCGAGACGATCTCGCGCGACATCTTCGAGGCACGCTCGACCAAGGTTTCCAAGCGCAACCGCGACTTCCAGGAATTGCTCAAGGCGATCGGCCGCAAGGAGGACATCGCCTCCTCGATCCGCGACAGCCTGATTTCACTGCAGCGGCTCGCCGGTTTTCTGGCCCACGCCTCGACCCAGACCAAGATGAGCAAGGACATCCGCGCGCGCATCAAGACCTTGTCGCGAGATGTGCTGTCGCTCGCCGACCACGCCACCTTCCTGTCCCAGAAGATCAACTTCCTGCTCGACGCGACGCTCGGCATGATCTCGATCGAGCAGAACGCGATCATCAAGATCTTCTCCGTCGCCGCAGTCATCTTCCTGCCGCCGACGCTGGTCGCTTCGATCTACGGCATGAATTTCGACATCATGCCCGAGCTCAAATGGCAGCTCGGCTATCCCTTGGCCATCGGCTTGATGATCGTGTCGGCGATCCTGCCTTTCTGGTATTTCCGCCGCCGCGGCTGGTTGTAGCTTCTATTCCGTTGGGCGCGATGGCCTGGCGCACCAGAAATTACTTGACCAAATTGCGCCCTGCCTGCATCCGGGAACCCCGATCCGTGGCGATCGTACAAACTTGAACCGGATTCCAGACCATGACCGGAAAGACCTGGGCCTATGAGGATTTCGTCGAGGGCGCCTCGCTCGACCTCGGGACGAAGCTGGTGAGTGCGGCCGAGATCATCGAATTCGCGCAAGAGTTCGATGCGCAGCCGATGCATCTCGACGAGGCGGCGGGCAAGGCCAGCATCCTTGGCGGGCTGTCGGCCTCCGGCTGGCATACTTGCGCGATGTTCATGCGCATGCTGTGCGACGCCTTCCTGCTGGACTCGACCTCGCAAGGCGCCCCCGGCGTCGACCAGGTCCGGTGGAAGAAGCCGGTGCTGGCCGGCGACATCTTGCGCGGCAACACCACCGTCCTTGCCAAGCGCCTGTCCAGGTCCAAGCCCCAGCTCGGCCTCGTCACCCTGCGCAGCGAGCTTTTCAACCAGCGTGGCGAAGGCGTCTTCGAACTCGAGAACACCGTCATGTTCCTGACGCGAGGGGCCAGCGCGTGAGCCTCGACGAGTTCTTCTGCATCGGCGTCACCGTCACGCTTGGGTCGCATACATTCGAACCCGAGGCGATCAAGGCGTTCGCCAGGAAATACGATCCGCAGATATTCCACCTCGACGAAGAGGCGGCGAAGAAGAGCGTATTCGGCGGCCTGTGCGCGTCGGGCTGGCACACAGCTGCAACCTGGATGAAATTGAACCTCGAGGCCGGCGTGGAGGCTGGGGGCGCCCGCTGGGTCGGCGCAGGACCCGCACCCGAATTCGGCCCCTCGCCCGGTTTCAAGAACCTCAAATGGCTGAAGCCCGTCTATGCCGGAGAAACCGTGACCTTCACCCGCACAGCGCTTGCCCACCGCCCCATCATGTCACGGCCGGGCTGGCGGCTGCTCACGCTTCGCTCGGAGGCCTTCGATTCGACGGGCGACAAGGTCATCGAGTTCGAAAGCGCCGTGCTGGTGAAGATGGGGTGAAGCGCCCACTCCCTTATGGGAGAAGGTGGATCGCGCGATGCCCCGAGACGAATGAGGGGTATTGGAAGAAGTGATACGGCAAAAATCCAATGATTGTTCAGCGCTGCGATCGGTCCAACACCCCCCATCCGACCTCGCTTCGCGAGGCCACCTTCTCCCACAAAAAAGGGAGAAGGAAATGCTGCATCAATGCCCTTCGAATCCGATCAGCGTCCTGACCGGCACGCCGAGCGCTTCGAGCTTCTCGCGGCCGCCGAGGTCCGGCAAGTCGATGACGAAGCAGGCGGCGAGGATGTCGGCGCCGATCTGCCGCAACAGCTTGACCGCTGCTTCCGCGGTGCCGCCGGTGGCGATCAGGTCGTCGACGAGGATGACCTTCTCACCCGGAGACACGCCATCCCTGTGCATCTCCATCTCGTCCAGCCCGTATTCGAGGCTGTAGGCGACGCGCACCGTCTCGTAAGGCAGCTTGCCCTTCTTGCGGATCGGCACGAAGCCGGCCGATAGCTGATGGGCGACGGCGCCGCCAAGGATGAAGCCGCGTGCCTCGATGCCGGCGATCTTGTCGACTTTCTGGCCGGCATAGGGATGCACCAGCTCGTCGATGGCGCGGCGGAAGGCGCGCGCATTGCTTAGCAGCGTGGTGATGTCGCGAAACAGGATGCCCGGCTTGGGGTAGTCCGGAATGGTGCGGATCGCGGCAAGCAGCGTGTCTTCGAGCGAAGGTTTCATGGGGCGGCTCTCCGGGCATTCGTCCGATACGACTTGAAGACGTGAAAAGGAACTCCGGCCGATCGTAACCCGGCGCGGACGGCGACGGCTACCGCGATATGGCGGCTGGAAGAAAATTGTCCGGCAAAGGACTGGGCCGGCGGTCTTCGGAGGCAGTGTTCGGAAATGCAAAAGGGCGCCTTTCGACGCCCTTTTGATCTGGTGGCGTAGCTCAGTGCGCCACGCCGGCCCACACCTTGCGCTTGGTCAGATAGACCAGCGCGCCGAACAGCAACAGGAAGACCAGCACGCGAAAGCCGGTTTTCTTGCGGGCTTCCAGATGCGGCTCGGCCGCCCACATCAGGAAGGCAGACACGTCGCGGGAATACTGGTCGACCGTCTGCGGCGCGCCGTCGTCATAGGTCACCTGGTCGTCGGAGAGCGGGTTGGGCATCTTCAGCGACACGCCGGCAATGAAGTAGGGATTGTAGTGCGTGCCTTCCGGAATCTCCATGCCCGCCGGCGGCTGCTCGTCATAGCCGGTCAGCAGCGAGTGGATATAGTCGGGACCGCCCTGGGCGTATTGCGTGAAGATGTCGAAGACGAAACGCGGAAAGCCGCGCTCGACGCCGCGCGCCTTGGCCAGCAGCGACATGTCGGGTGGGGCAGCCCCGCCATTGGCGGCTGCTGCCGCCTGATCGTTGGGGAACGGCGCCGGGAAATAGTCGGACGGTATGCCGGGACGATCGAACATGTCGCCGGCATCGTTGGGGCCATCATTGATCGTGTATTCGGCCGCCAGCGCCTTGACCTGCGCTTCCGAATAGCCAAGGTCTTCCAGCGTGCGGAACGCCACCAACTTCATCGAATGGCAGGCCGCGCAGACTTCCTTGTAGACCTTCAGCCCGCGCTGCAACTGCGCCTTGTCGTAGGTGCCGAACGGCCCGGCGAAGCTCCAGTCCATCTCCTTGGGCTCGTGTATCGGGAAATGCGTCGGCGCGGCTTCGTTGTGCGCCTCCTCCTGGGCGATCGCCCCTGTGGTCGCGGCCGCAGTGCCTGCCAACACAAGGCCGAGCAGCGCCAGCGAGGTGAGAATCTTCTTCATACCAAATCCCCTTGAGATTCTCTGCCGCGCTGTCGTCGTCTCGACCATCATCTTGTCCGAAAACCGGTCTCCACTTTTCGGGGTCATGCTCAGCCCTTGGTTTCCGATGCGGCTGTCGCGCGAGCCGGATGCCCGCCACCGCCATGCTTGTTCTTCTCGAGCACCGCCTCGGTGATCGAATTCGGCAGCCGCCGCGGAGTCTCGATCAGGCCAAGCACCGGCAGCGCGACCAGGAAGAAGGCGAAATAGAACAATGTCGCCATCTGCGCCATGAAGACATAGCTGCCTTCAGCCGGCTGCGAACCCAGCCAGCCGAGCAGGACGGCATCGATCACGAACAGCCAGAAGAACAGCTTGTACCAGGGCCGGTAGACCGCCGAGCGCACCTTCGAGGTGTCGAGCCACGGCACCAGGAACAGCATGGCGATGGAGCCGAACATCGCGAGCACGCCGCCAAGCTTGGAGTTGATCGGCCCGATATTGAAGGTAATGGCGCGCAGGATCGCGTAGAACGGCAGGAAGTACCATTCCGGCACGATATGGGCAGGCGTCTTCAGCGGGTCGGCGACGACGTAATTGTCGGGATGGCCGAGAAAATTCGGCAGGTAGAAGACGAAGTAGGCGAAGATGAACAGGAACACGAGCATCCCGAACGCGTCCTTGATGGTCGCGTAGGGGGTGAAGGCGACGGTATCGGTTTTCGACTTGACCTCGATGCCGGTCGGGTTCGACTGGCCGACCACATGCAGCGCCCATATATGCAGCACGACGACGCCGGCGATCATGAACGGCAGCAGATAGTGCAATGAAAAGAAGCGGTTCAGCGTCGGGTTGTCGACAGCGAAGCCGCCGAGCAAAAGCTGCTGGATCCATTCGCCGACCAGCGGGATGGCGCTGAAGAAGCCGGTGATGACGGTCGCGCCCCAGAAGCTCATCTGCCCCCAGGGCAGCACATAGCCCATGAAGCCCGTCGCCATCATCAGGAGGTAGATGATGCAGCCGAGGATCCACAGAAGCTCGCGCGGCGCCTTGTAGGAACCGTAGTAGAGGCCGCGGAAGATGTGGATGTAGACGGCAACGAAGAAGAACGACGCGCCGTTCGAATGCATGTAGCGCAACAGCCAGCCCGAATTCACGTCGCGCATGATCTTCTCGACCGAATCGAAGGCGAGAGTGCTGTCCGCCGCATAGTGCATGGCCAGCACGATGCCGGTCAGCATCTGCGCCGTCAGCATGAGCGCCAGGATGCCGCCGAAGGTCCACGCATAGTTGAGGTTGCGCGGCACCGGATAGGCGACGAAGCTGTCATAGACCAGCCGCGGCAGCGGCATGCGGGCGTCGAACCAGCGTCCGATACCGGTCTTGGGCGTATAGGTCGAGTGTCCCTCGCTCATCGAAATATCCCTTAGCCTCAGCCGATACGGATCTTGGTGTCGGAAATGAACTGGAACACCGGCACCGACATGTTCTCCGGCGCCGGCCCGCCGCGGACGCGGCCGGAGGTGTCGTATGTCGAACCATGGCACGGGCAGAACCAGCCGCCGAACTCGCCTTCCTGGCCGAGCGGAATGCAGCCGAGATGGGTGCAGACCTGGACCATTACAATCCAGGCTTCCTTGCCCGGCATGGTGCGGTTGGCGTCCGTCGCCGGCGCATCGGCCGGCAGATTGGCGTTGCGGGCGAGCGGATCCTTGAGCTCGGCCAGATTGACCGCCTCGCCGTCCTTCATCTCTTGTTCGGTGCGGTTGCGCACCACCACCGGCTTGCCGCGCCACTTCACGACAAGCGACATTCCCGGCGTCAGCGAGGAGACGTCGACCTCGACCGAGGCCAGCGCCAGCGTCGAGGCATCCGGGCGCATCTGGTCGATGAACGGCCAGGCGACGGCACCCGCACCGACCACCGCGGCCATGCCCGTGGCGACATAGAGAAAATCACGACGGTTGGGATCCTGGATGTCGGTTGCGCTCACGGGTGCCTGATCCTTTCGCCTCTTCCGTGCCGGTGGCCGAGGCTTGTTCCCCGCTCTTTCACGCCAACCCGACAGCGCATGGCGAACAGGCTTGCGAATTCCTCCGGCAATTGGCCTTCGGTTTATGCGTGAAGCCCGTTTTTGTCCAGACGGGTGAAGGCACAAGGGCAGATTGTCGCGGGGACGCAATTCGACGGCGGACGGCGTGGCGACGGGCACATGTCGAACACGCCGAAAACGACCGTAAATCAACCGCAAAGCAGCGCCTGCGTTTGCCTCGACAGAAGCCCCGGCCTCGGTCTATCCTCGGCTCATGGCGCATGTCATCGACCGCGACAAATGGGCCAAGGCGCGCGACCGCTGGCCCGACCATTGACAAGGCGAGCTGCAGTGCGGCACCTACGGCTCCAAAAGCTGCCTGATCTTCAACTATCTGCAGGAGATCGGCGGCGGCCCGCGGCTGCACATGCATCCCTATTGCGAGATTTTCATCATCCGCACTGGCACCGGGCTGTTCACCGTCGGCGACCGGCAGATCGAGGCGTCGGCCGGCCAGATCCTGATCGTGCCGCCGAACACGCCGCACAAATTCACCAATCTCGGCCCAGGCCCGCTGGAGACCACCGACATCCACGAAAACGGCAGCTTCATCACCGACTGGCTGGAGTAGACCATGATCCCGAAGGTCCGCGTCAGCGAAAAGTGGAAGCGGTTTTCGGAATAGATCGGGGTACAACTGGTGGTGAAAATCTGACGCTGGGGTGCCGCCTCAGCTCGTACCGAACATTCGCGCCACCCCGGGAAATGTCGTCTCAGTCGAGGCTGGCCGGCGACGAGAACGGCTGATTGGCGTCGACCACGAAGATGGCCAGCTCATCGAGATCGGTTGTGCCGGCGCTGAACACTTCCATCGGCGTGTTGGCCCCGTGTCCGGTCATGGCCTTGCCGGCTTCGGCGTAGGTTACGCCGTGGGGCGTTCTCTGGCCGAGCTTGCCGGCCAGCACATAGAAGGCCTCCGGTCCCGGATGCGTATGGATCGGCGTCTTGGCACCGGGCGCTCCGCCGGCGCGGTTGACGCGCAGCAAATACTCGCTGGCGCTGATCGGCGGAAGGGGTCCGATCTCGACGACCTTGGCTCCGCCGGGCGTCGAGCCATCCTTCGGCCCAAGCGTGAACAGCCAGACCTTGCCCGCGACCTCCGCCGCAAGCGAGGTCGGGCCCGCAGCGCTCTGGGCCTGCGCCAGCGTTGGGAAATTTTCCAGCCGCCAGTACAACGGTCCGGAGGGCAGTTCCTTCAGCTTTTTCTCAACCACCGGCTCGACGGCGAATTTGCTTTCTGCCGGCATTGAAGCTGACGTCATCAGCCCGAAAGCACACAGTGAGAACAGAAGCACGCCAATACGGCGGGCGCTGAGAGAATGCGGCTTCATGGTCGGTCCTCCTTTGCATGGTTGCCCCTCGACCCAATATTAGCTGCTACCACAATATTAGCTGCTACTAAGATAGCATCTGTGCCGCCTTACGGCACGACCAAATTTCGGGCCACCCCGAGAGCGCCTGCCGCCAAAGAGGTCGGATCGCACGAAGGTCCGCTTGTGGCGCGACCGCGCCGGGCACTGGCAATTCGGCTGCACTGTAAATGCCGGCTGCAGCAGACATCCTGGCACCGACGTGGTCATGACCCCGCAGCAGTCACACTGATCCGGGCGGCGCAAAGAAGCAGAAGACGGTGGCCTGCGTCGGGTAAAGGCAGATGTGATAGTTGCCGTCGCTCGACCTGATCTCGCTGCCGTACGGGATTCGGAAGCTCTGTTTTCGCGTCACCAGATGGTGGTCGCCGGGGAACAGCACTACGGCAAAACCATCCGGCGCTTCCGTCACTGAGTTGGCCGGGATCATCTGGCAATCGCCGAAGGCGCCATCGCCGTTGCAGCAGCTGGGCGGGTAGTACCATCCCGTTCCTGCATCGTGCGCGCTGACACCCGGCGAACAAAGAGCCCCGCCCACGAAAATGGCGGCAACGGTCGGCAGGGGACGGGGTCTCAGCATTGAACCGATTCCAAATCTTCGGAACGACTGAGACATTGGATCGTCGCCGCACCCAATGTAACGAACGACTGATGATCGTTCGGTGAAAATTTGCCGAAAACAAAGATGTTCCGTCAGCATTCAAGCCTTTGCAGGAATCTGCTATAATAAATTGGAAATCCCCCCGTGGGAGGCGGAGGATGGATTCCCGGGCTGCCCGGACATTCGCCATCAACGGCGTCATCGTCGATGTTGCCGGAGGGTTTGTGCGTGACCGGGAAGGGCGCGAGATCGCCCTCAGACCGCAGGCCTTCGACCTCCTGAAATATCTCCTGGAAAACGCCGGCCGACTGGTCACCAAAGATGAGCTGATGCAGGCAGTGTGGCCAGGCGTATTCGTCACCGACGACAGTCTGGTGCAATGCGTACGCGACATCCGCCGCGCGCTTCATGACGAGAGCCAGTCAGTCCTTAAGGCCGTGCCGAAACGCGGATACAGGCTGGTGATCGCGGCCGCGGACCAGCATTCGGCGCCGGCAAGGAGGAATTGGACCGCGGCGGCTGTGGCGCTGGGCCTGCTGATTTTGTTGGCGTCAGGCGCAGTCTGGCTCATCATGGGTCTCGCCATCGAGAAGCGTTCTGACACGGTCCTGCCATCCGTCGCGGTGCTGCCGTTTCAAGCGATCGGCGGTGAAGCGAGTGTGCAGCGTCTGGCCGGCGGGCTCACCGAGGAGATCATCACCGATCTCGCCCAGTTTCCGGAATTCGGGGTCATTGCCCATAACTCGACGGAAGTCTACGAAGGCAAGCCGGCCAACCCGACTGAGGTCGGTGCAGCGCTCGGCGCGGGCTTTGTGGTCGAAGGTTCGATTCAACGCCAAGCCGATCGGGTGCGGATTACGGCTCAGTTCATCGATTCGAAGGCCGGTAGGCATCTATGGTCGAACCGGTGGGACCGGCCGGATCGGGACCTGTTTGCGATTCAGACGGAGATTGCCGAGCAGGTCTCCAACCGGCTTGGCGGCGGCGCCGGCCTTATCCAAGAGGCAGGCCGGATAACGGCGCACCGCAAACCTCCCCGCAACCTCAACGCCTACGAACTCTACCTCCTCGGGACCGAGAAGCTGGAACAAATCAATCGCGCCGACGTCGAGGAAGCCATCAGACTTCTCAGCCGCGCCATCGAACTGGACCCTACGCTGGCCCGCGCCTGGGTGGAACTGCATCATTCGCATTCTGTGCTGGCCAGTTTCGACGTCGAACCCGCAAAGAATCGACGTATCGCCGCCGAAGCCGCTAAACGTGCAGTCGCGCTCGATCCGGCCGATGCCGAAGCGCATGCCGTTCTGGCCCGGAGCCTGGTCGTAAAGGGCGATCTCGCGCGGGCCAAGGCGGAATTCGACGCGGCCCTGCGAATGGCTCCAAATCAGTTCGAGGTAATGACTTTTTATGTGCCTTGGGCTTCGACCTTTGGCGAGGCGGAGCGGGGCGCCGAAATGGCTGATCGGGCGATCCACCTCAATCCGAACTACCCGTTGTGGAGCACCAGGATGTTTGCCCACGCCTATTTTATGGTCGGCCGCTACGACGACGCGCTGCTGATGATGGACCGGTTGGCGCCGGAGAATTATGGGATCTGGGGATGGACATATCGCCCGGCCGCGCTGGCGGCAGTTGGTCGTACCGCGGAGGCGAAAACCCTGATCAGCGAGGCCCTCAAACGGTTCCCCGACCTGACGATCGAGGGAAGGGTGAACGAACCTCTTGTCAACACGGATGCGGACCGCAAGCGTCTCATAGAAACCATGCGCATTGCCGGTTTCCCGCCCTGCGCCAGGCCCGAGCTACTGGCGAAGATCGACAAACCGGTGCGTCTTCCCGAGTGCCTTGCAAACTGATGGTCCTGGTTCGGACGTTGGCGAGTTGGCAACGGCGCTCGCTATGCGCCACGCGGCAACGGCGAGGCGCGGGCAACGGGCTGCTACGGCAGTTCAGCCTTAAGGCGATCGAAGCGTATCCGAACGCCAGTTCGGCTATATCGGGCTGGCCTGGTCCTATCGCAATGACGCGGTTTTCTGGCACAAGCAGGAAAATAACCCCGACGAGGCGTTGAAGCACGCCGCCGAATACGCCGACCAGGCTCTCCAGCTCGCTCCGGACGATGCCAACGCGCATTATGCCCGAGCCCGCATCCATACCGAAGCCGGAGAGGTCGAGCAGGCCATTGCGCGGTACGATCAGGCGATCGCCGCGCCTCGAATGTCCTCGCCGGCAGTGCATCCCCGCTGCTCTTTGTCGGCCGAATCGACGAAGCTATCGATCGGATCAAGCAGGCGATGGGCATCGATCCTTTCCACCCTGATTGGTACCACTGGGACATGGGCTGGGCGCTCTGGGAAAAGAACGATTGCGAGGCCGCGCTGACGGCGATGCGGAAAATGTCCAGAATCCCGAGCGGCGCACACCGAATGCTTGCGGGGATCCACGCTTGTCTGGGAAACCAGCGGGAGGCAAAGGAAGCGCTTGCGGTTTTCCTCAAAGACTCGCCCGGCGACTCCATCAGCCAACAACGCAAGCAGTGGGAGAAGAATTACACCGCCCCCGGGAGCCTCGAGCGCTGGATCGGACACATGCGGTTCGCGGGGTTGCCGGAGTGACCGCGTATGCGGCCCGGCAGAAGACCGGTTGGCCGCTAAACCTTTGAAGTCTTAGGGGCGTACAAGCGCTGATTGCGCTCAATGTAGGGTCGTCCTTCGCAAGGAACATTGAGTGCGGGAAAGTCGGCAATCGGGCCGACTTGCGCCATAATGCGCTCGCACCCGAACTTCTGGAACGGGTCGAAATCGGTATTTCGTCTTCGGTACTATCAGGTTTTCAACACTATTGTCTATTTCGCGCCGAGCCTGGCCAGCACGGCCTTGGGGATGTTGTATTCCCGGATCACTGCGTCGTGCTTGCGCAAGCCGCACAATTCGCGCTGGATGAAATAGCCGTGGACGGCCTCCGCCGCGTCCCTGAGCAGCCGGGCACGATGTTCGCCATCGTCGCCATGTTCACGCAACCTCGCCAGCGTTTCATCCACGCGGCGGCCGGCACGGCCGAGCGCCGCCGCCTTTTCGCCGAGGATTTCATGGCCGAGCAGGTCGAGCGCGCTCTCCTGCGCTCCCGACCGTCCGAAATTCGATGGCATTCGCACCGACATGCTCCACTCCGGTTTTGCTGAATCCTGGGCCTACTCCGCCGGCCGCGTCTCCTCCAGCACGCTCTCCTCGTTGAACAGGAAGCCGCCGGACTGCCGCTTCCACAGCCGCGCATAGAGCCCGTCGAGCGCGACCAGTTCGTCATGCGTGCCTTGTTCGACGATACGGCCGCCGTCGAGCACCACCAGGCGGTCGAGTGCCGCGATGGTCGACAGCCGATGCGCGATGGCGATGACAGTCTTGTTCTCCATCAGCCTCGCCAGATTTTCCTGGATGGCCGCCTCGATGTCGGAATCGAGCGCCGACGTCGCCTCGTCGAGTATCAGGATCGGCGCGTCCTTGAGGAAGACGCGGGCGATCGCCACGCGCTGGCGCTGGCCGCCAGACAATTTCACGCCGCGCTCGCCGACAAAGGCCTCATAGCCCTGGCGATCACGATTGTCGCGCAAGTCGAGGATGAAGTCGTGCGCCGCGGCCTTCTTCGCGGCCGCGACCACTTCGGCGTCAGTTGCTTCGGGCATGCCGAGCTTGATGTTGTCGCGCAAGGAACGGTGGAAAAGTGCGGTATCCTGGCTGACGACGCCGATATTGGCGCGCAGCGAATTCTGCGTGACCTTGGCAACATCCTGCCCGTCGATGGTGATCTTGCCGCGCTCGAGGTCGTAGAGGCGCAGGATCAGATTGGCGAGCGTCGTCTTGCCGGCGCCGGATGGCCCGACCAGTCCGACCTTCTCACCCGGCCGCACGACGAGGTCGATGCCGTTGAGCACGCCGAACCCCTTGCCGTAGTGGAACTCGACCTTCTTCACGTCGATGCGGCCGCCGACCACGACAAGCTCCCTGGCGTCGGGCGCGTCGGTCAGGCCGAGCGGCTGGGAGATCAGCGCCTTGGAGTTTTCCAGCACGCCGAGATTCCGCAGGATACCGTTGAGCTGCATCATCAGTCGGCCGAGCAGCATGTTGAGCCGCAACACCAGCGGCAGCGTGAAGGCGACGGCGCCGACGGTGATCGAGCCTTCGACCCAGAGATAGACCGCAAAACAGGCGATCGCGGTGATCATGATACCCGACAGCGTCGTCAGCGCCATGCGCACGCCGGTCAGCCTGCGGGTGAACGGCCGCAGCGCGTCGAGATAGATATCGAAACCGCTCCTGATGTAACGGTCGTCGCCATCAGCCGAGAACAGCTTCAGCGTCTGCACGTTCGAATAGGAATCGACGAAGCGGCCGGTGATCATCGAACCGGCCTCAGCTGTCTGCTCGGCATGCTTGCGGATCGCCGGCAGATAGCGCTTGGCCAGCCAGCCGAAGGCGGTGATCCAGATCACCACCAGCACCGCCAGCCTGAGATCGAGGCCGGCGACCAGCACCAGCGTCGTCACCGTATAGACGATCATGAACCAGACGACCTCGATGAAGCTTTCCATCAAATCGCCGGTCGCCTGCCCCGCCTGCCAGACCTTTGTGGCGATGCGGCCGGCGAAATCGTTCTGGAAGAAGTCGTAGGATTGGCGCGAGACATGGCGGTGCGCCTGCCAGCGCACCAGATTGTAGAAGCCGGGGGTGATCGTCTGCTCGTCGACCAGCGCCGCCAGGCCGACGACGATGGTGCGGATGACCAGCACCACGGCGGCCATGAAGACGAGTTCGGGACCGGCGGCGGTCCACAGCGTGTCCCAGCTGCGCTCGCCGGGGAGCTGGTCGAGAATGTCGACCAGCCTGCCGACGAAGTAGAACAGTCCGGCCTCGACCAGCGGCGCGATACCGCCGATGACCAGCATGGCGAAGAAGGCGACCTTCGCCTGGCCGACATAGTGCCAGAGGAAACCGCTGACGCTGATCGGTGGCCGAAGGTCCGCGGGCTCCCTGAACGGATAGACCCAGTTCTCGAACCAGCGATAGACGGCAATCATCATTCGGCGGCCATCATTCTGCTGCCCTCATTCTGCTGCTTGACCCTTGATGATGGCATCGTTGGCGGCGGCACCGTCGTCGAGCAGGAAGCCGCCCGACTGGCGCTGCCAAAGCTGCGCATAAAGCCCGCCGGCGGCGACGAGTCCCTCATGCGAACCTTCCTCGATGACGCGGCCCTTATCCATGACGACGAGCCGGTCCATCGCCGCGATGGTCGAGAGCCGGTGCGCGATGGCGATGACGGTCTTGCCCTGCATGAGCTTGTAGAGGTTCTCCTGGATCGCCGCTTCGGCCTCGGAATCGAGCGCAGACGTCGCTTCGTCGAGGATGAGGATCGGCGCGTCCTTCAGCATAACGCGGGCAATGGCAATGCGTTGCCGCTGGCCGCCGGACAATTTGACGCCGCGATCGCCGACATGCGCATCGAAACCCGTGCGGCCACTGGCGTCCGAAAGCCTTGATATGAAATCAAGCGCCTCGGCGCGGCGAGCTGCCTCGACCAGCATCTCGTCGCTGGCGTCCGGTCGGCCATAAAGGATGTTCTCGCGCACCGAACGATGCAGCAGCGAGGTATCCTGCGTGACCATGCCGATCTGGGCGCGCAGCGAATCCTGCGTCACCGCCGCGATTTCCTGGCCGTCGATCAGGATCTTGCCGCTCTCGAGATCGTAGAAGCGCAAGAGAAGGTTGACCAGCGTCGACTTGCCGGCGCCCGAGCGGCCGACGATGCCGACCTTTTCGCCCGGCTTCACCGTCAGCGACAGGCTTTCGATCACGCCCTTCTGTTTGCCGTAGTGGAAGCGGATGTCCTCGAAACGGATCTCGCCCTTGGTCACGGCAATGTCCTTGGCCCCAGGCCTGTCTTCGACGAGGCGCGGGAGCGAGATCGAACTGATGCCGTCCTGCACCGTGCCGATATTCTCGAACAGGGTGGACATTTCCCACATGATCCATTGCGACATCCCCCACAGCCGAAGCACGAGGCCGATGACCAGAGCGACGGCGCCGATCGTCACCGCCTGGCCGAGCCACAGCCACAGCGAGATCGCGGTGACCGAAAACAACAGCAGCGAATTCAGGATGTAGAGCAGGCCGTAGAGCTGCGTCACCAGCCGCATCGACCGGTAAACGGTATCGAGAAAGCCGGCCATGCCTTCCCGCGCGAAGGACGCCTCGCGCCGCGCATGCGAGAACAGCTTGACCGTCTGGATGTTGGAGTAGCTGTCGACGACGCGGCCGGTCATGGTCGAGCGCGCATTGGCCTGCTCCTCGCCGACCTTGCCCAATCGCGGGATGAAATAGCGCAAGAGCAGGATATAGCCGGCAAGCCAGACGGCAAGCGGTGCCGCCAGCCGCCAGTCGGCCGATCCGACAATGAACAGCATGCCGAGGAAATAGACCACGACATAGTTGAGCACGTCGATGAGCTTGATGACGCATTCGCGCACGGCGAGCGCCGTTTGCATCAGCTTGGTCGCGATGCGTCCGGCGAACTCGTCCTGATAGAAGGCCATCGACTGCTTGAGCAGGTAGCGATGCACCTGCCAGCGGATACGCATCGGATAGTTGCCCATCAGCGTCTGCTGGTTGAGGAGCGCATGGAACCAGACCGTCGCCGGCAGCGCGAAAACCACGATGAAAGCCATGCCGGCGAGCTTCCAGCCCTCGGTCTGCAAAAACGTCTCGCGATTCTGTGCCGACAGCCAGTCGACGATCCGGCCCATGAAGCCGAACATCCACACCTCGGCAAGGGCGATAGCCGTCACCAGCGTCGCATCGACAACGATGTAGGGCCAGGCGCCGCGCGTATAGTGCACGCAGAAGGCGATCAGCGTCTTCGGCGGCTCGACCGGCTCCTCGGCAGGGAACGGATCGAGCCTTGTTTCAAACCAGCGGAACATTGTCTTGGTACTCATATGCTTCTTTTCGCTCACACGGCGCGGAGCGCGTGGCATCCTTGGGGCGCGTAGCGCCATGGGATCGCGTGGCGGCAAGGGCCGGCGTCCCGGAATCACTCGGGCCGCCGGTCCTGCTTCGCGCAATATAGGATGTCGCGGGCTTTTCGCCGACAGGCTCGCTTGACGATCCTGACAGTGCTGTGTCGACGACCCGGAGTTTCGCGCCGGTTTTTGCGCCAGGCCGGATCAGCCCGATGATCCGGCGCACCAGCGACGGCCGGCTGCGGTCGGGAACCGCGCGCGAGAAATCGACGTCCGGCAGCATGCCGCGATGCGGGCGCCGGCGTGTCTCGGCGTGAGCCGCAGACGAATAGGTTTCGCCGATCAAAAGCGCCCATGTCGCCATCCTGCGCTCGTGCAGGCTTCTTGAACCGGGAATTTTGCAGGGATCGAACATCGGTCCGTCCTCCATGTGAAAATACAGAAAAAAGTCCGGCTTGTTCGCGGGCCAATGGCCGGCGAAAGGCAGGGATTGAACAGAGGCGTGTTCAGGCGGGGCGTTCAGCCCCTTCGACAGCTTGAAAAACATCGCAGGATTCCTTCGAAGGCCGAAAAAGGGTTTCGGCTAAGAATCGGTGCGATCGAAGTCTAAAAGGTCAGGAGAATCGTCGTACCGAAACCGCCGGCAGGCTGGTAAGCCCACAAGAGGGGCGCTGGATGTACATGATCATCATGAATTACCCCTCCATCGGTTCGGGTTGACAATGCCCGGCGTATAACCAACTTCGCAGAAAATGACCACCCGCCAGTCCAGCAATTTCCAAAACCGCGAGCCTGCTGTGGCCGATCTGCCACTTATTAGAAGGATGCGGAAATGAACAACCGTCTCCGCATCGCGCTCTACCAGCCGGATATCGCCGGCAACACCGGAACAATCCTGCGCTTCGCCGCTTGCCTCGGCCTCGGCGTCGACATCATCGAACCGGCCGGCTTCCTGCTCTCCGACCGGGCGCTGAAACGGGCCGGCATGGACTATCTCGAACTGGCGGCTCTGACCCGGCATGTCGACTGGCACGCCTTCGAGAACTGGCGCAGAGGCGAAGCGCGGCGGCTGGTGCTGCTGTCGACCAGAGCCGCGAACACCTACACCGATTTCGCGTTCGCCGACGCCGACATTCTTTTGTTCGGCCGCGAATCCGCAGGCGTGCCGGATTCTGTCCACGAGGCGGCGGATGCGCGACTGATCATCCCGATGCAGCCGGGCGCGCGCAGCATCAACGTCGCGCTGTCCGTCGCCATGGTGGCCGGTGAGGCGAACCGGCAGCTCGGATAGCATTCGCAGACCCTCAGTTGGCGCAGCGAACACGGCCGCTTTCTGGCCGACGAGCGCACCCTCTCTTGTTATTCTCACCCAGGCGCACATCGCCTTCTCCTGCGGTTTGCATGTCCAGGGTTTCTTCGTTACAAGCTCAACTTAACTTGAGGTCAAGCGGAAAATTCGAATGGCGGTGACGGAACTGACGGTCGGCCAGGTGGCGACGCGAAGCGGGGTGGCGGTATCGGCGCTGCATTTCTACGAGGCGCGCGGACTGATCCGCAGCCACCGCACATCAGGCAACCAGCGGCGCTACGGCCGCGACGTGCTGAGGCGTGTGGCGATCATCAGGATCGCGCAGGAGGTCGGCATCTCGCTGGCCGAGATCGGTGCTGCACTTGAATCGCTGCCTGAGGGTCGCACACCGACGCGCGAGGACTGGAACCTGCTTTCAACGGCCTGGCGCGACCAGCTCGATCAGAAGATTGCCCAGCTGAAGAAGCTGCGCGACGGGCTGACCGACTGCATCGGCTGCGGCTGCATGTCGATCGACAAGTGCCCGCTGCGGAACAAGGAAGACCGGTTGAGCGCCCAAGGCCCAGGAGCAAGGCGGTTGTTGGTCGCTCGTTAATCTGCCGCCGGCAATCGCCTGATGGTGAACTCGATCACGTCGCCCGGCCGCTCGAACCAGCTTTCGATCTCGGTCCAGTAGGCCTGCTTGGGAAAGCGCTCGAACCACTCCTTCGCCTTAAGCCGCGCATCGGAGCGCGGCAGGACGAAGGTCTCGCGCAGGAACCCGTCGCGTGGCATGCGCCCGCGCTCGGCGCGCGAACGGTCGAGCCTCTTCTTCAGGCCATCCAGCGGCGGTCTTGCCGGGGTGCGCACGAAAGAACTCCATTCACACTTGACCCTTGCACCTAAGAGATTAGGGATCGCGGCCGGAAAAGACGAGTCATTTGTCGGGGTACGCGCCCCACAGTCGGAGACAGCATTTGCAACGACCCGAAATACCGGCGGGGCTGCCGGCCGACATCGAACAGAAGAAGATGAAGGCGCGGCTGTGGTTCGAGACGTTGCGCGAGCGCATCTGCGCCGCCTTCGAGCAGATCGAGCAGGACCTGCAGGGGCCGCAGGCCTCATGGTCGCCCGGCCGCTTCGAAAGGACGCCGTGGGAGCGCGACGCCGGCAAGGGCGGCGGCGGCACCATGTCGATGATGCGTGGCCGCGTTTTCGAGAAGGTCGGCGTCCACACCTCCACCGTCTATGGCGAGTTCTCGCCGGAGTTCAGGAAGCAGATGCCGGGCGCCGAGGAAGACCCGGGCTTCTGGGCGAGTGGCATTTCGCTGATCGCCCATCCGTGGAACCCCAACGTGCCGGCGGTGCACATGAACACGCGCATGGTCGTCACCTCGCGCCAGTGGTTCGGCGGCGGCGCCGACCTGACGCCGGTGCTCGACCGTCGCCGCACCCAGGACGACCCGGACACGGTTGCCTTCCACAGGGCCATGCGATTCGCCTGCGAGAAGCACGCTGGCGTCGCCGACCACGCAAAATTCAAGGCCTGGTGCGACGAGTATTTCTATCTGCCGCATCGCGACGAACCGCGCGGCACCGGCGGCATCTTCTTCGATTGGCTGCATTCGGGTGAGGACAAAGGCGGCTGGAACGCCGATTTCAACTTCGTCCGGGATGTCGGGCGATCTTTTCTCGTCGTCTACGGACATCTGGTGCGGGCCAATTTCAACGACAACTGGACCGACGGCGACCGTGAAGAACAGCTCATTCGCCGCGGCCGCTATGTCGAATTCAACTTGCTTCACGATCGCGGCACTATCTTCGGACTGAAGACCGGCGGCAACGTGGCCTCGATCCTGTCCAGCCTGCCACCGGAAGTGAAATGGCCGTAAAATCTCGGTGAGTTGGACGTGAGTCGCAATCAGGTCCAAATCGTTTGATTTTGGCGGCGAATGTGGCGCGCAGAATATCTTTTTCGTCTAATATCCAATTGAAAAAGCAAGACTATTTTTCGTTCCGGGCCGGGAAACGCCGGCGGTTCATCCTCCCCTAGAACCGCGACCCGACGCGACCGGACGGCCCATGATTGAGTGGGGCACCTTCCCAAAATGGTGCCCTCATTTTCCAGGAGAGCATGCCATGCGCAAGCTTATTATGTCGGTTGCGGCTGCTGCCGTTCTTGCCTCTGGTGGCGCTGCCTTCGCAGCGGTCAAGCACACCACGGGCACGGTCAAAACTTATGATGGAACAACCATGAGTCTTGTTCTGGATGACGGATCTGCCTTTACGCTGCCCAAGGCCTTCAAGAATCCTGGCCTGAAGGCCGGCGAAAAGGTCCGCGTTTCGTGGGACATGAGCGGCAAGCACAAAATTGCCGAGGCAGTCAGGATCGTGAAGTGATCGCCTGCTCGCTGGAGCAAGACGAGGTCTTGCCTCCGGGGTAGCGTAAGAGGGCGGAGCAGCGCAGCTCCGCCCTTTCGGTTTCTCGCGCATGACCCCGAAAACCGCTTCCGGTTTTCGGAAGGATCATGCGCAGATGACAAAACGTTGGAGCGTCCTTTACGCGTCCACCGGACGCGCGGCGCTCTAACGCAACCAAAACCATTCGATCGTGTTATGCTGGCTCGGCCAGCGCATGACCCGAATGCCGATTCCGGTTCGCCAGGGATCATGCGTCGATCAAGGTGTGGAGCTTCCGTGTCAGAGCAGATGCGGCGCTCCGAGGAGGAAAAAGGGAGAATCCGATGAAGGAATTCCACTGCGGCTCGCTCGTTCCGGGTTGTGACTGGCATACGCGCGCCGACGAGGAAGCCGAGATCATGCGTCGTGCGGTCGAGCACATGCGTGAGACGCATGGCGAGACGATCATCCGCGAGACGATGATCGAAGCCATCCGTTCGCGCATCGAAAAGCCCCGCGACGCGGCCTGACAATGTCTAAGAGACTGTTTCGAAATTCGCTCTGGCGAGTCATATGGTGGTGGTTTCGAGAACCGGAGCGCAGCGGACATTTGGGTCCGTGAGTACCGGAAGCGCAGAAAACGCCATCAGATGGCCGCCAGAGTAGAGTTTCCAAACGTTTTCTAACTTTCGAGTGCTTCTGCGGCGCGCTCGAGAAGTGCGCCGCGATCCAGCGCAAAGCCGGACTCGACCCACTCGTTTTCGAGGTTCTTCAAGGTTGCGCCGAGTTTCGGTCCGGGCGACGCGCCAAGCGTCGTCAGATCGGCGCCCTTGAGCGGAAAGTCAGGCTTTTTCCATTTTCCGGCGAAGGCGAGCAGGCGCGAGAAGCCGCCGGCTTCGAGCAGCGCGTCATTGTCCTCGACGGCGCGGCCTCGAGCGGAAGCGAGCGACAGCCGTAAGCGATCGACAAGGCCCTGATGATCGCCACGATAGAGCCGTTTTGCGAGTTCCGCTTCGGTCGTCTTCGGCTCGACAGGCGCTGTCAGCGCCCACTGCCTGAGACGGCCGGCATCGCTGACGGAGAATCTCAGCCGCTCGGCGAGCGTCTTCAGCCGCGCGGCGTCCGGCGGCACGATCGCTTCCAGCCTGAGCAGCGGGTCCGGCGTCCAGCCTAGATCCCTCTCGGCCCTGGTCAGCGCATGGATCGCATCGATGCCCCATTTCTCGGTTTCCGGCAGAACCCTGGTGAGCACGCTGGCCTGGCGCATCCACAGCAAGGCGCGCGATGGATCGGGGGCCGACAGCAGCTTCTTCAGCTCGGACCAGACGCGCTCGACCGAGAGTTGGCCAAGCCCCTCCTTGAGCCGGGCGCAGGCCTTCAGCCCTTCGGCATCCGGCCGGCCGTCGCCATACCAGGCGAAGAAGCGGAAAAAGCGCAGGATGCGTAGATAATCCTCGCGGATGCGCGCCTCCGGATCGCCGATAAAACGCAGCCGGCGCGCCTCGATGTCGGCGACGCCGCCGACCAGGTCAACGATCGTCCCGTCGGCCTCGGCATAGAGCGCGTTGATGGTGAAATCGCGCCGTTCCGCGTCGGCCTTCCAGTCGCGTCCGAACGACACCTTGGCCCTCCGTCCGTCGGTCTCGATGTCGGCGCGCAGCGTAGTCACCTCGAACGGCTTCCCGCCGGCGACAATCGTGATGGTGCCGTGCTCGATGCCGGTCGGCACGGCCTTGAAGCCCACCGCCTCGGCGCGGCGGATGGTTTCATCAGGCACGGTCGTGGTGGCAATATCGACGTCGGCGACCGGCTGGCCAATGAGCGCATTGCGCACCGCGCCGCCGGCGACACGCGCCTCCTCGCCGCCATCCGCCAGCGCCGCCAGCAGGCGCTGCAGGTGCTTTTCGCCGAGCCAGTCGGCTTTGCCCGCGAGCGACACCCGGCCGCTCACGTATAGAGCCTTTCATATAGCGTGCGGATGATGCCGGCGGTGACGCCCCAGATGCGTTGTCCGTCATAGGGCATCTCGTAAAAGACCCATTCGAGGTCGTTCCACATGCGGCTTTCGCGGCCGTGGTTCGCCGGGTCCATGAGGAAGCGCAGCGGCACTTCGAAGGCGGCGTCGACCTCCTCGGAATTCAGCGTCAGTGAAAAATCCGGCCGCACTATTCCCAGCACCGGGGCGATGCGGTAGCCGCTGCCGGAGACGTAATCAGGCATGCGGCCGATGATCTCGACCCGGTCCTGGCCGAGCCCGATCTCCTCGAATGTCTCGCGCAATGCCGCCGCCTCCGGGCTCGGATCGGTTGGATCGATCGTGCCGCCCGGAAAGGCCACCTGCCCCGAATGGTTTCGCAGCTTTTCCGCCCGTTTGGTCAGCAGAACCGTGGCATCGCGACCGTGATCGACCACCGGGATCAGCACGGCGGCATCGCGCAGCGCCTTTGCGAGCTTCAAACGCGGATGGCCGGGGTTGAATCGATGGTCGCCATAATCGTCGGCGGCATGCGCCAGGGGCTGCGCCGCGACGCGGGCGCGAAAATCCTCGGCCGAAAACGGCGCCCGCGTCACTTGGTCCATAGCGTCACCTGGTCCACCATACCTGCCGATCATGCACTCAGCCGCTGCAGTTTTTCCGCGGGCATTATCGGATAGACCGCGCCCTTCGAGCGGACGGCAAACATCCTTCTGCCGCCGACATCAATCTCTTCGCCATGCTCGACCAGTTCGTACATGACTGGCCGCGCCACCAGCGCTTCCAGCCGTCCGCGCACCAGCACATAGGGTTTCAGGCCACCGGTCGCGTCTTCATCGACGAAGCGTAGCGGATGGTCCGGTCCGGCCTCGACCACGTCGCCGACATTGGTGCGGAAAGTGATGACTTGGCCATCGCCGGTGCCGGAAACGTCCATCTCGACGGCGATGAAGGGCGCGTCGACGACGCGGATGCCGACCCTTTCCACCGGTGTTACAAGATAGGTCTTGCCGTCTTCGTCCTTGCGCAGCACGGAGGAAAACAGCTGCACCAACGGCATGCGGCCGATCGGCGTGCCCTGGTAGAACCAGGTGCCGTCCTCTCTGATCTCCATGTCGAGATCGCCGCAAAAGGCCGGATTCCAGCGCTCAACCGGCGCCGGCCCCTTGCCCGCGCGGGCGGCACGCGAGATCAGTGCCTCCAGTCCGCACGCCTCGGTGGCGGCCGTCAGGCTCTCTTCACGATCGTCGGCGCGTTCTGTCATGGTCACGAAATAGTCACTGTTGTTCCGCTTGTCAGCCTAAGCCAGTGATTTAAGTTCAAAGACAGGCGCCATGCGAGGCCGAATCGCGGCACTCTGCAGCGTCGAAGGTGCAAGCCGGTATCTCCAACGAGAAGGATCGATGCTGCATGAGCGTGATGGTCAAGGAAAGCCCGATCAGCGAAAAGGACATGATCGCCCAGGCCGAGACGGCGCTGGCCGACATTTCCAGGGTTCGCGATGGCGTCGGCCGCGTCATCTTCGGCCAGGAAAGCGTCGTCGAACGCACGCTTGTGGCGCTGCTCGCCGGCGGCCATGCGCTGCTGGTCGGCGTGCCCGGCCTCGCCAAGACCAAGCTGGTCGAGACGCTGGGCATCGTGCTCGGCCTCGATTCCCGCCGCATCCAGTTCACGCCTGACCTGATGCCGTCCGACATTCTCGGCTCCGAGGTGATGGAGCAGGACGAATTCGGCAAGCGTTCCTTCCGCTTCATCTCCGGGCCGATCTTCGCGCAGCTGCTGATGGCCGACGAGATCAACCGCGCCTCACCCCGCACCCAGTCGGCGCTGCTGCAGTCGATGCAGGAATACCACGTCACCATTGCCGGTGTCCGCCACGACCTGCCGGCGCCCTTCCACGTACTGGCGACGCAGAACCCGTTGGAGCAGGAAGGCACCTATCCACTGCCCGAGGCGCAGCTTGACCGCTTCCTCATGCAGGTCGACATCCTCTATCCGGAAATCGAGGCGGAGCGCCGCATTCTTCTGGAAACCACAGGCATCGAGGACGCCAAGGCGCAGAACGTACTGCAGCCGGCGCGGCTGAAGGAGATCCAGACCCTCATTCGCCGCATGCCGGTGCCGGAAAGCGTCGTCGAGGCGATCCTCCAACTGGTGCGCTCGGCGCGCCCCGGCCAGGGCAATGCCGAGACCGACAAGCACGTCGCCTGGGGGCCAGGCCCGCGCGCCAGTCAGGCGTTGACACTGTGCGCCCGCGCCCGCGCCCTCTATGACGGACGGCTGGCGCCGTCGATCGACGATATCAGAGCGCTGGCCGAGCCTGTGCTGCAGCACCGCATGGCACTGACCTTTGCCGCCCGTGCCGAGGGCACGACCGTGCGCGACGTGGTGGCGAAACTGGCAAAAGGCATCTGATGGCGCGTATAGGCGAGGCCCAGGCACCGGCGGCGACGCGTGACGCGCTCGCCCGCGGTCGGTTGCGGGCGTCGCTGGTGCCGGACCTGCTGGTCGAAGCACGCCGCATCGTCAACACCGTGATCGCCGGCTGGCACGGCCGCCGCAAGCGGGGCATCGGCGAGAATTTCTGGCAGTTCCGGCCCTATGTAGAAGGCGATTCCTCACGCGTCGACTGGCGCCGCTCGGCCCGCGACGACCACGTCTATGTGCGCGACCGCGAATGGGAGGCCGCCCATACGGTGTGGCTGTGGGCAGACCCCTCGCCTTCCATGCTCTACAAATCGACCGGCGCCACCGTCTCGAAGGAATCCCGCGCGCTGGTGCTGGCGCTGGCCATGGCAGAGCTTCTGTCGCGCAGCGGCGAACGCATCGCCTGGCCCGGACTGACCGATCCGTTTACCGCCCGCAACGGCGCCGAGCGCATCGCAGCACAACTCACCCATGCCGGCGAATTGCCGGCAAAGCCCGATCTGTCCGCCATCCGCCGCTTCTGCGACATCGTCATCGTTAGCGACTTCCTCGATCCGGTCGAGGACACCATCGCCTGGCTCGACGTGCTCGCCCGCCACGGCGTGCGTGCCCATCTGATCGAGGTCGCCGACCCCGCCGAGGAGAGATTCCCCTATGCCGGCCGCACCGAGTTCACCGATCCCGAGACCGGCGACAAGCTGACCGCCGGCCGCGCCGAAACGCTGGGCGATGATTACCGACTGCTTTACATCGCCCGCCGCCAGGAGCTGACCGACTGGTGCAAGCGGCTCGGCTGGAGCTTCACCGTCAACCACACCGACCGTCTCGCCTCCGATGCGCTGGTGCGTGTCCACATGGCGATGACCGTCGATGACAGCTCAGCCGGGAGGATCCGCGCATGAGTTGGTTGCCGCTCTCCTTCGGGGCGCCGATGGTGCTGTGGGGCCTTCTGGCACTGCCGGTGATCTGGTGGCTTTTGCGGTTCACCCCGCCCAAACCGCAGACCGAGGTCTTCCCGCCGCTGAAGATCCTGGCCCGGGTGCTGAAGCGCGAGGAGACGCCGCAACAGAGCCCGTGGTGGCTGACGCTGCTCAGGCTGCTGATGGCGGCTCTTATCGTTACGGCGCTGGCCGAACCCGTCTTCAACCCGCGTGAAAGACTGCCGGCCGAGGGTGCCGCTCTTGCGCTGGTCATCGACAATGACTGGGCAAGTGCCGCCGACTGGGGCCAGCGCGTCGCCACTGCCGAACGGCTGATCACCGATGCCAGCTCCAACGACGTGCCCGTTATCATCGCCTTCACCGCCGAGAAGCCGAACGCCGAGATCGGTCCCTTCGACGCCGCCACCGCGCTCGACCGGCTGCGCGCGGCAAAGCCGCGGCCGATCCCGACCGACCGCCCTGCTGTCTACGCCCGCGTCGCGGCAACCCTGGAGACCTTGCCGGGCGCCAGTGTCGCGGTGCTCGCCGACGGTCTGGCGGCGGAAGGCGACGAGGCCGCCTTCAACACGCTTTTGTCGAAGAACGCCGCCCGTGTCGTCTGGGCCGCCTCCGACCGGCCTAGCTTGATCGGCCTGACCGGCGCCGACAACCAGGTGGACGGCTTCGAGCTGACCGCCATCCGCGCGCTGAGCGATTCGACCCCGGCTCAGGTGACCGCCGGCGCCTTCGACGACAAGGGCCGCCGCATCGCCGACGCCACGCTGACCTTCTCGCCGGGCGAATCCACCGCCACCGGCACGATGGCGGTGCCGTTCGAACTGCGCAACGACTTCGCCTCGATCGCGCTCGACGGCCAGCGGCAGGCCGGCGCCGTCCGCGTGCTCGATGAGAATTCCAAGCGCCGTCGCGTCGGACTGCTGTCGCAGGCCGAAGCCGACCAGGCGCAGCCGCTTTTGTCGCCGCTGTACTACATCCGCCGCGCGCTGCAGCCCTTCGCCGATCTGACTGAGCCGTCGAGCGCCGACCTTGCCGACGCCATCCCGCAGCTCCTCGACCAGAAGCCGGCGATGATTGTCATGGCCGATGTCGGCACCATTCCGGAGCAGGTGCGGCAGAGGCTGGTCGACTGGGTCGACAATGGCGGCACGCTGGTGCGGTTCGCCGGCTCGCGGCTGGTGGCCGCCGGCAATGACGACGACCTGCTGCCGGTCAGGCTGCGTACCGGCGAGCGTTCGCTCGGCGGCGCGTTGTCATGGACGACGCCGCAGCCGGTCACCGACTTCCCGAAGACCGGTCCCTTCTCCGACCTCGCTCCGCCCGCCGAAGTCACCGTCACCAGGCAGGTGCTGGCCGAGCCGACGCCCGACATCGTCGAGCGCACCTGGGCCACGCTTGCCGACGGCACGCCGCTAGTGACCGGGATGAAGAAGGGCAAGGGCACGCTCGTCCTGTTCCATGTCACGCCGGAGGCGACCTGGTCGAACCTGCCGATCTCCGGCAGCTTCGTCGAGATGCTGCGCCGCATCGTGCAACTGTCACGCAATCAGGGTGCAGCGGTCGCCAATGCCGAAGCCGCCGCCACCTCGCTGGCGCCCTACCGCATGATATCAGCCGACGGCACGCTGGTGCCGCCGACGCCGGATGCACGGCCGCTGGTGCCGGGCGCCGGCCCGCTGCCGGTGACGTTCGAGAACCCGCCTGGTCTCTACGGCTCCGAAACCGGCGTCCTCGCCCACAATCTGCTCAATGCTGAAAGCAGATTCGCACCGCTGGTCCGTCCTCAGATCACCGTGCCGGTCACCACCATCCAGTACGCCTTCGACGAATCGCACAATTTGAAGGGCCCGCTGGTGGCGACGGCCCTTTTGCTGATGGTGCTCGACACACTGGCCGTGTTCTGGATGGGCGGCCTGTTCTCGCGCCGGCCGCGCCGCGCCGGCACGGCTGCTGCAACCACAGCCGCTCTGCTGATTGCGCTCGGCGCGCTGGTCGGCCACACCGACATCGCCCGCGCCGACGATTCCAAACCCGGCGACGAGCGGGCGATCGAGGACATTTCGAAGACCCGGATCGCCTATGTGCAGACCGGCGAACGGAGCGTCGATTCGATCAGCCAAGCCGGGCTGGAGGGCCTGACCCGCTTCCTGATCGAGAAGACCGCGCTCGAGCCGGGGGCGCCGGCGAGCGTCGATATCTCGAAGGACCAGCTGTCCTTCTATCCCCTGATTTACTGGCCGATCGACCCTGCCGCACCGATGCCGAGCCAGGCCGCGATCGGCCGCGTCGACGCCTATATGCAGCAGGGCGGCACGGTGCTGTTCGACACGCGCGACCAGTTCGCCACCGGCATCGGCGCGGATTCGGCTAGTCCGGCGACCGAGCGGCTGCGCGATATCCTCGGCAATCTCAACGTCCCGCCGCTGGAACCGGTGCCGTCGGATCATGTACTGACGAAATCCTTCTATATCCTGCCTGAGTTTCCCGGACGTTTCGCCGGCGGCCCGCTCTGGGTCGCGGCGTCGCTCGAAGCCACCAACACCGAGAACCGCCCGGTGCGCACGGGCGACGGCGTCTCGCCGATCATGATCACCGCCAATGATTTCGCCGGCGCCTGGGCGGTCGACGAGAATGGCGACCCGCTTTTGCCGACCGTGCCCTCAGACCCGATGCAGCGCATTTATGCGCTACGCGCCGGCGTCAACATCATGATGTACATGCTGACCGGCAACTATAAATCCGATCAGGTGCATGTGCCGGTGCTGCTCGAACGGCTGGGGCAGTAAGCCATGAACTGGTCGCTCGCCTTCGAACCGCTCATCTCCTGGCCGCTGCTCGGCTTGGTGCTGACGCCGCTGTTGCTGCTGGCATTGGTCGGTCTCTGGTTTCGCCAGCGCGGCGCGGTCTTCCGTCTCGCCGGCCTGCTCGCGCTGGCTGCGGCCCTGCTCAACCCGGTGTTCCTCGACGAAGAGCGCGAGGCGCTGAAAAGCGTCGTGGCCGTCGTCGTCGACCGCAGCCAGAGCCAGGACATTGGCGAGCGCACCAAGCAGACCGACGAGGCGCTGGCCGGGCTTCAGCAGCGCCTTGGCCGCTTCAAGCAGTTCGATGTCCGCGTTGTCGAGGCCGGCAAGTCGGAAGCCGCCGAGGAGCGCACCGAAACGCGGCTTTTCGGCGCGCTTGAAAGCGCTTTCCGCGACGTGCCGCCTTCGCGCATCGGCGGCGCCATCATGATCACCGATGGCGAGGTGCACGACGCCCCTGGCGGCACACCCGACTTCAACGCCCCGCTGCACGCGCTGATCACCGGCAACGACCAGGAAAAGGATCGCCGCATCCGCTTCGAGAATGCGCCGCGCTTCGGTCTGGTCGGCAAGCCGCTCGAAATGACCTATCGCGTCCTCGGCACCAACAACGAGGCCGGCTCGGTCGACGTGCGCGTGTCGGTCAATGGCGAGCAGGTTTCGGTCGAGCGCGCCACCATCGGCCAGGCCATGCCGCTGCAGGTGACCATTCCCGGCGCCGGTCGCAACATCGTCGAACTCGCTATAAATCCCGAGCCCGACGAACTCACCGACACCAACAACCGCGCTATCGCGCTGATCGACGGCATCCGCGAGAATTTGCGCGTGCTGCTGGTCTCCGGCGAGCCGCATGCCGGTGAGCGCACCTGGCGCAACCTTCTGAAATCCGACGCCTCGGTCGATCTGGTCCACTTCACCATTCTGCGGCCGCCGGAAAAGCAGGACGGCACGCCGATCAACGAATTATCGCTGATCGCCTTCCCGACGCGCGAGCTGTTCGTCGAGAAGATCAAGGATTTCGACCTGATCATCTTCGACCGCTATCAGCACCGCGACGTGCTGCCCATCCTCTATTACGACTACATCGCCGAATATGTCGAAAAGGGCGGCGCGCTGCTGATCGCGGCAGGCCCCGAATATGCCGGCGAAAGTTCCATCGCCCGCACGCCTTTGATGTCGGCACTGCCGGCGATGCCGACCGGAGAAGTCGTCGACAAGGCCTTCTATCCGCGCCTCACCGAGCTCGGCCAGCGCCATCCGGTGACGCGCGGGCTCGACGGTTCCGCCACCGAGCCGCCGCACTGGAGCCGCTGGTTCCGCACCATCGGCGTCGAGAACCCCGAGGGCGAGGCGGTGATGAAGGGCGCCGACAACCGTCCGCTGCTCCTGCTCGACCGCAAGGGCGAAGGCCGCGTCGGCATGTTTCTGTCCGACCAGGGCTGGTTATGGGCGCGCGGCTTCGAGGGCGGCGGCCCGCATGTCCAGCTCTATCGCCGCATCGCCCACTGGCTGATGAAGGAGCCTGAACTCGAGGAGGAGCGGCTGACCGCCGACGGCCGCGGCATGATGCTGGAAATCCGCCGCCAGACGATGAGCGACGATCCCGGCCCGGCGCAGATCATCACCCCGTCCGGCAAGGCGATGACCGTCAAGCTAGAGAGAGCCGAACCCGGCGTCTTCCTGGGCAGCATCGAAACCAGCGAGATCGGCCTCTACCAGGTCGGCAATGGCGATCTGAAGGCGCTTGCCCATGTCGGCCCGGTCAATGCGCCGGAATTCACCGACGTCGTCTCCACCGAGAACCGGCTGAAAGCGCCGGCCGAGGCCACCGGCGGCAGCGTGCGGCGGCTGGCGCAATCGTCGGCCCTTGGCAACCTCACCGGCGGCGTGACGCTGCCGTCGGTCGTCCCGGTCCGCTCCACGGGCGCGGCCGCCGGCAACGACTGGATCGGCCTGCGCACCACCGACGACAGCGTGCTGAAGGCCGTCTCGCGCGTGCCGCTGTTCGGCGGGTTCCTCGGTCTCGGCCTGCTGCTTCTGGCATTAGGCTCGATGTGGTACCGCGAGGGGCGGTAGCGCAGCGGTTTATCCTTCTCCTCTTGTGGGAGAATATGGATTGGCGCGCAGCGCCAAGACGGTTGAGGGGTGCTGGACGGAGTGCCGTCGACGCCAAGCTGGAACACCCCTCATCCGACCGAGCTGCGCTCGGCCACCTTCTCCCACAGGGGGAGAATGAGAAAACGGCACTACTCCTCCGGTTCCGTCGTGAACATCAGCGGGTAGCCCTTGGCCTTGCCGGCATCGGTCGCCCTCGTCGCCTTGGTCTCGGCGACGTCCCTGGTGAAGACGGCGACGACGCAGACGCCGCGCTGGTGCGCGGTGATCATCACGCGCCGCGCCTGGTCTTCGCTCAGCTTGAATTCGCCCTTGAGCACCGTCACCACGAACTCGCGCGGCGTGAAATCGTCATTGAGAAGGATGACCTTGTAGAGCTTCGGCCGTTCAATTTGCGGCTTCGTTTTGGTGCGGGGTCTGGTGACGATCTCAGGCATCGGAACCGGCAACTGCGCGCAAAAAACTTCGCGTTTATTCTGGCATATCCAAAAGCGGGCGTCCATTTTGAGCCCCGCACAAACCGCCCTTCCCGGCGGGCGCGCCGTTCACAAGTCTGAGATTGCCGCTGGCGGCTTAGGGTCGACCTCCCTCCGATGAGAAAAAGCTTACCTTCTCAACACCGCCGACAGCACGTCCCTGATGCCGATGGCGCCGACGAAGCGCGACTGGCCGTCGAACAGCGCCACGGGTGCGGTCTGCGAGCGGTGCATGGCCAGCATCACGGTCTTCAGCGAGGTGCCGGGATTGGCCCAGAACACCTGCGCCGTCTCCTCCGGCTGCGCCTCGACATCGGCGCAGGACACCCAGAACGCCGGCTTGCCGTCGCGCTCGGCAGCCGCCACCAGCCCGTGCTCGTCGATCTTGAAACGCGTCGTCTTGCGGCGGTCGAGCCACACCCAGCCGTCCTCGCCGTGCTCGAGGTCGCGGCGGTCGCGCATCACGTTCCAGGCGGTCAGCACCGAGAGCGGATTCACATTGGCGATGAAGTCGCGGACATAGTCGTTGGCGGGGCGCAGCACGATGTCTTCCGGCGCACCGGTCTGCACAATGCGCCCGCCTTCCATGATGGTGATGTGACTGCCGATCTTCAGCGCCTCCTCGAGGTCGTGGCTGACGAAGATGATGGTCTTTTTCAGTTCTGCCTGAAGCTGCAGTAACTCGTCCTGCAGCTTGGTCCGGATCAGCGGGTCGAGCGCCGAGAACGGCTCGTCCATCAGCAGGATCGGCGCTTCGGTGGCAAACGCACGCGCCAGCCCGACGCGCTGCTGCATGCCGCCGGAAAGTTCGTGGGCGTATTTCGACGCCCACTGGTCGAGGCCGACGAGCTTCAACTGGCGCTCGATGCGCGCCTTGCGCTCGGCGTCGGGCACGCCGGACAGCTCGAGGCCGAAGCCGACATTTTCAGCGACGGTGCGCCAGGGCAGAAGGCCGAACTGCTGGAACACCATGGCGACCCGCGTCTGTCGGATGTTGCGCAGCGTGGCGGCGTCGCAGGCCGCGACATCGACCATGCGGTCGCCGTCCTTGACCATGACATTGCCGCGCGCCGGCACGTTGAGCAAGTTGACGGCGCGGAGCAGCGTCGATTTGCCGGAGCCGGAGAGGCCCATCAGGACGGAAATCTCGCCCTCGTTGACGGTCAAATTGGCGCCGGCGCAGCCGAGCACGGCGCCGGTCTTCTCCAGGATTTCCTGACGCGTCGCGCCGCTGTCTACGAGCGCCAGCGCTTCCTTGCGCGCCGCGCCGAAGATGATGTCGACATTCTTGAAATCGACCGCGGCGCTCATTTGGCGGCTCCCGTGCCGATGCGGCTGATGCGGTCGAGGATGATGGCGAGCACGACGATGGCGAGGCCGGCCTCGAGCCCGAGCGGGATGTTGACCGAGTTCAGCGCGCGCACCACCGGCTTGCCAAGGCCGTTGGCGCCGATGAGCGCAGCGATCACGACCATGGAGAGGCAGAGCATGATGCACTGCGTCAGTCCCGCCATGATGGTCGGCAGCGCCGCCGGCAGCTCTACTTTCCACAAGAGCTGGCGTTTTGTCGCGCCGAAGGCCTCGCCGGCCTCGATCATCGGTTTCGGCACCGAGGTGATGCCGAGATGGGTCAGGCGGATCGGCGCGGGAGCGGCGAAGATGACGGTGACGATGAGGCCGGGAGCAATGCCGAGGCCGAAGAGAATGAGCACCGGGATCAGGTAGACGAAGGTCGGCATAGTCTGCATCAGGTCGAGGATTGGCTGGAGATAGCGGTAGCCACGCTCGTTATGCGCCGCCCAGATGCCGATCGGCACGCCGATGGCCATGGAGGCCGCAGCGGCGGCCACGACCAACACCAGCGTCTCGACCGTTTCCTGCCAGAGATCCTGGTTGACGATAAAGAGGAGGCCGAGCGCGACGGCAAGCGCCAGCTTCCATGATTTCTGCAGGTACCAGGCAAGCCCGGCTATGGCGGCAACCAGGAGAACCGGCGGGACGAGCAGCAAAAGATCGACCAACCCGTCGAGAACGACGGTGAGCCCATCGGCGATACTGTCGAAAAACCATTCGAAATTGGTGGTCAGAAAGTCGAAGAAGGTCTTGCCCCACCGCCCGATCGGGATCTTGAAGCTCGAAATCAGTTGCGAAACCGGATCCATGGCAAATGTCCCCTCATTCTACTTCGCCCTCCCCCTGGCGGAGTGGGTCGAACCGCGCAGCGGAGTGGGGTGGTCACGGTTATGCTCCGTTCTGCACCACCCCCACCGCGGCGCGTGCCGCGCCGACCCTCCCCTCAAGGGGGAGGGTGTAAATCTGCTACGAACCCAGCGCAGTTTTCACGGCGGCCGCCGCGTCGCCGCCGTCGAAGGTCGTCACACCGGCGAGCCATGGGGTAATCGCGTCCGGATTGGCCTTGAGCCATTCGGTAGCCGCGGCCTTCGGGTCGGCGCCATCATTGAGGATCGCACCCATGATCTCGTTTTCCATCTTGAGCGAGAACACCATGTTCTTGAGCAGCGCGCCGACGTTCGGGCATTCGGTGGTGTAGCCGGCCCGGACATTGGTGGCGACGGTCGCGCCGCCGAAATTCGGGCCGAACACCTCGTCGCCACCCGACAGATAGGCCATCTTGATGTTGGCGTTCATCGGATGCGGCTCCCAGCCGAGGAAGACCACGTCTTCGCCTGATGCGGCAGCCTTCTGCACCGCCGACAGCATGCCGGCCTCCGAGCTTTCGACGAGTTCGAAATCCTTCAGGCCGAACTTGTTGGTGGCGATCATGTCGAGGATCAGGCGGTTGCCGTCATTGCCGGCTTCGATGCCGTAAATTTTGTTGTCGAGCTTGTCCTTGAACTTGGCGATATCAGCGAAATCCTTGAGACCGGCGTCATAGGTGTGCTGCGGCACGGCAAGCGTATACTTCGCGCCTTCGAGGTTGGTCACGACCGTCTCGACCGACTTGTCTTCGAGATAGGGCTTTATGTCGGCTTCCATGGTCGGCATCCAATTGCCGAGGAAGACGTCGACGTCCTTGTTCTTCAGCGAGGTGTAGGTGACCGGAACCGACAGCACCTGCACGTCGGGCTCGTAGCCGAGCGCTTCGAGGATGACGCTGGCGGTAGCGGTGGTGGCGGTAATGTCGGTCCAGCCGACATCGGCAAAACGCACCGGCTTGCAGCTTTCCGGCTCGGCGGCGAATGCGCCGCCCGCGGAAAGAAATGCCGCCAGACCGAAGCCGGCGGCGAATAGTTTCATACGCGACATTATGTATTCTCCCATTGTGATCTATCGGCGAAGCGAAGTTGCGGTTTTGTCTCCGCCTTGTTTCGTCAGCCAAACACCATTCTGGTGCGGTTTCAAGCGGTAAGACAATCGCGGTCAACGGCGCTGGCTGGCCGATCAGCGACACGTTCGCCGCTTTTCCGGTGGAATGTAGGGACGCCCCTCCCCGCGCCGGGACAACTCGGCTTAAAAGGGCGCATGGCCAAGCTGTACTTCCACTACGCGACGATGAATGCCGGCAAGACGACGATGCTGCTGCAGGCCTCGTACAATTACCGCGAGCGCGGCATGACGACGATGCTGTTCGTCGCCGGCCACTACCGCAAGGGCGATACCGGGCTGATCTCGTCGCGCATCGGCTTGGAGACGGAGGCCGAGATGTTCCGCGACGGCGATGATCTGTTCGCCCGGGTCGCCGAGCATCACGACCACACGACCGTGCATTGCGTCTTCGTCGACGAGGCGCAATTCCTCGAGGAGGAGCAGGTGTGGCAGCTTGCCCGCATCGCCGACCGGCTGAACATCCCGGTCATGTGCTACGGCCTGCGCACGGATTTCCAGGGCAAGCTGTTTTCCGGCTCGCGCGCGCGTCTGGCGATATCCGACGATCTGCGCGAGGTGCGCACCATCTGCCGCTGCGGCCGAAAGGCCACGATGGTCGTGCGCCTCGGCGCGGACGGGAAGGTGGCGAGACAGGGCGAACAGGTGGCGATCGGCAAGGATGTCTATGTCTCGCTCTGCCGCCGCCATTGGGAAGAAGAAATGGGCCGCGTCGCGCCCGACGATTTCATCGGCTTCACCAAAGTCTGACCAGCGCTATTCCGCGTTGCGTGCGCATGATCGAACGGTGCCAGGACAGAGGGGGAAGAACTGCGGCAAGAAAAACTGCGATCGGTGAGCTTCGTTGCTTTGCGACGGCAGTTATGCTATTGGTTTGGGTATGGTGCTGAGGGCGCCAACGACCCGCCGCCGAGGCGGGTTTTTTGTGTCGGGTTTCGCGCTATCCTTCGCAAACTCCTAATCTTCCGCCTTCCCTTCCCCCTATGCCGCACATATATTCCGGCGGTTCGCGACACGAACAAATGCCGAAGCGGGAGGCCCCAATGGCGACATTGCAGAATTTCGATGCCGAAATTGCCAAGACGAAGCAGGTCGTGCAGGACATGCGCACCAAAATCGAGCAGTCCGGCACGGTGCTCGACACGCTCGCCAAGACCGACAAGAAGATCGGCGACGCCAATTTCGACCTCGAGAACGCCCGAATCGAGGATGTGCTGAAGCAGCAGAAGGTGATGGAAGGCAACATCGCCGACCTGATCATCGGGCTGGAGGACGCCACCAACGTCTTCGGCGCCGAATTCGAGAGCATGAAGAACTACACCGGCTGGGAAAGCTTCGTCGGTATATTTTCCGACCAGAGCAAGCAGCGCATGCGCACCGACCGCGTCCGCAACATGTCTCTGGCCGGCAATCTGCAGGAGCTGCTGGCGAAATCCGACACCATTGTCGGCATCCTCAAGGCGCAGAAGCAGATCCTCGACCAGCGTTACAAGACCTCCGAGGCCAGCCTGTCGCAGGTGATCGAGCGCCGCAAGGCAACCATGTCCAATCTGGAGACCGTGCAGAAGCGCATCGAGGAGCTCAATCCGATGCTGCTCGACATCGAGAACAAGATCGCCGCCTCGACCAGCCAGAAGGAGCGCACCGAGCTCGAAGGCGAACGTTCGAAACTGGCCACGGAGTACAACGAGAAGCAGGCCAAGGAGCAGGAACTGCTGGCCGAAAGCCAGACGCTGGAGCGCTACACGTCGATGTTCCAGACCTTCGTCGATTCGCTCAACAACCAGATCGCGGCGCAGTCGACGCTGATCAACAAGCTGACCATCGATACCGAGCAGCGCATCGTGCTCTACAAGGCGTTGGAAGACTCGCTGAAGACCGCCGCCCAGCAGGACGTCGCCCACAAGATCAACACGCTGGGCAGCCAGGTCGACAACACCGCCGAGGAGACCATGGCCGGCATCGGAGCGGCCTCGCAGAAGCACATCGGCGATCTCCTCGAAATGCACGAGAAGAACATGGTGGCGACCGCCGACATCCAGCGCCGCAAGAAGCTGGCCGACGATGCCTTTGCCCGCCGCTTCGACGACGTGCTGAAGAAGCACAATGCGGCAAACTACGTGCAGTCATAATTGCTGCACTCGCATCGCTCCGAAGGGCTGGCTGCATGACCCCCGAAAACGAAGCGGCAACGCGCTATTTCTCGGCGATTACGGCGGCACTCAGCGGCCTCGAAGTGTTCATGCGCGACGATCGCTCGCCGCTCTACCGGCACGGCATTGTCGCCAAGATCGTCGCCGAATATATTGCGCGGCTCGACAACTCCTTTTCCTGCTGGCGCAACCGGCTGGGCTTCATGGAGACGTTCCGAATTTCGCGCGCCGAAAGCGGCTTTCCGGTCTTCCAGAACGTGCTCGAGCTGGAGAACGATCGCCGCCAGGCCGATACGCGTCTCGCCAACATACCGCTGGCCGACGAGTTGCGCGAGGAAATGGCCGACTTCATCCTGCGCCACAAGGAATTCCCCGAAGCGCTGCAGAAGTCGATGGCCGAGCGGCTCTATCTGGAGGGTGTCAGGAGCGAGACGACCTTCGGGCCGTTCACCTTGGCGCAGACGGCAAAAGTCTCGGTCAATCCGAAGACCGGGCGGCCCTACTACCTCGTCCACTGGGCCGCCTTCGACGGCAGCGCCAACCTGCCGCTGGTCTACATGGTGACGGTCGAGGATTCCTCCGAAGAGATGATCGGGCAGCTTGTCGACCGCAACGGCAAGCTCAACGACAAGGTCGACATTCCGCTCCCCGTCGAAGGCCTGCTCAATCCCGAGCTAGCCCACCGCTTCGACGACTTCACCGAGAAGAATTCCGCCTATACGCTGTCGCCCGCGACGATCGTCGTCAACCTCGACAAGGATTTCGAGCAACTCCACCCCAAGCAACTGCGCCGCGTCGTGCTCGGCCCGTTCTATTCCGCCGGGATTACCGACAACAATTCGACGGTCAGCGACGTTCTGGACAAGGTGCGCAAACCGGAAAACGCCTGGCTGCTGACCTGGACCATCCAGGAGGTCTACTCCAAGGCCGAAAAGCCCGGCCGCAAGGGGTTGTTTTCGAGCGAGAAGACGACGCAGGAATTCTTCATCGACACCGACGATCTCGAGGCCGCGCGGCAGGGCGTGTCGAGCTACGAGAAGCATGCGCTGATCCCGCATGAGGCCTATCAGGCGCTCTACGCCGCCGGCGAGGCGCAGAAGATCTTTTCCGGCTACAAGGTCCACATCCTGTCCAAAGGACAGGTCATCAGTGACGTCTGACCGTCAAACCGCGGAGCATCCTTCATGGACACCGGCCTGACCACGATTTCGGAAGCGGCAATCGAAAAGCACCGCGCCACCGCGCAGAGCTTCATCACCCGCATCGTCGTGCTCGAGGACCCGTCGCGGGAAGCCGGGACCGCACTGGCCGGCTCCAATCGCCGCTTCGTCTCGACCGTCTCGGTCGGCTCGGTGCGCCGCACGCGCGAGGTCGAGCTTTCCAAGACCGTCGCCGCCGTCCATCCCGGCGACCAGCTGCTGAGCATTGCGCAGCACATGCTGCTGTTTCGCACCCGGCGCGGGCTGGCGATCGCACTGGCCATTTCAGACGTCTTCGCCGAAGGCTCCGACCTCGAAAGCCTGCAGGCGAAAAACGCCCGCGCGCCGCTCGAAGGCGACGAGGCCGCCACCTTCAAGAAGCTGCTGTCGGCCTCGGCCTATATTTCGGCCTTCAGCCTCGCCTCGTATCTGTTCCAGCTGATCGACAGCGACGGCGAGGCCCCGAACGACACGCCCGAGCCGGACTTTTTGTTCGACACGCCGCAGGACGCGGTGAAGTCGATCGTGGCCGGCCTCGACAGGGCGATATCAGGCGCGAAGGACGACGCCGATTTGATGACCCGGGCGCGCGCCTTTGCCCGTGTCGCCATCGACGGGCTTTTGGCGCGAAAGGGCCGCTTCGACGGCATCGGCCCGTTCGAGAACGCGCATATCCGCATCGACATCGACGACTTCACCCTTGACGGCTTCGACGTCGCACCGGGCAAGCGGTCTAAGCCGCTGGTGATGACCTTCAAGAAGCCCGAAGAGGTCGTCGGCAACCACATCGCCAAGTACCAGTCGGTGAAGCTCGCCAAAATGCTGATGGCTTACGATTTCGAGCGCGAGCTGAACCCGTTCGTCGAGCTCGGCGGCTTCCTGTTCACCTTCATCGGCGACGGCGCGCCCGGCACCGGGAAAACGACGCTGATCCAGATGATCGCCGGTCTCGTCAACGGCTACTGCCAGGTCGCCGGCTATCCCTTCGCCTACGAGAATTTCGGTGTCGACCAGATCTCCTCCTACCAGGGCAAGTCGGGCCAAAACTGCCGCCAGTTCATCAACAATGTGCTGAACCCGCGCGTCATCGGCTTCGGCACCATCGACGATATCGATCAGGTGGCGGCACGCCGCTCCGACGATCGCGCCTCGGCAGGCCAGCAGGAAATCACCGGTGTCCTGATGGACGCGTTTGCGGGTGCCGGCACCGTGGTGCGCGGCAACTGCTCCTTCGGCATGTTCTCCAACTATCCCGAAAACGTCGACGACGCGCTGCGCCAGCGCGCCGGCGCCCGCTGGCTGGTCGATGGGCCACAAACGCGCGACGACTACATCGACATCTTCGTGCTGCTCGCCGGCAAGAACCACAAGATCCCGCTCGGCGACCACAAGCTCTATGCCGCCCAGGAAATCCAGCGCGCGGTGATGGAAGCCTATGAAGAGCATGAAAAGCCCAAGGAAGACGGGCTGATGAAGGTCTATGAGCGCTACATGAAGGAGAACGGCGCACCGAAATCGATGGCCGACATCGGCACCTATCTGCACATGATCAAGGAGGCCGAGCCGCGCTTCACCGGCCGCGCCATCAAGAACGTCACCGATGCGATCAAGATGCGCGCCATGGATATCGAACTGCCGGACGAATGGTTCGAGAAGCCGGAAGTCTTCATGCACAAGGGCTACGACGACAAGAAGGCGATGATCGAGGAACTGCGCGGTCCGTTCTCGATGGATATGGTCATGCAGGAGGTCAACCGCTACGCCGACTCGGAGTTCCGCTATTCCGACAAGTCCGACGACGCGGCGGTGACCAAGATGATCCGCGACACCCGCCTGCGCGACCGCGCGGTGCGCGAGATCGAGGAATTGAAGAAGAAGGGCTTGTGGAATGCTTGAGGTTCTTCCTTCTCCCCGTTCACGGGGAGAAGGTGCCCGGAGGGCGGACGAGGGGCAGCGCAATGCGTGGTGGAAACGAACCGAAAGTATCAAAGGCCCGGCAACTTCGGAAAGTTGAAAACGACGCCGAGGAAAAACTCTGGAGCGAACTGCGTGGACGGAGATTGAATGGCCATAAATTTGTTCGTCAACTGCCAATCGGTCCATATTTTGCAGACTTCGCCTGCCGTGAAGCCAATCTGGTTGTGGAAGTTGATGGAAGCCAGCACGCAAATCGATCTCAGGATCGGTACAGGGACGAAACGATGAACCGGAACGGCTGGTCGGTGCTGCGGGTGTGGCACGCTGATGTCCTAGCGAGTCGCAAAAGCGTGTTGGATACGATCGTAGCGGTCCTGGACGGTCGACTGGATAAAAAAATGATCGCTGTCGACGCGAAATTTCTGCCGTCAGCAACTTCAGAGGAAAGATGATGAGCGTCTGCGCCGCCCCTCATCCGCCCTTCGGGCACCTTCTCCCCGTAAACGGGGAGAAGGGATAGATGAGCCCCGCCAGGAAATCCGATCTGCTGCGCGAGAACGAGCTGATCTATGGCCGGCTGCTGACCATCGACGAGCCGCATCTCATCCAGCGCTACAACAAGGCTTTGGTCGCCTTCGGCCTGAAGCCGACGAAGCTGAAGAGTTTTGAGATCGACCGCACCGGCTTCTCGCCGCAGGTGGCCGAGGAATGCGGCGACTACCACTATCTAGATCCCAACGAGATCAACCGCCGTTTCATCATCCTGACGCCGTCGCAGATCGACCTGCCGGTGGTCCACACCGCCTTTTCCAATACCTCGCAACTGATGTTCGAGTTCATGTCGACGAACCAGCGCGCCATCGACGCGCTGACCATCAAGGATGTCATCTACGGCGAGATCGAGGATTCGGTCCCCAAGGTCGACGACATCGAGGATCTGCTGTCGATCAACCAGGTCGAGTTCAAGGTGCTGTCGGCGGAAGACGTGCTCGGCAAGGCCGCCGAACTCGGCAAGCTCGTCGACCAGCTGAAGCAGGAGCCGGACGCCTGGCGTGACAACGCCATGCTCACCCACATGGTGGAGCTGGCCAAGATCTGCGGCGACATCCGCGAGAACGCGCTGGTGCCGGATCAGGTGATCTTTCGTCACAGCGCCTATTGGACCAGCCATTTCGGCGGGCTCTATGTGTTCATTGACCCGGACATGACGACAGTGATCAGCGACCCGGCAGCCCCAGGCTTCCGTCGCTCGCGACCGTGGCAAGTGAGCTACCTCTCGATCAATGATGCCGACCGGGTGTTCAAGTTCCTCGCCGCGACCGGCCGCATCGAACTGCCGCGTGCCTCATGGATCGAAACATCAGGCTATCTCGAACATCGCGCCGAAATGGTGGTGCGCGCGCTGATCCGCGATGCCGAGCCCGACCGTAATCTGACCGATGTCGACAAAGTCTGGCTGCAGACCTGGATCCACGGCCATGCCGACCTGATCACCAGGGACGGCAATTTTCCCTTCCTCAACGCCGCCAAGCGCGAGATCGCTCACCTTGGCTATCTAAAGATCGAAGACGTGTTCCCGCACCAGCGCTTCCTGGTGATCCGGGCCAAGCCCGGCCATCCCGACGCCTGGCTGACCAACCAGCTGATCTCGGATTTCGTGCCGCAGGACTTCGTTTCTCGCTACGTCTTCAACAAACCGGGATTCTACAGGGACTATGACGGCTTCAGCGACGCCTGGAGATCACATGTTGTGGACGTTCTGAAAACCACATATCTGAAAGACAAGGTGGCGTTTCGCACACGCCTCTACGGCCTTACCGATTGAATGACCGGCTGACTGACGAGGGGGTGACATCGCCATGCTTGATCCGATCGTGAATTTCTTCACACGGATTTTCCAGTGGATCGGCCGTGGCATCGGCTTCGCCGTCGGCGTGATCCTGTGGCCGTTCATCTGGGCCGGGCACTGGTATACGCAGCGCGGCTGGATCCTGAAGGCGGTGCTCGGCCTCGCTTTGCTCATGCTGATCGGCCTCTACGGCTACTTCATCTGGAACACGCAGGTCTGGAGCAATTTCAATCCCGCGTATGCGGAGGCATATAATTTCACACAGCCGGCCGGAACCGCCCCGGCGCAGCCCGCTCCTTCCGCCACCGGGGAAACCGCCGGTGTCGAGGGAGAGGTCAAGACCTGCACCAACTCGGCCATTGTCCAGGTCGCGGCCGATCTCATCGATTTCAACGTCAACGAGAACGCCTGGATCTCGTCGATGATACTCTACAAGCTCGGGTTCTTCGGCATGGACTGGGACCGCACGCCGTTTCTCGACAACAAGGCCTCCTTCCAGCGCGGGGTCAATCAGGCCATCCGGCGCACCGCTGTCGAGCTTGTCGACACGCTGGGCCGCGTCCGCGGCACCAGCCAGATAGATCAGAACCTGCAGGATGCGCGCGGCGCGATCACCTTCGACGAGGAAACCTGGTATTTCGGCCTCAGGCCCTTTGGTCCGAAAACCCCGACGCCGAGTTTCTATCGCACGGCGGCGAGCAGCCTTCGCGCCTTCAACGACCGGCTCATGAAATGCGAGGTTGTCTTCAACGCGCGCGCCGACAATCTGTTGCAGTTCGTCGACCGGATCGCGAGTGACATAGGCTCGACGTCGGACCTGATCCGCGACCGTTCGCAGAATTTCAACAGCGGCTGGTTCGACACGCGGGCTGACGACCGCTTCTGGTTCGCCTACGGCCAGCTCTACGGCTATTACGGCATCCTGACGGCGGCGCATCACGACTTCCAGCAGATCCTCGACAATCGCGGCCTCACACCACTTTGGAACAGCGTGGAAGGCCAGCTCAAGGCGGCGCTCGCCATCCAGCCTTTGATAATCTCGAACGGCCGCGAGGATGGCTGGATCATGCCCACCCACCTCACCACGATGGGTTTCTATGTGCTTAGGGTGCGATCGAACCTCGTCGAGGTCAGGTCCGTTCTGGATCGGTGAAGGGCCAATAGTGAAAGACGTCCTGGCTTGAAATCACCGCTGTCCCTGGTCGAAATCGGCAACTTGTCGAGGCAGCCGCATGTCGCGGAGAGCGGAACCTGACTGCCTCGTCGTCGTTCAACCGCTGGGCGGCGGCCAGCGAGGACACGAGATGGATATCCAGGAAGTTGCTCGAAATTTCTACGCCACGGTCGACACGCAAGACTGGGACAAACTGGCCAGTTTGGTCTCTCCAGATCTCGCCGTTCATCTCGGCAGTGCCAACCCGATCGGCTTCGATGACTGGCGCAAATCGCTGACCGAGTTCTTTGTTGGATTTCCGGACGGACATCACGTCGTCGACGACTGTGTCAGCGACGCCGACAAGGTGGTCACGCGCGGCCGCTTTCAGGGCACGCACACCGGCGTCTTCCATGGTGTCGAGCCGAGCGGAAAATGCGTATCGGTTGGTGTGATTCACATCGATCGCGTTGAGAACGGCATCGTAGTCGAACATTTCGGCCAGCTTGACGGCTTGGGGCTGATGCACCAGATCGGCGCATTCTAACGCGGCCGTTCGAAGCGCCGACCGAGGCTCGAACCCTGTCGCATTCCGTGCATTCCGCGGCTGTTTTGAGACGGCAGGACGGCGCGTGCTCTGGCTTTTATACGGCGCGACAACCGGGCGCGAAGATCCGGGAAAGGTCACCGGGAAACAGAGAGCTGCCTTTCTTCATAGGAAACATAGTTGCATGCAAGTTGACGCCACGGCAGCGACAGGGTTAGAACGTGCCCTCGCCTGAAGTGCCAGGCTGTTTCGAACAGGCTTGCGACCACACTGATCAAACCCGTCCCCTCCACCGTCCAATCCAGAGGAAAGCCGCCATGGCCGAAGTGAAGTCCGACATCGAGATCGCGCGCGCCGCCGACAAGAAGCAGATCCAGGCTATCGGCCAGAAGATCGGCATTCCAAGCGAGCACCTTTTGCCTTACGGCCACGACAAGGCGAAGATCTCGGCCGAGTTCATCAAGTCGGTGAAGACAAACAAGGACGGCAGGCTGATCCTCGTTACCGCCATCAACCCAACGCCGGCCGGCGAAGGCAAGACGACGACGACGGTGGGCCTCGGTGACGGTCTCAACCGCATTGGCAAGAAGGCCATCGTCTGCATCCGAGAGGCCTCGCTCGGGCCGAATTTCGGCGTCAAGGGCGGTGCTGCCGGCGGCGGCTATGCGCAGGTCGTGCCGATGGAGGATATGAACCTCCACTTCACCGGCGATTTCCATGCCATCACCACGGCGCATAATCTGCTTTCGGCGCTGATCGACAACCATATCTACTGGGGCAACGAGCTCGGCATCGACATCCGCCGTGTCGTCTGGCGCCGCGTCATGGACATGAACGACCGCGCACTGCGCGAGATCATCTGCTCGCTCGGCGGCGTCGCCAACGGCTTTCCGCGCGAGGGGGGCTTCGACATCACCGTCGCCTCGGAAGTCATGGCGATCCTGTGCCTTGCCACCGACCTGAAGGACCTGGAAAAGCGCCTCGGCGACATCATCGTCGCCTATCGCCGAGACAAGTCGGCCGTCTACGCCCGCGACCTCAAGGCCGACGGCGCCATGGCCGTGTTGCTCAAGGACGCCATGCAGCCCAACCTCGTGCAGACGCTGGAGAACAACCCGGCCTTCGTCCATGGCGGCCCCTTCGCCAACATCGCGCATGGCTGCAACTCGGTCGTCGCCACCACGACGGCGCTGAAGCTCGCCGATTATGTCGTCACTGAAGCCGGTTTTGGCGCCGATCTCGGTGCGGAAAAGTTCTTCGACATCAAGTGCCGCAAGGCCGGCCTGAAGCCGGCGGCCACGGTTATCGTCGCCACCGTGCGCGCTATGAAGATGAACGGCGGCGTCAAGAAGGAAGACCTCGGCAAGGAAAACGTCGAGGCGGTCAAGAAGGGCTGCGCCAATCTCGGCCGTCACATCGAGAATATCAGGCAGTTCGGCGTGCCGGCCGTGGTCGCCATCAACCATTTCTATTCCGACACCGACGCTGAAATCAGGGCGATGAAGGACTACGTCGCCTCGATGGGCGAAGAGGCGATCCTGTGCAAGCACTGGGCCCGCGGCTCGGCCGGCATCGAGGAACTCGCCAACAAGGTGGTGGCGCTGGCCGAATCCGGCTCCTCGCAGTTTGCGCCGCTCTATCCCGACGCGATGCCGCTGTTCGAGAAGATCAACACCATCGTCCAGCGCATCTATCGCGGTTCCGAAGCGATCGCCGACAAGTCGGTGCGCGACCAGCTCCACGCCTGGGAGCACGCCGGCTACGGACACCTGCCGGTCTGCATGGCCAAGACGCAGTACTCGTTCTCGACCGACCCGAACCTGCGCGGCGCGCCGACTGGCCACACCGTGCCGGTGCGCGAGGTCAGGCTGTCTGCCGGCGCCGGCTTCATCGTCGTCATCTGCGGCGAGGTCATGACCATGCCCGGCTTGCCCAAGGCGCCGTCCTCGGAGAAGATCTTCCTGAACGAAATGGGCCAGATCGAAGGTCTGTTCTGAGATTTTGAAGGCCGGAATGATAAAGGCGCCGCATCGCTGCGGCGCCTTTTGCTTATCCACGACAGACTTCTAAGCGGCGTTCCGTGCCAGCGCGCGCTGGTTGGAAGCGTGGATCGTGTCGCGTTCGGGCAGCGTGCCCGTCTTCAGACAGTCGATCCATTCGGCGGTCTTGAGAACGGCAGCGAAGCGCGACTGCAGTATGATAGTCACCACGCGGTGGATGTCCTCGGCCGAAGCATAGCCGGCGCTGTTGGCATAGGGCACCGAGCCGGTGGCGTCGGACAGGAACTCCACCGCAAAACCCATATGGACTGCGTGGATAACGGTCGAGAGATCGCAATTATGCGTCATGTAGCCAACGACGGTGATCGTATCGATGGCGTTGGCGCGCAACCAGTCCTCGAGGTCCGTACCGGTGAAGGCGCTCGGCAAGGTCTTTTCGACGTAATGATCGCGGCTTCGCCTAGATATCTCGGGATGCAATTCGGCGCCGTGGCCCCCTTTGGCGAAAATCGGCGACGTTTCGGGCGCCAGCTGCTTGATGACCACGACCTTGACGCCTGCCTCGGCGGCTGCGTCCATCGCTCGTGCTGCGTTGACGACGCTGTCGCGAAACGGCGGATATTGGATGGCCAGGTTGCCGCCATCATAGTCGTTCTGGATGTCGACGACGATGAGGGCGCGGCGTGGCGCCTTGCCTTTGACTGGTTCAGACACTGAGGTTTCCTTTCCCGTTTGGCTTTGATTGGTCGAGGATAGGCCTGCTGCCGGATCGCAAAAGTGTCCCAATTGACATTATTCAAAAGGATTGGGACAATTCGGATCTAACCCTTATTGGTGCTTAGCATGGCCGATCCGATCGTTGCCGCCATCGCCTTCGATGGCATCAGTCCGTTCCACCTTTCCGTGCCGTGCCTTGTATTCGGCGAAGACCGCGCCGCGCTCGGCCTGCCGCGCTTCGACTTCCGCATCTGTGCGATCGAAAGCCGGCCTATCCATACCGAAGCAGGATTGACCGTGACTGCGCCGCAAGGGCTTGGCAGCCTCGATGGCGCGGACATCGTCATCGTCCCAAGCTGGCGAGATCTCGAAAATCCGCCACCTGCGGTTCTGGTAGAGGCGCTGCTGCGAGCGCACCGCAACGGCGCATTGATTGTCGGACTGTGCCTCGGCACCTTCGCTGTTGCGGCGACCGGACTGCTTTCGGGGCGGCGAGCCGCGACGCACTGGGCCTATACCGAGCAGCTGCAGGCGCTTTATCCCGACATGATCGTCGATCCGGACGTGCTCTACATCGACAATGGCGATGTCATGACATCTGCCGGCGTCGCCGCCGGGCTTGACTGCTGTCTCCACATCGTGCGAGCCCGCTACGGCGCCGAGGCGGCTCTTCGACTTGCCCGGCAGATCGTGCTTTCTCCCCATCGGCAAGGTGGGCAGGCGCAGTTCATAGAACGCCCCATCGCCAGGACCGGCAACGCGGATCGCTTCACACAGGCCCTCGACACGGTGCGCAAAACGCTTGGCGATCTGCACAGTCTGGACAGCGTCGCCGACGCCGCCGGTCTCACCCGCCGGACGTTCACGCGCCGCTTCCAGAAAACGATCGGCACCAGTTTCGGCGACTGGCTGATCGATCAGCGCGTCGCGCTGGCGCAGCGGCTGCTGGAAGCAACGGAAAAATCGATGGACACGGTTGCCTTCGAGGCCGGGTTCGGTAGCGCCACGTCGCTGCGCCAGCACTTCGCGGCACGGCTCAGGACCTCGCCCGCGCAGTACCGGCGCGAATTCTCGAAGAACGCTGATCAGGACGCGCACGCCGCCTCGCGTTGATCCGGATGCTCAGCCGCGCCTGACCGGCCGCGCCGGGTTGCCCACAACCGTGGTGTTTGGCGGCACATTGCGCGTCACCACAGCACCCGCTCCGACAATAGCGCCGGCGCCGATGCTGATCCCAGCGAGGATGACCGCACTGCCGCCGATCCAGGCATTGTCGCCGATCTCGACCGGCTTGGCGATCTCCAGCCCGGCCTGTCGCCCCGCTGCCTCTTTGTGATGCTCGGCGCAGTAGATCTGCACGTTGGGGCCGAGTAGCGTTCCCTTCCCGATGCGGACTGGCGCCGTATCGAGGATGATGCAGCCGGCATTGAGGAAGACGCCGTCGCCGAGAAAGATGTTGAAGCCGTAGGCGCAGTGGAACGGCGCTTCGATCCGGGCGCGCTCGCCCGCAGCGCCGAGCAGCGACTTCAAGGCAGGTCCGACGTCGCCACGTTGCCGGGGCGGCAAGCTGTTGTGTTCGAACACCGCGTCGCGAGCGAGGATGCGCAGCGCCTCCAGCTCTGAGTCGAGGCAAGTATACCACTCGCCCGCGGCCATATTTATGCGCTCGCTTTCGTTCAAGGCGATGCCCTCCTGTCTTACCCTGCTGTTTCAACGTGGTGTCAAAGCACAGTCCATAAAAATCGGGTAACGCAGAGATCGCAGGCCTCTGGTCAAATGCCGATCCTATGCTAGCCTGCCCCGGCTGGGCCATCCCAGGCCGTGTGATCGAGGGGGGGATCAATCATGCTGTACTTCCTTGCACTTCTGATCGGCGTCGTTGCCGGCCTTCGCGCCATGACCGCGCCCGCCGCCGTCGCCTGGGGCGCTTATCTAGGCTGGCTGCCGGTCGCCATAACCTGGGCTGGTTTCATGGGCCATTGGATCACCGTCGGCATCTTCACCATCCTGGCCGTCGCCGAGCTCGTCACCGACCAGCTGCCGTCGACGCCGAGCCGCAAGGTCCCACAGCAGTTCGGCGCACGCATCGTCATGGGCGCCTTCACCGGCGCAGTGATCGGCGCGACCGGCGGCGCCACGATCGGCGGCCTGATCGCCGGCGCCATCGGCGCGGTGATCGGCACGCTGGGCGGCGCCGAGCTGCGCAAACGCCTGGCGATCGCTTTCGGCAAGGACCTGCCAGCCGCCCTTATCGAGGACGCGGTGGCGATCATCGGTGGCCTGCTGATCGTGGCGGCGGTGGCATGACGGCAAAGACATTCGACGCCATCATCATCGGCGCCGGACAGGCCGGCCCGTCGCTCGCCGGCCGGCTGACGGCGGCCGGTATGAGCGTGGCGCTGATCGAGCGAAAACTGGTTGGCGGCACCTGCGTCAATACCGGCTGCATGCCGACCAAGGCCATGGTGGCTAGCGCCTATGCCGCGCATCTTGCCCGCCGCGCCGCCGACTACGGCGTGACGCTCTCCGGCCCGGTCGGCGTCGACTACAAGGCGATCAAGGCGCGCAAGGACAAGGTGTCGAACGACGCCCGCGGCAACCTCGAAAGCTGGATCGCCGGCATGGACAAATGCACTCTTTATCGCGGCCATGCGCGCTTCGAATCGGCCAAATCCGTGCGTGTCGGCGACGACCTGCTGAGCGCCGAGAAGATATTCCTCAACACCGGCGGCCGCGCCTCGGTGCCCGACCTGCCCGGTGTCAACGACATTTCGTACCTGACCAATTCGTCGATGATGGATCTCGACGAGTTGCCGCGCCATCTCGTCGTCGTCGGCGGCAGCTACGTCTCGCTCGAATTCGCGCAGATGTTCCGCCGTTTCGGATCAGAGGTCACGGTGATAGAAAAGAGCCCGCGGTTGATCGGCCGCGAGGATGAGGATGTCTCAGCCGCCATCCTGTCCATCTTCGAAAACGAAGACATCACGGTCCATCTCGGCGCCGATGACATCGGCTTCGCCAGAAAGGGCAACGAAATTGCCGTGACCTTCTCCGCCGACAAGGCGCCGGCGGTCGGCTCGCATGTGCTGCTGGCGCTTGGCCGAACGCCCAACACCGACGATCTCGGCCTCGACAGAGCCGGCGTCGAGGTCGACAAACGCAGCTTCATTGTCGTTGACGACCAGTTGCGCACCAGCGTGCCCGGCATCTGGGCGATGGGTGACTGCAACGGCAAAGGCGCCTTCACCCACACCTCCTACAATGACTACGAGATCGTCGCCGCCAATCTGCTCGACAACGATCCGCGCAAGGTGAGCGACCGCATCGAGGCCTATGCGCTCTATACCGATCCGCCGCTCGGCCGCTGCGGCATGACGGAGACAGCGGTAAGAAAGTCCGGGCGTCGCGCGCTGGTCGGCCAGCGGCCGATGACCCGCGTCGGCCGCGCCGTCGAGAAAGGCGAGACGCAAGGTTTCATGAGGATCCTGGTCGACGCCGGCACCAAGGAAATCCTCGGCTGTTCGGTGCTCGGCCCCGGCGGCGACGAGGCGATACACTGCGTGCTCGATCTGATGTACGCCAAGGCGCCGGTCAGCACGCTCGCGCGGGCAACCCATATCCACCCCAATGTCTCGGAACTTCTGCCCACCATTGCCCAGGAATTGAAGCCGCTGGCATAGGCCGGGCAGGCGTTTGGAACCAGTAGTGTCCTCCGCGCCCCTTCGGGAGCCGGCCAGAGTCTTGCGCCCATAGCGCGAAAAGCTGGACCAATCGACAGCGTATCGGCGAAAGGGCATGTGTTCGGCCTCTTTCTTGGAGGAATATCATGCAAAAATCGATCGAGCGCATCGCCGGCGACAGCGAGGGCGTTTCCTATGAATTCCCGGTGTTCCGCTTGGAGGGAGCGGACAAATCGGCATCTTCGGCCTATCTGCAGGCAGCGCTTCATGCCGGCGAACTGCCGGGCGTCGTCGCCATCGACGCGCTGATGCCGATGCTTGAAAAAGCCGAAGCGGAAGGCCGCATCAAGGGCAATATCACCGTCGTACCCCAAGCCAACCCGATTGGCCGCGCCCAGTATCATTTCGGCGAGCATCAGGGCCGCTTCCATCTGGGCACCCGCAACAACTTCAACCGCGGCTTTCCGCTGCTGGCCGCGCCCGACATCTCACTCCTGCCGAACACGACGCGTGGCACCGTCGACCAGCGGCTGAAGACCCGGCTGCTGCAGCTTTCCATCGGCCACGACATCGTGCTCGACCTGCATTGCGACGACGAGGGCCTCGCCTACCTCTATGTCCACACCAGCCTGTGGCCGGCGATGGCGGATTGCGCGGCCGCCATGGGCGTCGACGCGGTGGTGCTGTGGGATGAGGACACCGACGGCACCTTCGAGGGCGCCTCGATCATGCCGTACCAGAACGTTCCCGCCGACGTCGCGCGCCTCGATCGACGCGTCGCCACCACGGTCGAATATCGCGGCATACTCGATGTCGATGGCGCTCTGGCCGCCTCAGATGCCGAAGGGCTCTATCGGCTGCTGGTGGCACGCGGCGTGATCGTGGATCAGACCCTGCCCGAGCCCGGCGGCCTTGCCGGGCCTAATTTTTTCACCGGCATTGTCGCACCGCTCGAAAACATCGACATGATGCCGGCGCCCCGAGCGGGCGCGGTCCTTTACGAGGTGAAGCCCGGCGACCGTGTGGCAAAAGGCGCACTGCTTGCCACCATCGTCCATGCGCCAGGTGAGCCCGACGGCCGCACGCAAGTGTTCGCACCGCAGTCGGGCATCATCCTGACACGGCGTTCCCGGCGCATCATCCGTGCCGGCGAAGACCTGCTGAAGCTGGTCGGCGACAGGAAGAGCGCCGACGCAAGGTCGGGGACGCTGGAGGACTGAGGGCCTATGCCCTTCGCCAAGCGCTTCATTGAATCCAGTTGCGTGGCCGTTCAATCGCCGCTATTGGAATCGCCATGAACATGCGCTCGATCAAGACCGTTTGGTGGTGGGCTCGCTGACAGCGGCCTGTTCGAACGCGTGCGCGTGAAAATAGAAGGTGGCCGCAACGGAATGTCCGGGCGGCCATTTGTTTTTTCAAGCCATGCCCCGGGTCCGTTGCCCCAAGCCGCTGATATACCCAAGACGCTGATGGAGACGGCAATGACGACGAAAATTCTGGAGAACGGGGCGGAGCGCTTCGTCACGGCGGGTGGCGTGACGATTACCCGCGAGCGCCATGACCGGCCTTATGAAGGCGCGATTGACGCCTATATCGACGGGCTGAATTCACGCCGTGGCGCCGTGTTTTCCTCCAATTACGAATACCCCGGCCGCTATACGCGCTGGGACACCGCCATCATCGACCCGCCGCTGGTGATCTCGGCGCGCGGCCGCGCCATGCGCATCGAGGCGCTGAACAGCCGTGGCGAGGTGCTTCTGCCGGTGATCGGCAAGGCACTCGGCGGGCTTGACGACGTGACGATCGCCGAGACCTCGAAAAAACTCATCCGCCTTGATGTAGCCAAGCCCGGCCGTGTCTTCACTGAAGAAGAACGCAGCCGCGTTCCCTCCGTTTTCACCGTGCTGCGCGCCATCACCGCTCTGTTCAAAACGGAGGAAGACGCCAATCTCGGCCTCTACGGCGCCTTCGGCTATGATCTTGCCTTCCAGTTCGATCCGGTCGACTACAAGCTTGAGCGCCAGCAAAGCCAGCGCGACCTTGTGCTGTTCCTGCCCGACGAGATCCTGGTCGTCGACCACTATTCGACCAAGGCCTGGACCGACCGCTACGACTATTCCGGCGACGAGTTTTCGACGGAGGGATTGCCCCGCGACGAGATCGTCGAGCCGTTCAAGACCGCCGACCGCATTCCGCCGCGCGGCGACCATGAGCCGGGCGAATATGCCAATCTGGTGCGCAAGGCGATGGAGAGCTTCAAACGCGGCGACCTGTTCGAGGTGGTGCCCGGCCAGATGTTCTACGAGCGCTGCGAGACACCGCCTTCCGACATTTCACGCAAGCTGAAGACCATCAACCCGTCGCCCTATTCCTTCTTCATCAATCTCGGCGAAGGCGAATACCTGATCGGCGCTTCGCCCGAAATGTTCGTGCGCGTCAACGGCCGCCGTGTCGAGACCTGCCCGATCTCCGGCACGATCAAGCGCGGCGACGACGCCATTTCCGATTCGGAGCAGATCCTGAAATTGCTCAATTCGAAGAAGGACGAATCCGAGCTGACCATGTGCTCGGACGTCGACCGCAACGATAAGTCGCGGGTTTGCGACCCAGGCTCGGTGCGCGTCATCGGCCGCCGCCAGATCGAGATGTATTCGCGGCTGATCCACACCGTCGATCACATCGAGGGGCGGCTGCGCGAAGGCATGGACGCCTTCGACGCGTTCTTGTCGCATGCCTGGGCGGTCACCGTCACCGGCGCGCCGAAATTATGGGCGATGCGCTTCATCGAGCAGAACGAGAAGAGCCCGCGCGCCTGGTATGGCGGCGCGATCGGCATGGTCAATTTCAACGGTGACATGAACACCGGCATGACGCTTCGCACCATCCGCATCAAGGATGGCATCGCCGAGGTGCGTGCCGGCGCCACGCTGCTCTTCGACAGCATTCCCGAGGAAGAAGAAGCCGAAACCGAACTGAAGGCATCCGCCATGATCTCCGCCATCCGCGACGCCAAGTCAGGCAATGCCGCCGACACCGAACGCGCCACCGCGCGCGTCGGCGACGGCGTCAACATCCTGCTGGTCGACCACGAGGACTCCTTCGTCCACACGCTGGCCAACTATTTTCGCCAGACCGGCGCCAATGTCTCGACCGTGCGCACACCTGTGCCGGACGAGGTCTTCGACCGGCTGAAACCCAACCTGGTCGTGCTGTCGCCCGGTCCCGGCACGCCGAAGGACTTCGACTGCGCCGCCACCATCAAACGGGCCCGCGCGCGCGACCTGCCGATCTTCGGCGTCTGCCTCGGCCTGCAGGCCCTGGCCGAGGCCTATGGCGGAGAGCTGCGGCAGCTGCACGTGCCAATGCATGGCAAACCGTCGCGCATCCGCGTGTCGAAGCCGGGCATCATCTTTTCCGGCCTGCCCAAGGAGGTGACGGTCGGCCGCTATCACTCGATCTTCGCCGATCCGGTGCGGTTGCCCGATGGTTTCGTCGTCACGGCCGAAACGGAAGAAGGCGTCATCATGGCCTTCGAGCACAGCAAGGAGCCGATCGCTGCGGTGCAGTTCCACCCGGAATCGATCATGACTCTCGGACACAATGCCGGCATGCGCATCATCGAGAACATCGTTGCGCATCTGCCGCGCAAGGCCAAGGAAAAGGCGGCTTAGCTCCGGTTTCGGCGGCCGGAAGCAATCAATGACCGCAATCGATCCGAAGACCGCCGCCAAGCGCAAGGTCGCCAGCCTCGCCTTCTGGTCGATAGTCGTCGCTTTCGTCGTGCTCGGCCTGAAGCTGGCGGCCTGGCACGTCACCGGTTCCGTGGCGCTGTATTCGGACGCGCTGGAATCGATCGTCAACGTCATTGCCTCGGCCGCAGCCTACTGGGCGATCCAGGTCAGCTACAAGCCGGCCGACCAGGATCATCCATTCGGCCATCACAAGGCCGAGTATTTCTCGGCCGTGCTGGAAGGCGTGCTGATCGTTCTGGCAGCCCTGCTGATCCTCAACGAAGTGTGGTGGTCCTTGCGGCATCCCGCCCCACTCGAACAGCCCTGGACCGGCCTCGCCATCAACGGTGTCGCGACAGTGATCAACGCCTTCTGGGCCTTAACGCTGATCCGTGCCGGCCGTGCCGAGAAGTCGCCGGCACTGGTTGCCGACGGCAGGCACATCATGACCGACGTGGCGACCTCCGTCGGCGTGTTCATTGCTCTGGTCGGTGCCGTGCTCACCGGTTGGCAAGTCCTCGATCCCGCTCTTGCGGTCATCGTCGCGCTGAACATCCTGTGGCAGGGCTGGCACGTCATCGGCTCGTCGATGAACGGGCTCATGGACCGCGCCGTCGATACACAGGAGCACATGCACATCCGCGACGTCATTTCGGCCAATTGCAAGGGCGCAATGGAAGTCCACGATCTGAAGACGCGGATTGCGGGCCGCGCCACCTTCATCGAGTTCCACCTGGTCGTCGATGCCGATATGTCGGTGGGCGCCAGCCACGTCATTTGCGACCGCATCGAGGATGCGCTGAAGGCCGAGATCCCCTCGGTGCGCGTCACCATTCATGTCGAGCCCGACGACGAGGCAAAGCTGCCCAAGGGCACGACGGCCGTGCCGTTCGCGTGAGGCGGTTCTGTAGGCCCTCAAAACTTCTCAAGGCGTGCAGGCGGATTGCGGCATCGGCTCCAGCCGGTAGACCTTGTCGTCGGATGCGGTCTCGCCTTCGGCCGTCTTCGAGCATAGGTCGATGATCGGCAGGCTGCTGTTGGGATTGGCCAGCATCATCGTGCCATTGGCGCCGCGGCGCAGATAAATCTCCTTGGCTGCGATGTCGCAGGAAAAGTCGCTCGTCTTTCCGCTCGCGACACAGCGCCACTGGTCCGCTTCGCCGTCACAACTGTAGCTCTGCGTGACCTCGGCGGCGTTCCGCCGCGTGGTTACGGAAACAGCTATGTCGGCGCCGCTTGGCCAGCTTGCCGGATCGCCGCCCTTGGCGAAGGAGGCCAGCTCGATCGGGCCCCGGAAAACCCTGATGGTGTGGGTAAGCTGATCGGGATGCGAGTCGAGATGCGCGGCATCGTAGTCGCGCCCGTAGCAGAACGGCTGGTCCGGTTTCAGCCGCTCACGCAGCGGTGCTCCCAGCGCCGGATCGACCGGATCGATGCGCGCGAATTCGGCCTTGCAGGACTGCGTCGGCATACGGTCGAGCCGAAAGCCGTCGTCTTCTGTGCCGAGTGCCTGCTTGGCGTATTCCTTTTCACCCAGCTCATCCTCGGCGCCAGCATCGAGATAAAGGTTGCGATGCACGCCGGAGACGATCAGCCGGCCTTTTTCATCAACGTTCAGTAAGGCCATGGTGCGGTCGCATTCCATGCCGCAATGAAGCTCGCTCGACTGCGGATCATCCTTGCCGCACCAACCGCCAACCCACTCGGGTTTCTTGGCGCCGCGCACCGTCGTCGCCATGAAGCCGTTGTAGCCGGACGAACCGCTGCTCGGCTCCTCGTTGGGATGGCTGACCGGATCGCTGCCGTAGTAGAAGAAAATCCGTCCCACCTTCTGGTTCGGATGTACCTTGAGATGCGCGGCATCATAGACACGCCCGAAACAGGCATCCTTGCCGTCCGGGCTGAGTTCGGTGAGCTTAGGCGTATCCTCGGCAAGGGCGGTGCCGGCAACAGTGGCAAGCAAGGCGACACCAAGTCCGGCGGCCACAATGGTATTCGATGTCATCTGCCCCTCCTCGCCCGACAGGACGTGACTTCAATTTATGCTAGGATCGAGGCCGAAGCCACGCAATTTGCGAGGACGGCATTCTGGAGAACGACATGATGCGACGCCGCGATATTTTCCGCTTGAGCCTTGCCGGATCCGCCAGCCTTTTCGGGCTGCGCCCCGTCAAGGCAGCGGCCGTGGAAGAGGAAAGGCAGAAGGTCGCCTATCACCTCAGCGACCTCGACAAGGTCGGGTTCGTTTTGGGCAATATCAAGAACCACTATGAGGGCACCGGCGGCAAGGTCGACATCGTGCTGGTCGTGCATGGCCCGGCACTCGCCGCTTTCAAGTCGAAGAGCGCATCAGCTGCCATTTCCAGCCGTTTTTCCGGCCTGGTCCGGGACGGGCTGACCTCACATGCTTGCGCCAACACCATGCATGGCATGGATGTTGCGCTCACCGATCTGCTCGACGGCTTTCATGCCGCCGAGACCGGCGGTGTCGTCAAGCTCGCCGAATTGCAGCGCCAGGGCTACGCCTATTTGCGGCCCTGAACCGCTACTGACTTGAACATGAGGGCGGCGAGGCCCTACGAATGGTGGGAGAGTCCCGGAGGAATAGACGTGCCATCCACCATAACCGCCATTGTCACCCCCACCCTGGTCATCCCCGACCTCGCCGGCAAGGCGGTGCTGATCACCGGCGCTTCGACCGGCATCGGGGCGGCACTTGCACTGGCCTACGCCGCGCAGAAATGCCGCGTCGCACTGCATTACAATTCCAGTCGGGCAGCTGCCGAAAACCTGGCCGGGACCATCCGCAACGGAGGCGGCGAGGTATTCCTGATCCAGGGCGATTTCTCGATCTCCGCCGATGTCGAGCGCGTCGTCGAGAACAGCGCGCAACACTTCGGCCGGCTCGATGGCCTGGTCAACAATGCCGGCGGCATGCTTGGGCGCGTACCCTATGCCGAGCAAACCGAGGCGCATTACGACGCGGTGATGGACCTCAACGCCCGCTCCGTGCTGACCGCCTCGCGCAAGGCGATGCCATGGCTGAAGCGCCAGGGCGGCTTCATCGTCAACACCTCGTCGATTGCGGCGCGCAATGGCGCCGGCGGCGGCGCCGGCCTTTATGGCTCGGCCAAGGCCTTCGTCTCCAATGTGACCCGCGGCATGGCCAAGGAACTGATCGGCTTCAACATCCGCGTCAACGCGGTGGCGCCGGGCACCATCGCGACGCCTTTCCATGAGCGCTATTCGACCGAGGAGCAGATGAAGGGCATGGTTGCTACCATTCCGCAGGGCCGCGCCGGCACGCCCGAGGACTGCGTCGGCGCCTATCTGTTCCTCTCGTCCGCTCTGTTGAGCGGTTACATCACCGGCCAGGTGATCGAGGTGAATGGTGGCCAGTTGATGCCGTGAGCGGCGACCTGCATACTTGCCGCGGAAGCCAACGGAGAAAACGGCAATGTACGGTCTGATCGGCAAGATGCGGGCGACACGCGGCCAGCGCGACTCAATGATGGATGTCCTGCTTGCCAGCACCGGCGCCATGCCTGGCTGCCTGAGCTACATCATCGCCACCGATCCGGCCGATGCCGACGCGATCTGGGTGACCGAAGTGTGGACCGACCAGGCAAGCCACAAGGCTTCGCTGCAACTGCCGGAAGTCCAGGCGGCGATTGCCAAGGCGCGGCCGATCATCGCCGGCTTCGAATTCCAGGTCGAGACCCGGCCCGTAGGCGGCTTCGGCCTGCCAGCCGTCAAAACCGGCTGACGCATTTTCACCGCCGCGGGGGTTCGCATCTCCCCGCTTCGGGGCTAAGACCGAAAAATGGATTCCCTGCCAGACCAGCCGACCGTCGAACGCATGGCGCGGGTGCCCAAAGTCTGGCAGTGGCTGGCACTGCTGATCTTCTCGATCCTGTTTGCCGGCGCGCTTGAATTCGGCGCCTTGCCGGCAGCGCTGCTGATCGGACCGATGCTGGCGGCGATCCTGGCCGGCACCAACGGCGCCACGGTGCGCGTGCCGCGCCCTTTGTTCGGCGCCGCCCAGGCGATCGTTGGCTGCCTTGTCGCCGCTTCGATCTCCCCTGACATCTTTCCGGTCTTCTACAAGGAATGGCCGCTGTTCCTCGGCACCGTGGTGGCGACCGTTGCGGCGTCCAGCCTGCTCGGCTGGCTGATCAGCCGCTGGCGCATCCTGCCCGGCACCACCGCCGTCTGGGGCTCATCGCCGGGCGCGGCCACCGCCATGGTGCTGATGGCAGGCGCCTTCGGCGCCGACCAGCGCCTCGTCGCCTTCATGCAATATCTGCGCGTCATCTTCGTCTCGGTGACTGCCGCACTTGTTGCAAAGATGTGGGTCGACACATCAGGCATCGAGGTCCCGGCCGTCATCTGGTTCCCGCCGATCGATCCAACAGCCTTTGCCGGGACACTTGGCGTGGCGCTCGTCGGCAGCCTCATCGGAAAGCTGCTCAGGCTGCCGTCACCCTTCTTCCTCGGCACCTTCATTTTCGGCACTGCTGTGCATCTCGGACTAGGCGTGCCGATGCAGTTGCCGCCTTGGCTGCTTGCCCTCGGCTATACGATGATCGGCTGGACCATCGGCCTGAATTTCACCAGGGCAATTCTGCAGCACGCGACGCGGGCGCTGCCGCAGATCGTCGGTTCGATCATCATCCTCATCGCCTTCTGCGGCGGTCTCGGCTTCATGATCAGTCATGTGCTCGGCATCGATCCGCTGACCGCCTATCTGGCGACCAGCCCCGGCGGCATGGACAGCGTCGCCATCATCGCCGCCGCCGCACAGCACGTCGACATCTCCTTCGTCATGGCGCTGCAATCGGCCCGCTTCCTCGTCGTGCTGCTGGTCGGACCGAGCGTGGCGCGGCTGGTGGCGCGAAGTCTGAGGGAATAGAGGGTAATTTGCGGCTCCAGAAAGACCTGCGGCGCTGTCACCTAAATGGATCAGGCGCGACGCAATCTGCTCGCGGCCGCTGAAGGACCAGCCCAAGTCGCACAGGACTGCGTCGGGTAGGTATAGGAAACGCCAGTCGTTCGGCCCCACTTGCCTCTCTTTGGCTGCTCCTGTATGAAAACCGCCATGATCAACCGCGCCACCTCCGTCGCTTCCCGTCAGACCGGCTTTGCTGGCGAGACCGTGCGCGCGCTTGCTTCCGCTCTGCTGCTTCTCGGCCTTATCGGCGATCGCCGGGTTCGCTGAAGGAGCGCCCGGCGGTCGAACCGCCGCTCACGCGCATGCTCCTTGGCCAGTCTCAAAATTGGCAAGTCACATCAAGTGAATGAACATCTGGTAAAGGCGCCGCTCGGCACCAAATCCGCCTGAGGGCGGATCCCGCGAGCCGCCGGGAGAGACGACAATGAACGCACGAGAAGAGATCCGCGCAGACAGCGGGGAGATGGGCAAGGATGCAGCCCGGGGCATGCCGGAGGCAGCCCGGGGCATGCCGGAGGCAGCCCGGAAATACCAACCCTACCCGACGGTCGGTCTCACCGACCGCATTTGGCCTTCGAAGGTCATCGACAAGGCGCCGATCTGGTGCTCGGTCGACCTGCGCGACGGCAACCAGGCGCTGATCGACCCGATGGGCCACGAGCGCAAGGCGCGCATGTTCGCCCTGCTCCTCGACATGGGCTTCAAAGAGATCGAGATCGGCTTCCCGTCGGCCTCGCAGACCGATTTCGATTTCGCCCGCTGGTGCATCGAAGAGGGCAATGTCTCAGCCGATGTCTCGCTGCAGGTACTGGTGCAGTGCCGACCGGAACTGATCACCCGCACCTTCGAGGCGCTGCAGGGCGCCACCAACCCGATCGTGCATTTCTATAATTCGACCAGCGAATTGCAGCGCCGCGTCGTCTTCGAGAAGGACGTTGCCGGCATCAGGCGGATCGCCACCGATGCGGCCAAGATGATCACCGACATGGCGGCGAAGGCCGGCGGCGGTTATCGTTTTGAATATTCGCCGGAGAGCTTTACCGGCACCGAGCTCGAAGTGGCGCTGGAAATCTGCAACGCCGTCACCGAAATCGTGAAGCCGACGGCGGAAAACAAGCTGATCATCAACCTGCCGTCCACGGTCGAGATGTCGACACCCAACATCTATGCCGATCGCATCGAATGGATGTGCCGCAATCTCGACAACCGCGAGAACCTGCTCATTTCGTTGCATCCGCACAACGACCGCGGCACCGGCGTTGCCACCACCGAACTCGGTCTGATGGCGGGCGCGGACCGCGTCGAAGGCACGCTGTTCGGCAATGGCGAGCGCACCGGCAATGTCGACATCGTCACGCTGGCGCTCAACATGTACACGCAAGGGGTCGATCCCGAGCTCGACTGCTCCGACATCAATCGGATGAAGGACGTCTATGAATATTCGAACCAGTTGAAGATCCCCGAGCGCCATCCCTATGTCGGCGAGCTCGTCTATACGGCCTTTTCAGGCTCGCACCAGGATGCCATCAACAAGGGCATGAAGGCGTTGCGCAAGGCCAACACGCCGTACTGGGAAGTGCCTTATCTGCCGATCGACCCGGCCGATGTCGGGCGCAACTACGAGGCGATCATCCGCATCAACTCGCAATCCGGCAAGGGCGGCATCGCCTATGTGCTGCAGGCGGACTACGGCCTCAACCTGCCGCGCAACCTGCAGATCGAGTTCAGTCAAGCGATCCAGGCGATCACCGACGCCGAAGGCAAGGAGGTGCCGGCCAGGCGCATCTATGAGCGCTTTCTCGACACCTATGTCGATCAGCCCGGCGCGCGGCTCAAGTTCCTCGACCACCACACCTATCCGGACCTTGAGACCAAGGGCCGGCGTGCGGTGGAGGCGATCATCCTCGACAGGGGCAAGGAGGTGACGATTTCAGGCTCCGGAACCGGCCCGATCGACGGCTTTGTCGACGCGCTGTCGCGCCATGTCGGCGTGCCGATGTCGGTGCTCGACTATTCGGAGCACTCCATGCAGCGCGGCTCGAATGCCTCGGCCATCTCCTATGTCGAGATGGAGCATCCCGGCGGCAAGCTGTTCGGCGCCGGCATCAACACCAACATCGTGGCCGCTTCGCTGGAAGCCGTGGTTTCCGCCGCCAATCGCATTGTCGGCCGAAAGGTCGAGTAGAGCAATCCCAGGAAAAGTGTGTAGCGGTTTTCCGTCCGAATTGCTTAAAAACAAATACTTAGAACCGTTCGTCGGTTCTACCAAAGATGAACCGCTCTAGACAAGCTGTCGAAAGCTAACAGCGCTGGAGCAAGATGAACCCACATGGTATCTTCTTGCTCTGGCCTTTCGCGCCGTTAACCACCGGAAAATTATCCGGTGGGGTACGCGATCGCATAATGGATGCATGCTTGTATGGCAGTGCAGGCTCTATATGATTGCGTCTCAACCTGTGCCGACTTCGAAAGGATCGACACTTGCAGCATGCCACGCCTGCCGCCCCCGCAGTGCGCGAGACGTTGGAGCGATTGCTAGCCAGCGAAACGTTCGGGAGATCCGAACGAGCGCGTAAGCTGCTTCGCTATCTGGTCGAGCGCGAGCAGGCAGGCGAAGCCGACAAGCTCAAGGGCTTTTCCATCGCGATGGATGTTTTCGGCAAGGACGGCGATTTCGATCCGTCGACCGACGCCGTGGTCCGGGTGCAGGCGGGCAGGCTGCGCGAGCTTCTGCAGCATTACTTCGCCAATGAGGGCGTTGCCGAGCCGATCCGCATCGCCATTCCGCGTGGCGGCTATGTTCCATCCTATGAACTCAACGCGATCCGCCTGCCGGCCGAGCCGGCGCCGAAGAAACACACCGAGGCGGCTGCCACCTTGTCGGGATCGCTCGAAGAACCCCGCATGGCCGCACCTGCCGTATCGTTGATGTCCCCTGTCGTTCGCGAGCCGGCGCCGTCGCTGCTGCGCCATCTCCAGTTCTTCTGGTTGGCGATCGCTCTGGTCATCGCCATGCTGGGCGTGCTGATCCTTCGCCAGGGAAGCGGCGCATTGCTGGCGGGAAGCGATGCCGCGTCGACGATCGAAAACGCGGTGGCAACCGGCAGCATTGCGCCATGGGCTCCGATTGAAAGCCTTCCGCTCGTCTACATTGCGGTGAAAACCAACAGCGCCGAGGCTGCCCGCGTCGCGGCATCGCTGCGCGCCGGCCTCAGCGGCTTCGACACGGTCAACTTCATCGGTCGGGACGCCGACGGCCCGCCCGATCCGGTCACCGATGCAATCAGCTTCGTATTCGATGTCTTGCCGGGACCAACGGCGGGCGATGTCACTCTGGAGCTTCAAAGTGTGGCGACCGGACGGGTCCTGCTGTCACGCAACTTGACTGCCGCCGACAGCACACCCTCCACCGTCGAGGATAGTGTCGCCGGCATTTTGAGTTCGGCCGTTCCCGCCTCTGGCACGATCTACAACTACATCGAACAGAGCGGCCTTCAGACCGGCCTCACGGAATGTCTGCTGCTCAACGACAAGTACTATCTCGACCAGGGCGCCAAAACCCATGAGGCTGCCTATCGCTGTCTCGAAAACCTGATCAACCAGGATGCGAAATCGTCACTCGTCTATTCGGAGCTCGCGACCCTGCATCTCGAGGCGGCCACAGATCACTACGCCTATCCGGCCGGCGCCACGATCGAACAGGCGATGTCGCTTGCCCGTCGCGCCGTGCAGATGGGGCCAACCAGTCCCTATGCCCACCGTGCCTACGGCTATCTCAATTCCCGCCTCGGCAATTCGGAGGAATCGATCCGCTGGATGCACAAGGCCTACGAACTTAACCCTTACGACCTCAGCATGGCGGCAGCTTACGCCTATGGGCTGATTTTTGCCGGCAGGTATAGGGAGGGAACACCGATCCTAGCTCACGCCGCCGAAACTTCCAGCGCCCATCCGACCTGGTGGGATTACGGGCTTTTCGTCGGGCAGTTCATGGCGGGCGATATGAATAAGGCCGCGCTTGCCAGTGATGCGCTGCAAGCGACGCCCACGAAATCGCACTATCTGGCTGCGCGGCTGATCGGCGCGAAGGCAACCGGCCGCAATCAACTGGCGCACGACCTCGCGAACGAGATGACTGTCAAATTCCCGAAATTCGCTGCAGATCCGCGCGCAACCTTTGTCGAGCGGAGATACCCCGCCGATCTGATCGACCGGCTGGTCGAGGCCTTGCGTGCCGCCGGGCTCGGCAATGCCAGCTAGCGCTTCTAACGCACGGCTGATCGCGGAAATTTTACTGGCCATCGGCTTGGACAAGGCGCAGTCGAGCCAAAATCTGGAATCTCGCGTCCTGTTTGATTTTGCAATAAAACCATAAAATTCATGATTTCATCCCTTTACGCTGCCGAACGGGGCGCCGGCCCGAAGACGGTTGTCTTCCTGCATGGCTTCGGCGGTTGTCACGGGGACTGGCAGGAGGTGATTTCGATACTGGCACTTGGTTCACGGACGCTGGCCTATGATCTACCGGGCCATGGGCTATCCCTCGATTTCCCGGGTGGTGGCCCGGCCAAGGCGGCCGCTCGGGCCGTTCTTGCAGACCTCGCCGCACGCAGAATTAGGAGGGTGCATCTCGTCGGCCATTCGATGGGCGGTGCGGCGGCAGTGCTGATGGCATTGGCCGAGCCCGAAAGGATAGCCTCGCTGACGCTTCTGGCGCCGGGCGGTTTTGGGACTGAGATCAACGGGCCGCTGTTGCGCCGGTACGCCGCCGCTGCCGGCAAGAGTGAAATTCGCGCCTGCCTGGCCGCCATGTCCGGACCGCAAAGCCTGCCCTCGGAGCGCATCGTGGATATGCTTGGCGAAATGCGTGCGCGTCTCGGCCAGTTGCAGAAACTTGTCGAGATCGCGGCCTCTATGACCAGGGGTGATCGGCAGGGCGTCATCTCGCGCGAACGGCTCGAAACACTTGATATGCCGGTGATGGTGGTTTGGGGGATAGATGACGCGGTGCTGCCCTTCACACAGGCCGATAGTCTGCCGGCGCATTTCCACCTGCACCACGTGTTGGAGGCCGGCCATATGCTGGTCGAGGAAGCGCCCGGCCTTATCGCCGAGATCGTCCGCCGCAACATGAAACGCCGCAGCAGGCCGCATCGTCCAAAATCCGCCGCCGCGGCGGATCGATCCCTGCCTGCCAAAGACTGATGGTGCGGCTTCGGGCTGGCTTTTGGTCTTGTAAGCCGCTTAAGGCCTGTCGATCTCGCAAGTGCATTTTGCCAACGGCTGTGTTAATTCGGTGTTAACCAAACCCGCGAGGCAACGCCGATGAAGGATGCAGGCGAGAACATCACCCAGATCGATCAGTCGCGAAAACTGTCCGACGCCATACGCGACGTGAAAAACGCCTTCGCCGACCGCGACGACGTCGTAGTCGACATGCGCGAGGCGCATCGCATGCGGCTCGATTTGCTTGCTGCCGAACTCGCGCCCATCTTCGCCGACGTGCCCGCCGACATGGACAATTTCGACTTCGCCGTCTCGTCCGGGCTGCAGCCGCGCCTATGGATCGACGCCGTCAGCCATGTCGCCATGGGGCGCGACCGCCGCACCTATCGCTTCCTCAAGGACACGCGCATCGGCCGGGTGGTGCTGGCCGAATCAACCGAGATGAAACCGGTTGCCGATCAGGTGACGCGCTACGTCGCGGAGCGCGTCGTCGAACGCCAGCGAATGATGGAAGGCGGGGTCGAGCAGGCTGTCGCCAGCCTGAAACGTGCCTTGGTCCCGGAAGCCGAGCCGCCACTGCGATCCGTGCGGCGCGGCAAGGGTTGGTCGGCGTTTCTCTCCGGTCTTGGCCTGATCGCCGCCGGCGCCCTGGTCGGGCTGGCTGTATCGATCGTGTTGTTCTGGGACCGCCTTGTTGCGATGGGACTGGTTTTTAGACCATGACCCTGAACCGAAGGTCCGCGTAGCCATAGTGGAATCCGGTTTTCGGAAAAGCTCATGGTCAAACAAGAAGATAGAGCCCCATCCCGATTCCATCGAGATGGAATAGGCTCTAGGCAATAGCGTCCGCGCCAAGCTCCAGAATCTCCAGATCGGAAGGCGGGATGGCCGGGCCGGTCAGGCCACGTCGCGTCAGCCTGATCCGCCAATTGTCCTTATCGCCATCGATCTCCAACAGATTATATTGCGCCGCCGGACGCCTGCCGCCTGGCGCCTGCCCTGCGGCGGCGACGCCGACCACCGGAATTTTGGCGCCGCGCCCTTTGATGGAGAACAGCGTCGGCTCGTGCGAATGGCCGTGCAGCACAAGCTCGGCCCCGTGCCGCTGAACGACCTTGTGGAAGCGGGCAATGCCGAACAGCCGCTTGGGCTGCGAAACGGCGCCGCGCACTGGCGGATGGTGGATCATGATCACCCGGAACAGTCCGAGCTTGGCCGTAGCATCGAGCACTTCGCGCAGCCTTTCCGCCTGGTCTTCCAGAAAGAAGCCGTTGGCCATGAACGGAGCCGTGGCCCGCGCCGTCGTCACACCGATCAGCGCGACGTTGCGACGCACGCGCAGATACGGAAAGGCGTCGCGATCGATCGGCGTATTGATGCCGTCGCCGGTCATCCATGCCGTCCACGACCGGCAGGCCTTGTCGAAGGCGCCAGGCACATAGGCGTCGTGGTTTCCTGGAACAACCGACACATCATCGGGAGAACCCAGCGTCTCCAGCCAGTGCTTGCCCATCTCGATCTCGCCGTCGAGCGCCAGATTGACCAGATCACCGGTGACAGCAAGGTGATCCGGTGCGCTTGCCTTGATATCGGCGACGATCGTGTCGATGACGGCATCGCGCATGTGGCGGCGGCGATTGCGCTGCCAGTTGACGTAACCGACCACCCGCTTGGAGGCGAGATCGCGATAGGTTACACCGGGAAGCGGTCCCAGATGGATATCGGAAATATGCGCGAGCCTGAACATCCCCTCTTCATAAGCGACGCGCGCGCTGCTTTCCACCCACGGTTTCGTGGGTGATGACGCAGCCCGATCTGGAACAAGTTTTCCGCCAGGCCGGCTGGCCGGGTCTCAGGGCAAGGCTGTTTCATCTGTATTTCGTGCTGCGGCGGCCGATGACGCTCGGGGTGCGCGGCTTGATCCACGACCGCACGTCCAATTCCGTGTTCCTCATTCGCCACACCTATGTACCGGGCTGGCAGCTTCCCGGCGGTGGCGTCGAGCTGGGCGAGACGATGATCGAGGCGCTGGCGCGCGAGCTCTCCGAGGAGGGCAATATTGCATTGACCGCGCCGCCGGTGCTGAAATCGATGCATTTCAACCGTCGGGCCAGCCGCCGCGACCATGTCGGGCTCTATTTGGTCGAGCAGTTCAATCAGACGGCGCCGAAGCTGCCGGACCGCGAGATCGCCGCAGCCGGTTTCTTTCCTCTCGACCGCCTGCCGGAGGCAACGACGCCGGCCACACTGCGACGGGTTGCCGAGATTTTTGGCGGCGCGGCGGCGTCGCCCTACTGGTAGGTCACGCCGCCTTCCTGAACCGATTGCGATCATGCGGCGCCGCGTAGTCCAGTTCCGGCCCGACCGGCACGATGTGCGTCGGGTTGATCGTTTCATGGCTGCCGTAATAGTGCGCCTTGATGTGGTGCAGGCTCACCGTGCCTGCGACCCCTGGGACCTGATAGAGGTCGCGCAGATAGTTCGACAGGTTCGGATAGTCGGCGATGCGGCGCAGGTTGCACTTGAAATGGCCGACATAGACCGGATCGAAGCGGACCAGCGTGGTGAACAGCCGCCAATCGGCCTCGGTGATGCGGTCACCGACGAGATAACGCCGGCGGGATAGGCGATCCTCGAGTTGATCGAGCGCCGAGAACAGTTCGCCAAACGCTTTTTCATAGGCCGTTTGCGTGGTGGCGAAGCCGGCGCGATAGACGCCGTTGTTGACTGAGGGATAGACCAGCGCATTGACCGCGTCGATTTCGCCGCGCAGTGCTTTCGGATAGAAATCGAGGCTGGCATCGCCCCATTTGTCGAAGACTGAATTGAGCATCCGGATGATCTCTGAGGACTCATTGGAGACGATTGTTTGTTCTCGCCTGTCCCACAGAACCGGGACCGTCACGCGGCCGGAATAGGCGTGATCGGCCTTGGTGTAGATCTGATGCAGGAAATCGAAATCGTAGAGCGTGTCGCCGGTGGCGCCGTCCTCGGCCAGGAAGGTCCAGCCGTTGGCGCCCATGAAATGATGGACGACCGAGACGGAAATCACGTCCTCGAGTTTCTTCAATGCTCGAATGATCAGCGTCCGGTGCGCCCAGGGACAGGCAAGCGAGACATAGAGGTGGTAGCGGCCCGGCTCGGCCTTGAAGCCGCGCTTGCGGCCTTCGGCCGGCGTACCGTCAACCGTGACCCAGTCGCGCCATTGCGACTGCGCCCGCACGAACTCGCCGTCGCTGCCCTTGGTGTCGTACCCGCTGTCCTGCCATTTGCCGCCGACCAACAATCCCATGCGATGTCCTTTCGTCTTCGTAGGATGTAGGCACAAACCGACAATGCGGAAATCGCCAGGCGTTGAACAGTTCGTCAATCGCCAGGGCGGCAACCGAAGGGCGGCAAGCAAACGGCCGATTGCAGTGGCTGAAGATTGGTGCTAGCGGAAAATCCGCATGTTCGACTTCGCTTTGATCCGGTTCGACCGACGACGAAAGGGCGCCCGCGCTTGATGAAGCGCTGACTGGCGAACGCTGCCGTTTGCAGCAAACCTTTTCCCGTGTACCGGACGCAAAGACCATGAGCCTTGCCGACGTGAAATACCTGCCGGAAAATCCGGCGCATGACCCCGAAATCGAAGCCATAAACGACGAAGCCTTCGGGCCGGGCCGTTTCGTGCTGGGCGCCTACAAGATCCGTGAGGGCGGCCCGCACGAACGCGCCCTGTCCTTCGTGGCCGTCGATGGCGATATCGTTGTCGCTTCGGTGCGCATGACGCGCATCGCGGCCGGCGCCGGTCGCGCGCTGATGCTCGGACCGCTTGCCGTGCGGCCGGCCTTCAAGAATCTCGGTATCGGCCGCCGGCTCGTTGCAATCGCGCTGGAGGCCGCCGCCAAGGCCGGCACGCCGGCCGTGATGCTTGTCGGCGACGAGCCCTATTACGGCCCTCTCGGCTTCAAGAGAATCCCGCGTGGGCAAATCTCCATGCCGCGCCCGGTCGATCTCGACCGGCTTTTGTCGCACGAGATCGTGCCGGGCGCGGTGGCAAGGCTGGTGGGGGAGGTTTGCCACGCCGATCAGGCAAGGATTGCCGCGAACGTCGCCGCGATGGCGTGACCGTCCGGATGCGGTTGCGCCGTCCTGTCGGGCTTCGTAGCATGTGGCCGATGGTGCATGTCGCCCAAAAGTGCGCAGCGGTTTTGGGGTAACGACATGCATAAAAACAGAGATTTAAAGCGCGTCGATTGAATCCGTTTCAACGCGACGCGCTTTAGATAACGTGAGCGCTTTAGGTGGGGGACGCCGACATGAACCCGAACGGCCAGATTGCGATCGTCACCGGCGGCGGCTCCGGCCTCGGCGAAGCGACGGCACGTGCACTGGCCGCGAAGGGCGCGGACGTTGCCATCCTCGACCTCGGCATCGAGCGTGCGGCGAAGATTGCGGCCGATATCGGCGGCATCGCCATCCAATGCGACGTAAGCAGCGCCGACGGCGGTGCTGCTTCAGTGGCGGAAGTGGTAAAAAAGTTCGGCGAACCCCGTATCCTGGTCAATTGCGCCGGCATCGCCATCGGCATGAAAACGATCGGCAAGGACGGCCCGCACCCGCTCGATCAGTACCGCAAGGTGATCGAGGTCAATTTGATCGGCACCTTCAACATGATCCGCCTCGTCGCCGACCGGGCCGCGAAACTTGAGCCGCTGGAGGGCGGCGAGCGCGGCGTCATCGTCAACACGGCATCGGTCGCCGCCTATGACGGTCAAATTGGCCAAGCGGCCTACTCAGCCTCCAAGGGCGGCGTCGTCGGCATGACGCTGCCGGTGGCGCGCGACCTTGCCCGGTCGGGCATTCGCGTCTGCACCATCGCGCCCGGCATCTTCAAGACACCGATGATGGCCGGCATGCCGCAAGAGGTGCAGGATTCGCTTGGCGCTGCGGTACCCTTCCCGTCCCGTCTCGGCGAGCCTTCCGAATATGCAGCCCTTGTGCTGCACATCATCGAAAACCAGATGCTCAACGGCGAGACCATCCGCCTCGATGGCGCCATCCGCATGGCGCCGAAGTAGCCGTCCATGAGTGCCTAAGTCGCCCCGCAGGCGAAGACCGGCCCGCTCGCCGGCCTGACGGTGATCGAGATGGCCGGGATTGGACCGGTGCCGTTAGCCGGCCTGATGCTGTCGGAGATGGGAGCCGAGGTGCTGCGCATCAAGCGGGCTGGGTCGACCCGGCCGTTTCTGACGCTACCGGATGAATACGACATCGACCGTCACGGCCGCTCCATCCTGCGGATTGACCTGAAGCACTGGGAAGGCGCCGAACTGGTGCTGCGCCTTGCCGAAAAGGCCGACAAGCTGATCGAAGGGTTTCGTCCCGATGTCATGGAGCAGCTTGGTCTTGGGCCGGACGCGGTACTGGCACGCAACTCGGCGCTGATCTACGGCCGCACGACGGGATTCGGCCAGAACGGACCGCTATCGGATCGTGCCGGCCACGACATCACCTACCTCGCCTATTCGGGTGTGCTGCACGCCATCGGCCAGGAAGGAGGCCGGCCAGTCCCACCGCTCAACCTCGTCGCCGACTATGGCGGCGCCGCCGTGATGCTGGTTGCCGGGCGCACTGGCCGCCCTGTTTGAGCGTTCGCGCTCCGGCAGGGGCCAGGTGATCGACGCCGCGATGACCGAGGGCGCTTCGATGCTGACGACACCTGTGCACGCCTTGATGGCAGCGGGCCTGTGGAGTGATATGCGCGGCGCGAACCTGCTCGATTCCGACGCGTCCTTCTACGAGACCTATGGGACGGCGGGCGCACGCCACGCCGCCGTCGGCTGCCTTGAACCCCTGTTCTTCGTCGAATTCGCAAGACTGCTGCCGTTCGACGAACGTTTTGTACGCGGCCAATACGACAGGACATTGTGGCCGCAGATGCGCGCCGCCATTGTCGATCGAGTGGGGCAGAAGACACGGGACGACTGGGACCGCCTCTTTGCTGCGACCGATTCTTGTGTTGCACCGGTTCTGTCCCTGCGGGAAGCCAGGGATCATCCCCACAATCGCGCTCGCAACGCCTTTGTGACGTCGGGTCCGCTTTAGCGCCCCGCACCGGCGCCGCGTTTTTCGCGCTCCCGGCCGACGGTTGCCGCTATGCCGGCCGATCACGATTGTCATGCGGCGACCGTGCTGGCACGCTTCGGCCTTCCCGAAATCGAAACTGAAGCCCTTGTCAAATCCGGTGTGATAGGTTGATAACCAGAGACTAAACATCAGCTTAAGACGGTGTGGATTTTGGCCGACCGAAGGAAGGACGTGATCCGCGAGACCGACGCCGAAGCGATCAGGCTGGCAAAGACGCTGATCCGCAGTGCCCGTTTCGGCGCGCTGGCGGTGATCGAACCCGGGACCGGTTCGCCGCTGGCCAGCAGGGTTGGCGTCGCCACCGATCTCGACGGCACGCCGCTGATCCTTGTATCGATGCTGTCCGCCCATACCGGCGCGATCCTTGCCGAACCGCGCTGTTCGCTGCTTGTCGGCGAGCCCGGCAAGGGCGACCCGCTGGCGCACCCGCGGTTGACGCTCGTCTGTCGGGCAGCACGGCTTGAGCGTGGATCCAGCGAGCACGCCCGCGCCGACCGGCGCTATCTCAACCGCAACCCCAAGGCGAAGCTCTATGCCGGTCTTGGCGACTTCTCGATCTTCCGCCTCGAGCCAGAGCGCGCCAGTCTCAACGGCGGCTTTGGCAAGGCCTACCTGCTCGAACGCGCCGATCTGGTCACGACCGGACCGATCGTCGAAGAGCTTGCCGCTGGCGAACAATCCGCCCTCGACCACATGAATGCCGACCATAGCGACGCAATCGCCGTCTACGCGCGCCACTTCGCCAAGGCGGTGGGCGACGGCTGGGTCGTCACCGGCTTCGACGCCGACGGCATGGACCTGGCGCTGGGCGACGATGTCTGCCGGGTGTTCTTTCCCGAGCCATTGAGGACGGCGCGCGAGCTTAGGCATGTTCTGGTCGACATGGCAAAAACCGGCCGAGTGGCGGATTAAACACAGTCCGCCAGTTAATCGCGTCGGGCCGAAAGCAAGTCTTGAGGTTTGAGCGAGATGTTCTACGCTTTCCCGGTAGCGTTGAATCGCCAGCGCACATTCGCGAGTGAGCCTATGGAATCAGACGCTATTGCCCCCATAGCGCCGGATGAGCAGGAAGGCATGGGGGATCGATGGTCTCGAAAAAGCTAATTGCCAATGCCGAATCAGCGGCTGCGTTTCTGACGCTGATGGGCAACGAGAAACGACTGTTGATCATGAACTATCTGGCCGACGGTGAAATGTCGGTCGGCGCTATCGCCGAGAAGGTTCTGCTCAGCCAATCCGCCCTGTCACAGCATCTGGCCAAACTGCGGGCGCTAGATCTCGTCGAGACCCGGCGCGACCGGCAGATGATCTACTATTCCTGTAAATCCGATGCCGTGCGCGAACTTCTCAACACGCTGGACGGGATTTTCGGCGAGGGTGAGCTATCGCAGATGGCATACCGCCCGCGTCGCTCCGGGACGTAACCGGCCAATGCATGTCGCCCAAAAGCCTGCCCTTGGGCTTTGACCGAGGGTGCGAAGCGGTTTTGGGATAACGATATCCATAAATGCAAGAACTGGCCCGGGCACCCTTACCTCGATAACGATTCTAAGAGCGACTTGCGTCCAGTTGGACGCAGAAAGTACGCTCTAACACTTTGGATCCACGCGTCGTGCTGTCGGAAAGCTCACCACGATCGGGCCGATGCGAGTCAGCAGAGGCAAGCATGCGCCCCATTCGTATCGACGACCCGCAAGACCCGCGCGTCGCCGCTTATCTCGACATCCGCGAGCGCGATCTTGCCGGCCGGCAGGGCCGTTTCGTTGCCGAAGGAAAGGTGGTGCTCGAAATGCTGCTCGGGGCCAAACGCTTTGCGGCCGAATCGCTGCTGGTACTCGAAAGTCGGCTGGCAGGCCTCGACGGAACTCTGCGCAAAGCACCCGTGGACCTTCCGGTCTACGTGGCGGCCAGCGAGGTCATGGACAGGATTGCCGGCTTTCACATGCATCGCGGCATATTGGCGATTGGCCGCAAAGGCGCGGCGCAGCCTGCAGAGGCCTTGCTGGATACCCTGCCCGCCCGGGCGTTGATCGTCGTGCTGGTCGGCATCGCCAACCATGACAATATGGGCTCGATCTTTCGCAACGCCGCCGCCTTCCGCGCCGATGCCGTGTTTCTAGACTCGACCTGCTGCGATCCGCTGTACCGCAAGGCGATCCGCGTTTCGGTCGGCGCCGCGCTGAAAGTTCCCTTCGCCTCCTTCACTGAGACCATCGGCTTCACCACAGCGCTCGACCGGCTGGGCTTCGGCCAGTTCGCTTTGTCGCCGCGCGGGCGAACCGGCATCCGCGATGCGAAAAGGACTGAACGGCTGGCGCTCTATCTCGGCACCGAAGGCGAAGGCCTGCCCGAAAGCCTGCTCGCCCGTCTGCGGACGGTGCGGATCGATATGGCAGAAGGCTTCGACAGCCTGAATGTCGCCGCCGCGTCAGCCATCGCCTTACATCATTTTTCGGCAAGCAGCACCTGAGCCGCAGAAGACAGCATCACTGCCTGGGTTCAATGCGTCGATTCGGCCTTCTGCAGCGCCCGCACGCGATCGGCAAGGCTGCGTTCGCCGCTTCCCGGTTGGTTGGGTGCCGCAAGAACCTTTGCGATCGGCGACTCCGGCCCGTCGAGCTTCGCCGTCAGGGCGACGACTTGCGCCGCCAGGTCGCTCATCTGCTCACGCAATGCAGCGCTGGCGCGGCGCGCATCGTCGCCGTCTTCGGATTTGGATGCCTCGAAGGCGGCAAGCTCCGTTTTCAGTTTCTTGTTCTCGCGGGCCAATTCCGTCAGCCTCGCCTCCAACCGCTCTTGGTCGCTGTCGAGCTTGGCGATGGCGTTTTGGATGTCGTCGTCGTCCTTGACGGCCGCATCGCCCTGACTACCTTGCACTCCGACGAGACGCACCGCCGAGGCGTTTTCCACGCTTTCGCTTTTCGACTTTTGGCGAAGCCGCGCGATTTCCTTTTCGCGGCGGTCAAGCTTGGCCTCGCAATCGGCAAGCGTGGCGAGCAGGCGCTCGACCTTCTTGTCCAGTTCGCCGGTCCTTTTCTTCTCGGCCTTCAACGCGTCTCGTGCGGCCTTGCTCTCGGCCGCGCTCTCCTGTTGGCGCCTGTCCGCCTCCTTGCGCTGGCCACGCAGCACCGAAATGTCGTCGGCCAGCTTTTGCAGTTCGGACTCGCGCGCCACAAGTTCGATCTGACGGCTGCTGGAAGAAAAGCTGGCGTCGTCATACATATGCTCCAGTTTTTTCAGCTCGAGCACACGCTTTTCCAGGGCATGTTCGGTTTGAGCAAGCCGATCCGACAAAAGCTGCAGCTGGTCTTCGCGCTGTCGAAGGTCTTCGCCCTTGGCCTCGAGTTCGGAAAGGGCCTGTTTCTTGTCCTTCCGCTCGAGCGCCAGCTCCTTCAGGGCCTCGCGGCCGCGGCTGATCTCGACAAGCTGTTCGGCCGCCTTTTCGCGCAACGACTTGACGCTCATTTCGAGCCGGCGCGTCGACATGGCGAACTCGGCGCGGATGCGATCCTTCTCCGCCTGAATCTCGGCCAGCGTCAGCGGCATCGAGCCCTCGACGCGTTTGCGCGTCAGCATCACGGCCCGCCGCCAGATGGCCGGGGCAATCATCAGCGCCACAAAGCCGGCGCAGAGAAAGCCGAGGACAAAGAACAGGACCGACTGAACCAAGGTGACTATCCGTTATGGACCGTTAGGGACTGTGCCACGTTCGCATGACGGAATTCCAGTGCTGCGGCAAGGGTCTGCCGCAGCAATGTTCAAGTCTTCGACCCTGGAACCAATCGGGATGACGAGGCAACCGCCCGCTCAGAACGGATTCCAGGTGGCACGCTGGGTAAGCTTGAGATAACCGAGATTGACGCCAAGCCGGGCGCCGACGCCGGTACGTATCGGCACCAACAGCACATTGTTGTTCTTCATCACGTTGAAGCCGACGCCAGCCACGAGATAGGCGGAGCCGGCAACGCCGCCGAAACGATTGTAGAGGCTGTTCACATCGTCGAGATTGTAGACCAGCATCATCACCCGCGAGCCCTCGCCGCCAAAATCCCAGCCGAGCGACGGGCCCTGCCAGAACACTTTGTGATCGCCGGCATTCTTGGTGTAGAGCGTGCCTTCGCCATAGGTCAGGCCACCGATCAGCGCGCCCGAGCCCTCCTCGCCAAGTAAATAGCCATTAGGCAGGCCGTAGGAGGCGAAAATCTTCTCGACGACGGTGGCAAGCCCGCCCGATGTTGCGCCGAAGAATTTATGCCCGGAATCGACGATCTCCTGAGCGGTGTATTCCTGGGCCCGCGAAGGCGAGGTTGAAAAGACGACGACAAGGCCCATCAGAGCGATCGCCATTGAGGTGACACGGGAAAAACTCCGGTCAGAGATGACACGGGAACCCCGGTCAGAGATGACACGGGAAACCCGGTCAGAGACGACACGGAGAAAACTCCGGTCGGTGATGACACGGAAAAAGCTCCGGTCGTAGTATCGGGAAAACATGCTTCCAATCTCCGTCAGGGAGCACTTTCGCCGACGCCTCGCATCCGTGCGGCTCTTTGGCGGCCGCTAAGGATGACTGTTATGGGCAAACTATGCCGTAATCCTTTTTCAACCATTAAGCTTTCACATGAAGATGGCGGTTAGAAGGCTGGTTTCGAGCCGGTTTCGCGTCGCCCGCGCAGTATCCGCACCCTGCGTGAACACACCATTTTCGATAACGGCAATTCCGGATTTGTTGCTGCACGCTCAGGCGCTGTGTATTCAGTAGGCCTTGGGAGAGAGCGTGATTCGTGTGGACAGGCGTGACCATTGATCGCCCGGCCATTTTTAGTGAAATTTTGCAGGGACTTTCGCCGATGGCCGAGCTTTTCACCCTTTCCGCACCCGATCTCGCTGCGCTTTTGTGCAGCCGGGTCTGCCACGACATCATTTCGCCGGTCGGCGCCATAAACAACGGGCTTGAGCTGCTCGACGAAGGCGGCGCCGACGAAGACGCCATGAAATTGATTCGCCAGAGCGCCAGAAACGCTTCGGCCCGCCTGCAATTCGCCCGCATCGCCTTCGGCGCAGCCGGTTCTGCCGGCATGATGATCGACACGGGGGACGCCGAGGCCGTTGCGATCGCCTTTTTGAAGAACGAAAAGCCGGAACTGGTCTGGAACGGAACCCGTGCGCTGCTGCCCAAGAACAAGGTGAAGCTCCTGCTCAACCTAATTCTCGTCGCCAACGCCGCCATTCCGCGTGGCGGTAAGCTTGCGGTTACGCTTGAAAACCTCGACACAGAACCACGCTTTGCGCTCGCCGCGAGCGGTCCGATGCTGCGCGTGCCGCCCAAATTCCTGGAACTCCATTCCGGCAACAAGCCTGAAGAACCGATCGACGCGCATTCGGTGCAGCCCTACTACACGCTGCTTCTGGCGCGCGAGGCGAACATGACGATATCGATACACGCAACCGCAGAAGAAATCGTGCTATCGGCCGCTTGAAGTTACTAAGGCGAGAATAGACAACTATTTTTAGACAATGTTTTACGCCTTCACGGATGAATGAAATGAACCTTCCAGGCTAGTTCGACCGAAGCATCGTCAAGAAGTTTCCGTAAAAGCTGGTCTTGCAAAAATTTTATCTATTGGCTTTTCAGCTTCTTTACCGGATTGATCCTACCGTGCCTTTCAGTACCGCGACGCTGCCGGATTGCCGCATGGCACAGAGGGCCCGGAAATGAAACGCTGCATGTTCATCGACGATTCGAGCGTCATCAGGAAGGTCGCAAAGCGCATCCTGGGTGGTTCCGACATGCTGGTCATCGAAGCTGCGCGCGGTTTTGACGCGGTCGAGATGTGCACTGCTGACATGCCGGATATCATCGTCGTCGACGGCGCCTTGCCGGACATGCAGGCGGAGGACGTCATTCGCCGCGTACGCGCCATCGAAAGTCCGATACAGCCCCAGATCCTGATTTCGCTGGTTGAGGTCGACGTCGCTTCGATCATGCGAGCAAAGCGCGCCGGCGCTCAAGGCTATCTGCTGAAGCCATTCAATCGGCCGCAACTTCTCGAGTGCTTCCGCACCCTGAGAATTGCAGCCTGATTCGCCGACCCCTGGCACATGGCCCCGGAGGTCGGCGCTCTAATGTCTGCGCTACGATCGCAAAAGTCCGGCCGAAGCTGGATTTTTGTCGGAAAATCGATCGGATCGGCGTCGTCAGCTCAGGCGCTGACGCGGATATCTTCCGGCTCGCGCAGCACATAGCCGCGACCCCAAACCGTCTCGATGTAGTTCTGGCCGCCGGAAGCGGCGTCGAGCTTCTTGCGCAGCTTGCAGATGAAGACGTCGATGATCTTCAGTTCCGGTTCGTCCATGCCGCCGTAAAGGTGGTTGAGGAACATTTCCTTCGTGAGCGTAGTGCCCTTGCGCAGCGAGAGCAGCTCCAGCATCTGGTATTCCTTGCCGGTCAGATGCACGCGCTGCCCACCGACCTCAACGGTCTTGGCATCGAGATTGACCACTAGGTCGCCGGTGGTGATCACCGACTGGGCATGGCCCTTGGAACGCCGCACGATGGCGTGGATGCGGGCAACCAGTTCGTCCTTGTGGAACGGCTTGGTCATATAGTCGTCTGCGCCGAAGCCGAGGCCACGTACCTTGTCCTCGATGCCGGCCATGCCGGAGAGGATAAGGATCGGGGTCTTCACCTTGGAAAGGCGAAGTGTTCTCAAGACCTCGTATCCCGACATGTCGGGCAGATTGAGATCGAGAAGGATGATGTCGTAGTCGTAGAGCTTGCCTAGATCGACACCTTCTTCGCCAAGATCGGTCGTGTAGACATTGAAACTTTCCGATTTCAGCATCAGCTCGATGCTTTGTGCGGTCGCACTGTCATCTTCTATCAGCAGAACACGCATTTCATTCCCCTTTTCTGCTGCCGGACCATTTCACGACCCGTCCAGGACCGGAGCAGTGATTGCCTGAGCAGAGGCTGCCATCGAATGGTTAACAAAACCTAATTCCGTGCCGTTGACGGTATCAGATTTTTTAACCCCTTTCTACACCTTGTTGAATCTAATAGTGAATCACAGAACCAAAACGCTAATGCAAAACATTAATCAGTCAGGCTAAGTGACTCCAGAGACTCGCTGGCCGTGCTTCCGCATCGAGAGCCGGAATTTTTACCCGGCCTTAAGTCCTGAGCCGTATGATTAACAATGCCCGTAAACGAATGGTTACCGCCGGCAAAAAACTTTAGGATTTTGTTTCCCATAGTTCCGGTAAAGTCGGTGGAGACGGGTGAAGCCTGAGTTTGCCAGGTGGATTGGACGATATGTGCAGGTGTGCGTTTCCAGGAGTACCGAATCATGAAGTCACGTGAAAACCTCGTTCGGCTGAAGCAGTTTCAGGTGAACGAGAAGCGGCGGCAATTGCTGCAACTCGACATGATGATCGCCGAATTCGAGCGCATGGCTGTCGAACTGGAGCTTCAGATCACTGCCGAAGAAAAGAAAGCCGGCATCACCGACATCAACCATTTTGCCTATCCGACCTTCGCCAAGGCAGCGCGCCTGCGCCGCGACAATCTCAGAAATTCGCAAAGCGACCTCGCCCAGCAGCGAAGCATTGCCGAATCACTGCTCGGCGAAGCCGAAGCGGAGCTTTCCAAAGCGGAAATGCTCGAATCACGCGACACCAAGATTCGCGACGCCGAGACCGGCGGCCGCAGCGCCATGATCGGCTGAAAGCAAGGCTTTAAGGCCAGTCAACACCCAGCGATCAGGGCGTTGCTCATCTGGAACGTCGCCGCTCATCGGTCGAGCAGCCGCCAGTTTCAGGCCTATGCCACCAAATCCCCTTCATATTCCGCGACCGGCCGCATCCGGGCATCCCTAATGTCGGGCGTATGCGGTTCCGACCAGGGCCTTATCTGATTGAGCAGCCCATCAGGTTCTGGCCGAGTTCGGCGCGTCGAGCGGATGTCCAGCGGGCCCGACCGCGCAGGCCTTATGGAACTTGTCAAGGTCGATGCGAAAGAGCTTGCCGCCTAATGTGGCAAAGACCTGCTCGATGACGCAGGCGCAATCCATACCTTTCCCGCCGCCATGCCGATCGGCAATATGGTGCTGACGGTCTGAAGCAGAGAGAGCCGTTGCGGCAAAGCAAAAAAGGGCGCGGATTGTCGCGCCTTTGACTTACTTGGACCAGCCCTAATGCCGATATTGCTGGATGCGCGTCGTGCGCAGCCCGGCAAGGCCATATTCGTCTATCGACGCTTGCCAGGACAGGAATTCCTCGGTGGTCAGCTTATAGCGCTGGCATGCCTCTTCGAGGCTCAAAAGCCCGCCGCGCACCGCCGCCACCACTTCGGCCTTGCGCCGGATAACCCAGCGACGTGTGTTCGTCGGCGGCAGATCGGCAATCGTAAGGGGGCTGCCGTCGGGCCCGATAACATATTTGACGCGCGGCCTAACAAGATCGGTCATCGTACTCTCTACTAAAAACTCAAGACCCAATCCCCACCACATTACCGCCACAGCTTTAAAAATTGCCTAAGCGAACCCTAATAGCTAGGTAAGGATCATGAACGGCGCGTTAGTCTTTTCGTCGGCATTTGAGGCATCTGCCCGCAAGCGCCGTATCCATTAGAAAAAATCGGCCGGCTCGCGAAGCTGGCGCACCCGGAAAGCTTGACCTATATTCCGGCCATTGGCATTCAAGCGCTGTCATCCAGGGCGCCGTGCAGAACGAAAGAACCATGAACAGCCTCGACCTTCCCGGACGCCCCGAAGATACCCGCATCGTTGTTGCCATGTCGGGCGGCGTCGATTCGTCGGTCGTTGCCGGCCTTTTGAAGCATGAAGGCTATGACGTCGTCGGCGTCACGCTGCAGCTCTACGACCACGGCGCGGCAACGCACCGGGCCGGCTCATGCTGCGCCGGCCAGGATATCGACGATGCTCGCCGCGTCTCCGAGACGCTCGGCATTCCGCACTATGTGCTCAATTACGAGGAGCGCTTCCGCAAGGCGGTGATCGATCCCTTCGCCGAGAGTTATGTGGCCGGCGAAACCCCGATCCCTTGCGTTTCCTGCAACCAGACGGTGAAATTCGCCGACCTTCTGGCGACCGCCAAGGAGCTCGGTGCCGACGCGCTGGCCACCGGCCATTACATCCGCTCTGGAGCCAACGGCGCCCATCGCGCACTGTACCGGCCTGTCGACGCGGACCGCGACCAGAGCTATTTCCTTTTCGCCACCACGCAGGCGCAGATCGACTATCTGCGCTTTCCGCTCGGCGGCCTGTCGAAGCCGCAGGTTCGCGCCATCGCCGAGGAAATGGGGCTAACGGTCGCCGCTAAGCAGGACAGCCAGGACATCTGCTTCGTCCCGCAGGGCAAATATTCCGACATCATCGCCAAGCTGAAGCCGACTGCTGCCAATCCGGGCGACATCGTCCATATCGACGGCCGCGTGCTCGGCCGCCATGAAGGCATTTTGCGCTACACGATCGGTCAGCGCCGCGGCATCGGCATCGCGTCGGGCGAGCCGCTCTACGTCGTCCATCTCGACGCCGACCGGGCCCGCGTCGTCGTTGGTCCGCGCGAGGCGCTGGAGACGCATAAGATCTATTTGCGCGACATGAACTGGCTGGGCGACGCTGCACTGTCAGATATCCCGACGGCTGGGCTGGAGCTTTTCGCCAAGGTCCGCTCGACACGCCCGCCGCGCCCGGCCGTGCTGCATCACAACGCCGGGATCACTTCGGTTGAACTGGTCGACGGCGAGTCCGGCATCGCGCCCGGCCAGGCCTGCGTGCTCTATTCCGACGACGGCAACGAAGCCCGCGTGTTCGGCGGCGGCTTCATCGAGCGTTCCGAGCGTGGCGCCGAGGCCGAGGCGATGCTGACGCGGCTGGCAGCCCGCCCGGCGCAGATTCCCGCCGAATAGACAAAGATCCCGATTTTATCGGGATGGATCAGGCTCTGATACAGCCGCATTTTTCTCTCAGGAAGACGATCCGGTGTGGATAACCGTGCCAGCGGTCAGGATACGCAGCACCCTGATGGCTTCCTCGCCGCTGGTACGCGGTTCTGCCCGCGTCTCGATGCACTGGAGGAAATGCTCGAGCTCTCGCGTCAGCGGCATGCCCTCGCCCACCGCCACATAGGACGGCTCGTTGGTGGTGAAGGCCCATTGGCCGCTGTCTTGCCACACCGCGTGGCGGTAGACGGCGAGCTTGCGCTCCCACGGCTCGACATCGTCGAACACCGCCATCGCCTTGGTGCCGACCACGGTCAGCCGCCGCTCGCGGTAAGGGTTGAGCCGCGACGCGAAGAGATGGCTGCGCAGACCATTGGGAAAGCGCATGTGCAAATGCGCGAAATCGCTGAGATTGTCGAGGAGCGCTGCCCCCTCGCCACGCACCTCGATCGGTTCCGTGCCGGTGATGGCCAGGATCATCGACAGATCGTGCGGCGCAAGGTCCCACAGCGCATCGTTCTCGGTATGAAACTTGCCGAGCCCGAGGCGGTGCGAATGGATATAGCGGACCTCGCCGAGCTCGCCACTGTCGATCAGCGCCTTCAACGTCTCGAAGGCTGGATGAAAGCGCAGCACATGGCCGACCATGAAGACGCGGCCATTGTCGGCCGCCGCCTTCACCGAGCGCTCGGCATCCGCCACCGTCAGCGCGATCGGCTTTTCCACCAGCACGTCCTTGCCGCCCCGGACTGCGCGCACCGCCATATCGGCGTGGAACTGCGGCGGCAGCGCCATTACGATGGCATCGACGTCGCTGCGGACAAACAGCGCCTCCGGCTCGATCGCCAGGCAATCCTGCTCACTGGCGAAGCCTTCGGCGCGGGCAGGATTGACGTCCGAGACCGCGTGCAGCGCGCCGAGCGCCTTGAGGGTGCGGATGTGGTTGCTGCCCCAGTATCCGCAACCGAGGACTGCAATGCGCGGTTTCATCAATTCCAACTCTAGAATTTCGTGGCCGAGACATAGCGGCGGGCCCCGCCGAACTCAACCCCGGCATTTCTGTGCGCAATTATCTGCCCGGCAAAGCTTTTCGGCCATCAGAGCGACGCGTGTCCGATTGGGACGCACAAGTACGCGTCTCAAGACCGTAAACCTTCGCATCGCGCTTTCCGAAAATCGATTCCGGTTTTCGGAAGCACGATGCGATAGAATGTGCCGCATGCCGGCTGCATCGATGCTTGACAGGCCTGGCGTCCCAACCTTATATCCGCCCGACCTTGGCGAACGCTTCGAAATGCCTTCTGATTTAAGGCGGATTTCGGACCTTCGCCGCCCTGGCGGGGTAGCTCAGTTGGTTAGAGCACGGGAATCATAATCCTGGGGTCGGGGGTTCAAGTCCCTCTCCCGCTACCAAAAAACTAATAAGTTATTGAAATTACTTTGGTAGTGCCTAGTACAATTTTACCCGACGATTCCAATGTTGTGGGTGACCCGATCCAACGCTTTTCCGCTGCTGCGCATTGCCCCGCAGATACCTGGATGGCGATGATTTTAGAAGCTCGTGATGGTGTCCTGCCTGTTCGTTGGCCTAGGCCCGATAGCACTCAGTAACGGTCGACGTCGATGACGGCATCGGCAAAGGCTCCCGGAGCTTCCTGCGGCAGATTGTGTCCGACGCCGCCGCTGATGACCCTGTGCGAATATCTGCCCGAGAATTTCTTGGCGTAGGAACTGGCGTCCGGGTGTGGTGCGCCATTGGCGTCGCCTTCGAGCGTAATGGCGGGTACGGTAATGACCGGCCCTAGGGCGAGCCGCTTTTCCAGGTTTTCGTGTTTCGGCTCGCCTTCGGCCAGCCCGAGCCGCCAGCGGTAGTTGTGGATCACGATGCTGACATGGTCCGAATTGTCGAAGGCCACGGCGCTGCGCTCGAAGGTGGCATCATCGAAATTCCACTTTGGCGAAGCGAGCTGCCAGATCAGCCTGGCGAAATCGCGCGTATATTTCTCATAGCCGGCGCGGCCGCGATCCGTGGCGAAGTAAAACTGGTACCACCATTGCAACTCCGCCTTCGGCGGCAGCGGCCCCATGCCGACTTGCTGATTGCCAATGAGGTAGCCGCTCACCGAGACTATCGCCTTGCAGCGTTCAGGCCAAAGCGCGGCGACGACGTTCGCCGTCCGGGCGCCCCAGTCGCAACCGGCGATCGTGGCCCTTTCGATTCCTAGCGCATCCATCAGGGAGATTGTATCTGTGGCGAGCACCGACTGCTGGCCGTTGCGCATCGTCTCATCCGAAAGGAAACGGGTCGTGCCGTAGCCGCGCAGGTACGGCACAATCACGCGGTGCCCCTTTGAGGCAAGCAGGGGCGCGACGTCGACGTAGGTGTGAATATCGTAGGGCCAGCCGTGAAGCAGGAGGACGGGCGCGCCGTCGGCCGGCCCTAGCTCCGCATATCCGACGCTTAGCGCGCCGGCATTGACCTGCCTGAGCGAGCCGAATGATTTCTGCGCCGCCTGCGTCGCAGACGCTGTTGCCTGGTTCGTCCAACTGGCTGCTGCCTTTGCCGGCGCGCTCAAGCCGAACTCGGTGGCGGCGGCAAACGTCATTGCCGCGGCGCCAACAATGCGTCGGCGACTATGGTCGATCGTCTCGGGAGCCTTGCTCGTATCCATGGTGAAGCCTTTGTGATTGCGATGACCGACAAGGAGGAACAATCACTCCCGCCTGCTCTTGCCGTTATTGATAGCCGATCCCGCCAATGTAGTTGGCAAGCAGCCGCTCCTGGAGCTCCTCTTGCTCGAAGAGCGCCTTCATTGCATCGCGGATATCGAGAATGCCAAGCGGTTTCGAGCCAGCCCCGAGAACCGGGACATTCTGAAGTCGTTGTGCGACCATGGTCTGCCAGACTGAATGCACATCGTCACTGGGACCGCAGGAGACGATGGATCGGCTCATCAATGTCGATACGAGCGCTTCTGCCGATCCCGAATTCGCCACATGACGCACGAGGTCGGATTTGCTCAACACACCTGCCGCCTCCCCACTGCCGTGGCACACGACGACCAGACCTATGGCTGGATCGGAAAGTGAGAGCGCTGCATTCCGCAGTGTGGCGTCGACGTCGATCACCATGAGACGAACAGATGTTACTGTATGCAGACTGCCAACGCGCATGACGTCCTCCTAAGAGCGCCTCCCGGCCGTAGCCGAAGGATAGGCGATATGACAGAACCACCGGGTCATCCGTTGCTTCATTCCAAGGCGCGGGAATTTCACCGACGACCTTTGCAATCTCGGCGATGGAAATGAGGTTGTATTGTAAGCCGACGACATCGAGGCAGATGCCGGCGGTCCACAGCGCCACCTCAGCTTCCTTGTAGAGGCCAATTTGGCATTTGCATTCTCCTTCGTGGCCCGTCGTTGGCCTTGTAGGCGTTCGCCGACGTCGGCCGACAACGCGACGTGGTGTCGAACGCCTGCGACCGCTTCCGCAGCGGCCGGAGTGCGGCCGGAGGTCTCCAGGACCTCCAGCGTTGTCCCTCCCTCAAATAACGACCAGTTCGCCAGGTCGCGGACGAGCTGCGCGTAAGCACAGCCCGCCTGTTCGGAAGAAGTTTCACGCCTTGGCGGCTGTGGCCCTAGTGGCCGTCCGTGCGCCATTTGTATCCCAGCGTGCGTCCCGTGTCGGCGCCAGCGAACGAGTTCGATGGCGCAGTGGTTCGGCTCGACCGTCCGAGACATCAGCCGACAGAACCAGCACTCAGGCCATCGCTCGGCAATGCGAGCGCACAACGTTTGGCCTCGCGGGCCGCCTGACATGCGGTTCAACGCGCGCGAAAAATTGCCAGAGATGGTCATCGGGAGCTCCAAGGAATTGCGGATGACGCCGCCGTGGGTTGAGGCAGCATCATCCCCTGATGAAGGCGAGCAGGTCAGCGTTGACTTGATCCTGGTGCGTGGCGGTGATGCCGTGCGGCGCCCCTGGGTAATAGATATCCCTGGCATCCTTGATCAGCCGCGCCGACTTGACTGCCGAGTCCTTGACGGGGACGATCTGGTCGTCCTCGCCGTGCAGGACCAGGGTCGGCACGTCGAACTTCTTGAGATCCTCGGTGAAGTCGGTCTCGGAGAACGCCTTGATGCATTCATAGGCGTTCAAGAGACCGGCCTGCATGCTCCACAGCCAAAACTGATCCAGCGTTCCTTGCGAAACCTTGGCACCCGGCCTGTTTGCGCCATAAAATGTTGGCGCCAGGTCTCGGTAGAATTGCGAGCGGTCCCTGACGAGTGCGCTCCGCATGCCGTCAAACACTTCCTGAGGCAGGCCTTCCGGATTGGCCGGCGTCTTCAGCATGATCGGCGGAACGGCGGCGATAAGAACGGCCTTGGCGACCCGCTTCGTCCCGTGGCGTCCGATATAGCGAGCGACCTCGCCTCCTCCGGTGGAATGGCCGACCAGCGTGGCGCCCTGAAGATCCAGCGCCTCGATCACCGCTGCGAGATCGTCGGCATAGCCATTCATGTCATTGCCAGACGGGGCCTGGCTGGACCGGCCATGGCCGCGTCGGTCGTGCGCAACCACGCGGAAGCCGTTCTGCGCCAGAAAAAGCATCTGGCCGTCCCAGGCATCGGAACTCAGCGGCCAGCCATGCGAGAATGTTACAATAGGGCCCTTGCCCCAGTCCTTGTAGTAGATTTCCGTGCCGTCCTTGGTCGTGATGGAGCTCATCGTCTTAGTTCCTTTGCTTGATTGAGAGGTGGGAAGGTTTTGCTTTCGGCTTGTGGCCGAAGCAGCGAGAGGCAGCCCGGCTGCTGCAACTGCGCTTAAGCCGGCCAACAAGACATCGCGGCGAGATCCGCCAACGCAGAAAAGTCCATCCTTCTTCATCGCATCCATCCATGATGTGCGGCTTTGAACATCCGGCTCACCATCACGACCATCGATCGACCTGCGCGATCGCATTCGGGGGGGGGACGGGCGAAGGAGCGGTCTAAACTCGACGGTCGTGATGGCTTGCGAAGAAGGATGCGCCGATCCGGGCCGCGAACCTATTCTACGGAAGGATCTGTCATGCGATGCCAAGGTGCAGGACAGGCACGCCAGGCGTGGGGCGTAGCTGAGGCAGGCCTACTTCTTACCGACGCACGTCAGCTTAGCCTCGGATCGGGAGAGGACCGAACGCGGCACGGCAGGCGCAGTTGCATAATAGCGGATGGTGGGCTGGCTAGCCTCGCGCAAATCTTCCGAGCAATGGCCGGGCACACACCCCAAAGAGCGCCTCAATGATAGCCAGTTTCGGCGCAGATCTGCCGCGAGACACCCAATAGGACCCTCTGCCGAGTGCTGAAGCTTGACAACTCCAGTCTCCTCGGTCCGGTCCGAATGGACAACCTGCTAAAAGCTCACATTTAAGTCGCGTCGGGCTCGCGCATCGGCGCGGGCAGAGTTTCCCATGCCCGGATCAGCTCGCCGATGGAAGCGGCCTCCATCTTTCGCATGACATTGCCGCGATGCAGCTTGACCGTTACTTCACTGATGCCGAGGTCGAAGGCGATCTGCTTGTTGAGGCGTCCGCGCGCCACTTCATGCAGAACCTCGCGCTCGCGTGGCGTCAGGGTCTCGACTCGCTCAATGTTGCGCTTGACGACCACTGCCTGAGCCCGCCGCTCGGCATCCATCGCGATGCCCGCGATCACAGCGTCAAGCAGCGTCTGGTCTCGCACCGGCTTGGTGAGAAAGTCCACGGCGCCAGCCTTCATCGCCTGGACAGTCATCGGAATGTCGCCATGGCCGGTCAGGAAGATGATGGGCTTGGGGTTTCCGTTTTTCGCTAGATGATGCTGCAGATCGAGACCGCTCGTCCCCGGCATGCGCACGTCGAGGATCAGGCAGCCGGGGCTGTCCAGTATGTTGCCGTCGAGCAATTCGCGGGTCGAGGTAAAGCAGACCGGCAGAAACCCCGCCGACAGGATCAATTCGGACAGCGCCTCTCGAACAGACGCATCGTCATCGACAATGATGACGAGCGGCTGCGCCGATTCACTCCTCCGCTGCTGTGACAACGGCGCCGATTTCCGTAAGAGCGGCTGGTCAACTCTCATGTTTGTCCTCGGTTTCTTGGTTGCGTAAAGCGTCGCCAACGGCAGCAAGCAGGGCCTGGCCATCAAAAGGCTTGCGGAAAAACCCGCTGATGCCCTTCGCGCGGTACTGATCCGCTATTTCGTGACGGCCGGTGATCAGGAACACCGGCAGTTCCGGACGCGCCTTCTTCGCCAGGTCACGAAGCTCAAAGCCGTCCGTGCCAGGCATCCCAATGTCGGTGATGAGCACGTCCACGCCCGACAGCCCGTCGATGAGTAGCGATCCCGCCGACGAGAAGCTGCGAACCACATAGCCCGCGGACTCCAGAAGGTCCTCGAGCGACTCAAGCAGCCTTGGATCGTCATCGACAACTGCCACGACAGGTTTTCGCTTAGTCACGTTCAGTTCCCTCCCGCTCGGCGCGAGTGAGTGATCGGTATCTCCAGTCTCTCCGCGATACGCACGAGATCGGCGAGCGACGCCGCCGCCATTTTCTGCATCACATTCCTTCTATGGATTTGCAGCGTGACCTCGCTGATCCCCAGCTCTGCAGCGGCCTGCTTGTTGAGAAGCCCACTCACCACCAGCGGCAGCACCTCACGTTCGCGCGGCGTCAGGTCAAGATAGCGTTGCCGCAACACACCAAGTTCGGCGCGCTCTGATCGCTTTTTCCGATCCTGGGCGATCGCCGCCTGGATTGCTGCCATAAGGTCCGCATCACTGAAAGGCTTGGTAAGGAAATCCACGGCGCCATGCTTGATCGCGCGCACTGAGGATGGGATGTCGCCATGTCCCGTTATGAAAACGATCGGCGGATGATCGCCCTCCGCGATCTGCCTCTGCAGATCAAGGCCGTTAATATCCGGCAACTCGACATCGAGGATGAGGCACGCCGGGGCGTCCGGCTTGTCCGCGCTGACATAGTCGCCGGCCGATCCAAACGCGATGGCGCGCAGGCCGTGTGAAGCCAGGAGTTCGTTGAGGGCTTCCCGAATGCGTTCATCGTCATCCACGATGAAGATAATATGATCGTCCATCGTCATGACGCCGCTTTCGCTTCAACGGGTAACGTGAAGATGAACGTCGCTCCATGCGGCTCGTTCTCCATCCACAATCGCCCGCCGTGAGACTCGATGATCGAGCGGCAGATCGCCAGCCCCATGCCCATGCCCTGCTGTTTCGTGGTAAAGAACGGCTCGAATATCCTGTCCGGAAACTCGACGCCCGAGCCGCGATCGCTGATCTCCGT